>JBOGSW010000260.1:0-4638 GCA_050695815.1 Candidatus Limnocylindria bacterium | reverse complement strand
CTCACCGATGTCGCCGAGCCCGATGGTACGATAGCGCGGCTTCCGGCCAGCTTTCGGCTCTGGTATTCATCACCTTCGGCGCTCGTTGCCCTCGCCGAGGAGGCGGGGCTGGCGGTCGAGGGGACCTTCGGGTCACACGACCTGGAGCCGCTCGACGAGACGAGCGAACGGTGCATCGTCGTGCTGCGGCACGCGGCATCCGACTCGGTCAAGGGGTGAGGGATGGCAGGCGAACAGATCCGGCTCCTGGTGGTGGAGGACGTGCCGCAGGTGGCGTCGCACGTCCGTTCGCTGCTGAATGCCCAGTCGCAGATCAAGATGCTCGACGTCGTCACCGCCGGGGAGCGGGCCGTGGCGAGCGTGAACGAGATGCGGCCGGACGTGGTGCTGGTCGATGCGCTGCTCCAGGGCCGGGTGAGCGGCCAGCAGGTGGCCGAGCAGATTCGGAGCGCGGAGCCGCAGGTCGGCGTGATCATGCTCACCGTCCCGCAGAACCCGGTGCGCGAGGACGCGTCGAAGGGCGTCGACGCCGTGCTGAAGATGCCATTCACCGGCTTCGACCTGACCACGATGATCCGCAAGGTGGGGGAGACGCGCGCCGTCGAGTCGGCCCGCTCCGGCTCCCTGGTGGTGAGCCTCTTCAGCCCGAAGGGCGGCGTCGGCCGCACGACGCTCGCCTACAACCTGGCCGTGGCGCTCGGCCAGGAGCACCGGGTCTGCCTGGTCGACGGCTCGCTGCAGTTCAGCGACCTTCGCGGGCTACTCCGCGTGCCGGCCGTGGCGCCCAGCATCGTGAACTTGCCGACCGACCGCATCAAGGAGTCGGACCTGACCGACGTCGCCTGGCGTGACCCGTCGGGGATCGACATCCTGCTTGCGCCGCCGCGCGTCGAGATGGCCGAGATGGTCACCTCCCGCGATATCGAGAAGGTGCTCTCGCTCCTGCGCCAGCTCTACGAGTTCGTGATCATCGACACCCGTGCGGCGCTGTCGGAGGACGTCCTCGTCTTCCTGGACCAGGCCGATCTCATCCTCCAGGTCCTCACCTACGACAGCATGGCGATCCGCAGCCTGGCGATGTCGGCCGAGACGTTCACCGCCATCGGCTATCCGCCCTCGAAGCTGGCGACCGTGCTGAACCGCTCGGACGCGGCCGGAGGCTTCGAACGCTCAGACGTCGAGAAGGCATTGGGAAGCCAGATCGACTTCGAGGTCGTGTCGGACGGTCGCCTCGTGCTGGCGTCGAACAACGAGGGCATCGCCTTCGTCTCGTCCAGCCCCGAGTCCGAGATCGCCCAGGGCGTACGGCGGATCGCCGACTCGCTCGCCGCGCACCTGCGCGAGCGCGCCCCGGCGCTCGTCCGTTCCTGATCGGGATGCCGGAGCGCTCCGACCCGAGGCGGATCGGGGTCTTCGACTCGGGCGTCGGCGGGCTCACCGTGCTCTCGGAGCTGCAGCGCCGCCTGCCGGGTGAGTCGACGGTCTACCTCGGCGACAATGGGCGCACGCCGTATGGGCCGCGGCCGGCCGAGGAGGTGCGGCGCTTCACGCTCGAGGCGGTCGACTGGCTCCTAGCACAGGATGTGAAGCTCCTCGTCCTCGCCTGCAACACGGCCACGGCCCGCGCCCTCGACGCGGTTCGTGGTCGCTCCAGCGTGCCGGTGCTGGGCGTGGTCCGTCCCGGTGCCGTGGCGGCCGCAGCCGCCACGCGCAGCCGCCACGTTGGCGTCATCGCCACGGCCGGCACGGTCGAGTCGGGAGCCTACCCCGACGCGATTCGCGAGGCCGAGGCGACGATCGAGGTGACCCAGTTGGCATGCCCGGCGCTGGTCCCGATGGTCGAGGCCGGCGTCCTCGAGGGTCGACGCGCGGAGACGGTCCTGCGCGGCTATCTCGAGCCGCTGGTCGGGGCGCATCCACGGCTCGACACCCTCCTGCTGGGCTGCACTCACTATCCGCTCCTTCGTGTCGAGATCGAGCGGATCGTGGGCGACGGGGTGGCCGTCGTCGATTCGGCCTTCACCACCGCTCTGGCCGCCGAGGACCTGCTCGACGCCATCGGGGCCCGCGCCTCGGGCACGGCGGTCACGCACCGCGTCGCCACCACGGGCGACGTCGACGCCTTCGTCGGCGTCGCGAGCCGCCTCTTCGGTGACCGACTACCACAGGTCGAGGCCGTCCGAATCGAGCCTGCCGCCGCATTCCCGTAGACTGGCGGGCATGTCACGTCATTCCGCGCGCCTCGGCGCGGGCATCCTCGTCGGCGGGCTGCTCGCGCTCGGCGCGAGCGTCGCATCGCGCGAGATCATGCGGCGGGCCGGCACGAGGCTCATCGACTGGGAGGCGGTCCGCGAGATCGCCCATCGGCGCCTGGGCGATGCGGCGACCCCGATGCCGGCCGCCCAGCGCGCCGAGGCCGAGTCCTTCTACCGCGCCACCCTGCTCGAGATCGAGCCGATCGTGGCGGAGGAGATCGGGTCGGAGCTGCCGTCCGCGCTCGAGACGCCGGCCGTGGTCGATCGGCTCCAGTGGGTCGACCTCAACCTCGCCACCTTCCGGACCCTCTTCGCGCGGGTCGAGGAGGTCATCCTCGCCTCGCAGGAGGGCCCCGACACGACCGGCCGCGCCGTGTCGCGCTGGCTGAACCGCACGGTCGGCAACCAGCAGCTGGGCTTCATGCTCGCCTTCCTGGGCCGCAAGGTCCTGGGTCAGTACGACGTGAGCCTGCTGGCCGCCGGTCCCGCGCGCGGCAAGCTTCATTTCGTGGAGCAGAACATCGTCGGCACCGCAGCGGCCATGCGTCTCCCGCGCGACGAGTTCCGCACGTTCATCGCCCTGCACGAGGCCACGCACGCGTTCGAGTTCGAGGCGCACCCGTGGCTGCGCCCGTACTTCGCCGGACTGGTGGCGGAGACCGTCGAGCAGCTTGCCGCGGAGTCGGGCGGCCTCATGGAACGCGTCCGAGAGGCCGTCTCCGGCGGCGAGGGGCACTGGCTCGAGCGAATCATGACGCCCGCCCAGCGCGATAGCTTCAATCGCACCCAGGCCCTCATGTCACTGCTCGAGGGCTACTCCAACCACGTGATGAATGCCGCGGGTGCCCGCATCCTGCCGAACTTCGGCGAGCTGCACGATCGGTTCGAGCGCCGCGGCGAGCGGCGAACCGGCCTGGAGCGCGCGATCATGCGCATCACCGGGCTGGACCTGAAGATGGAGCAGTACGCGGCCGGCGAGCGGTTCGCCGATGCGGTCATCGGACAGCGCGATCGCGCATTCCTCAATCGCGTCTGGACCGGACCCGAACATCTGCCGTCGCTCGACGAGATCCGCGCCCCGGATCGCTGGATCGCCCGCATCGAGGAGACCGCGCCCTGAGCGAGCCGTCACTCACCGTCCTCGCCACGCCGATCCTCGGCGCCCCGCTGTCGCGGGAGCTGATCGGGCGGATCGAGGTGGTGGAGGGCGTCCGATGCGAACGCATCGCGGCCGACGGCCACATCCACGGCGACGCCGATGAGTCCACCTTCGCCGATGCCGAGGTGCTCCTCCTGGGGTCGGTGCCGGCATCGGTCCTCGACCATGTCGTTGGGCGCAGCCCGCGGCTTCGATGGATCCACTCCGCGGCGGCCGGCGTGGATCGCGTGACCACCGCTGCGGTCCGGGAGCGGAACCTGACGGTCACGAACGCCCGCGGTGTCTTCAGCCGGCCGATTGCCGAATACGTGGTGATGATGTCGCTCGCCATCGCGCGGCGCCTGCCGCAGCTCCTCGAGCTCCAGCGGGAGCGGACCTGGCAGCCGCTGCGCGGGCGGGAGCTGAGCGAGCTGACGGTGGGAATCGTGGGCTACGGGTCGATCGGTGTCGAGGTTGCTCGCCTGCTGGCGCCGTTCGGCTGCCGGATCCTCGGAACCCGGCGCCATCCGGAGCGCGCCGTCGACGACGGACCCTCCGTAGAGCTCCACGGTCTCGACCACCTGCACGACGTCCTGCGCGAGAGCGATGTGGTCGTCGTGGCGGCGCCGCTGACCGACGAGACCGCCGGTCTGATCGGTGCCGAGCAGCTGGCCGAGATGCGGGAGGACGCCTGGCTCATCAACATCGCCCGTGGCCGGCTCATCGACGAGCTTGCCCTGCGTCGAGCCCTCGAGTCGGGCTGGATCGGCGGCGCGGTGCTCGACGTCTTCAACGAGGAGCCGCTCAGCTCCGACTCGCCGCTGTATCGGACGCCGAACCTGATCATCACGCCCCACACCAGCTGGACCAGCGACCACGTGATCGCCCGCTCGGTCGACCTCTTCGTCGACAACCTGCGCCGCGATCGCGCCGGCGAGCCGCTTCGGAATCCGGTCGACCTGGCGGCTGGCTACTAGGACCGATGCAGGTCACCATCGTCGGACTCCCCGGCAGCGGCAAGACCACGGTCTTCAACGCGCTCACCGGCGGGCACGCCGAGACCGGTGGCTTCTCCGGCGGCCGCGCCGCTCCCAACGTGAGCGTGGTCAAGGTGCCCGATGAGCGCGTCGACCGCCTGACGGCGCTCTTCAACCCGAAGAAGACGACCTACGCCGACGTCACCTACGTCGACGTCGCCATTCCGGCCGGCGCCGCGCGCGAGGGATCGGTCAATCCCGACGTGCT
>JBOGSW010000259.1:0-3411 GCA_050695815.1 Candidatus Limnocylindria bacterium | reverse complement strand
GCGGGCGGATGCTCGGCTGGCTGAACGGGATGCGCGCGCGCCTGACCGTCGAAGTCGGGCTCGCGGCCACCGTGCTGATCGCCACCGCGGCGCTCTCGATCACGCCGCCGACCGAGGAGCCCACCGGCGTCGAGATCGCGCCGATTCCCGACGCCTTCGGCGAGGTCATGCCCGGCATGAGCATGGCGGTGATCCCCGGCCGCCCGGGCATCAACCGCGTGGTCGTCACCACGACCGACGCGCTCGCCGGATCGACGACCCTGGCACTGGGCCTCGAGCGGCTCGATGACGGCAGCACGACCCGCGTGCCGCTCACGCTCGAGGGGATGGCGGGAATGGACCACGGCGACATGGCCGGCATGGTCCACACGACCCCGGACGGCACGGTCGACTGGATCGCCGATGCGGTGCTGCTGCCCGCCGGGAGCCAGTGGGACACGAGCGTGCGGATCAGCTCCGCGGCGAGCGGCGAGGAGCTCTCCCGTCAGCGCTTCGCGTTCGCGCTCGACGACGACGGCATCGACGACGGAACCACGCGGACCCTCCTCGCCCCGCCGGTCGGCGTGGCGGCGCTCCTGGTGCTGGGCGGAGCGCTGGGCATCGGGTTGGGCCTGGGCGGCATGGTGATCCCACGCTGCGAGCCACTCGCCTCCCGCCTGGTGCTCGTCTTCGGCGGAGCCGTCGGCGTCCTGCTGGGTGGGGCGATCGGCGCCAGCCGTTTCCTCGCCTGAGACCGACCCCACGTTGCGCGAACGGCCGAGGGCTGCCACGATCAGGCGACCGATGACCGCTCCCCTCACCGTTCTCGACACGCTCGGCCGGCCGATGCGCGACCTGCGCGTCAGCGTCACGGACCGCTGCAACTTCCGCTGCCTGTACTGCATGCCGAAGGAGGTCTACGGCCGCGACCACGCGTTCCTGCCGCGCGCCGACGTCCTCGACTTCACCGAGATCGAGCGGGTCGTGCGCGCGTCGGTGGCGCTCGGCGTGCGCAAGGTGCGGCTGACCGGCGGCGAGCCGCTCGTGCGCCGCAACCTCGAGTCGCTGGTCGGCATGCTGGCGGGGATCGAGGGCATCGACGATCTGACCCTGACGACCAACGCCTCCCTGCTGGCATCGAAGGCCCAGGCCCTGGCCGATGCCGGCCTGCACCGCGTCACGGTCAGCCTCGACGCGCTCGACGACGACACCTTCAAGCGCATGAACGATGTCGCCTTCCCGGTGTCGAGGGTTCTCGACGGGATCGCCGCCGCCGAGGAGGCAGGCCTGGGACCGATCAAGCTCAACGCCGTCATCCGCCGCGGCCTCAACGAGCACGCCATCGAGGACCTGGCCGGCCACTTCCGCGGAACCGCCCACACCATGCGATTCATCGAGTACATGGACGTCGGCACCACGAATGGCTGGCGCCTGGACGACGTCGTGCCGGCTGCTGAGGTCATCGCCGCCATCGATGCCCGCTGGCCGCTCAAGCCGGTGGCGCCCGGCTATCGTGGCGAGGTCGCCCAGCGCTATCGGTACCGCGACGGTGGTGGTGAGGTCGGCGTCATCAGCAGCGTCACCCAGCCGTTCTGCGGTGACTGCACCCGGGCTCGCCTCTCTGCCGACGGCCAGCTCTACACCTGCCTCTTCGCGACCTCCGGCCACGATCTCCGATCGGTCCTGCGCGCCGGCGCCACCGATGCCTCCCTGGCCGATGCGCTGCGCCTCATCTGGACCGGCCGTTCCGACCGGTATTCGGAGCTGCGCACGCTCGACACTGTCGATCTGCCGAAGGTGGAGATGAGCTTCATCGGCGGATAGGCTCGCGTGGCATCGGCCCTGCTATGAAAAGCGCAAAAGGACCAAGGAGCCACCATCGTGTGCCTGAACTGCGGCTGCATGCGCGCCCATGACGACATGGGCAAGCCCGGGATCAACATCACCTACGAGGACGTGAAGGCCGCCGCCGATGCCAACGGGACGACGGTCGACGAGGCGCTGGCGACGATCGCACGCACCTCCGACGAGGACCGCGGCGAGCACCCACAGGAATACGCGGGGTCCTGAACCGGCTCAGCCGTGAATCGAGCCGCCGCGCTCACGCAGGGGTCCGCCGCCGCGGCCGTGCAGCACGGCCAGGATCTCGGCCACGATTGAGGTGGCCACCTGCTCGGCCCCATCGGCCCCGACATCGAGCCCGGCCGGGGCATGCAGCGCGGCGCGGTCGGCGTCCGACGGGGTGACCTCCAGCTCGGCCAGCAGGCGATCGGTGCGGTCGCGTGGGCCGAGCACGCCGAGGTAGGCCAGCCCGCGGCCCAGGAAGCCGCCCACGAAGGCGGCGTCACGCAGGTAGTCGTGGCTCATGACCATCGCCGCGCTCCACTCCCCGGCGCCGGAGGCGGCACCGGCCTGGCCCGGCTCGGCGTCGAGCAGCCGCGCGCCGGGGAAACGGCCCTCGACCAGGAACGAGCGGCGCGGATCGACCACGTCCACGCGCCAGCCCTGGCGCAGGCCGGCCGCCACCATCGCTCCGGCATCGGGGCTGGCGCCGCAGACCACCAGCTGCAGGGGTGGCAGGATCGGGTCGAGCACGGCGTCGCCCAGCAGGGTGGGCCGGCCGTGGGCCACCGGCAGCGCGGCGCGCTCGCCGAGCGCATCGGCCTCGCGCGCGCTCAGGATTCGCGCTCCAGCCGCAAGTACGTCTTTCACGAGTTCCGGGGCGAGAAACCCAATGTTCGCCTCAAAATCTGCGCCAAACGTCGGCGCCTCATCCCGGTACCTGATTACGATGCTGACGGGGGACGCTCGAGAGTCCTCTCCGACGCGCGCTGTCGCGGCGAAGATCGGGCCAGGTGGAGCAGAGTGCCGTCCGCCTTCTGTCGGCGGCAACCACCGCAGCGTCGCGATAGCAGCAGGTCGGAAGTCCGCGTCTCTCATGGCGTGTACTCCGTGATGCCGAGATGGACTCTGTTGAGTTCCTCAAGGTCTTGGGCGTAACGTGCAGGCCCGATCGAGTCGAGAGTCGGGTCGAAATGAAGGCGCTCTGCGTAGCTTGCTGGAACCCTCGTTTCCAAGATGTGGACGGGATAGGTGTCGCGGCCCACGAAGCGCTGCAGGGACTTCCACCACCTTGACGAATGTCGTCAGGGCATAGCGCGCGAGGGCGGTCGCCAGCACCCTCATCGACAGACACGGGCTTCGAGATCACATCACCGTAGTTCGTCTAGCCGGCCCGGCGCCCAGAGGGTCTGCACTCGGATCAGCAAATCGCCCAGCCATGAGCGCGCATGTCCACCGCCTCGCGGAACATGAGTACGTCCTGTGTGACGCCGTTGCGACGCAGGAACTCGGCAATTGTGCCGGCCGGATCCAGGGCGTCGTCACTGAATCGACTCTCCGTCACGGTCCCGCGCTCGCAGAGCGCATATC
>JBOGSW010000258.1:0-9357 GCA_050695815.1 Candidatus Limnocylindria bacterium | reverse complement strand
GGTGGCCGACACCGGCGCGCTCAGATTTCACTCGGTGGAGCTATCGGCGGGGTTGGGGGATGGATTTGAGCCGGGATGGCCGTTTGCGTCGCCGGGTGCAACCAGCGGCAAGGATGCGGCCGTCTTGGGGCCGAAACCGGCCGTTAGCGTCACCCCGTGAACGGCCACGCCCTAGAGGTCAGGGCGGAGGCGTGGAAGTCCAACCCTGGCGGCGCATCGTCCCGCCGCGAAGCTCACGGGCGAGCCGAATGCGCCGCAACAGATCGGACCTCAGCGGCGTCCTGTGAGAGACGCACACGCAATGAGAGGAAGGGCACGTGCGGACCCTGCGATCGATGCTCGTGGCCGTGCCATTCGTGGCTGTCGCGCTTCTCGTGGCGGCGCTCTCAGCGCTCCTTGGGACTTCGCCCTAGGGCGCCCGCGCCGACCGCTCCCAATCAGGTATGCGGAAGATCCGCAGCATGTATCGGATCACTGGCGCAGACATCCGGCCTCAAACGGAGAAGACTCGTCTGCATGACACACCTTGAGGAGCAGACGATGCAGCCAGCGGTTTCGAGCAAGCTATCGGTTGAAGAGGTTGCCTTCTTCAATGACCACGGATACGTCCTTCCGCCGCGCCAGGTCTTCGGGCCGGATCGGTTCGCCGACCTCAAGGCCGTCTTCGATGAACACCTGGCAGACAAGGGAGACAGCCTGTCCGATGAGCTGGACACGCCTCACTTCCGCGATCCCCGTCTGCTGAGCTTCTTGTTGGCCGATGAGGTGCTCGACCTGGTCGAGCCGGTGATCGGTCCCGACATCGCGCTGTGGTCCAGCCACTTTCTCAGCAAGGATCCCCACACCGGCAAGCCGACTCCGTGGCACGAGGATTCCGCCTATTGGCAGGGACGCCTCTCCGCGTACGCCCCGATTGTCACCGTGTGGCTGGCCCTGACCCGCAGCGGCCCCGAGAACGGCTGCGTTCGGGTCATCCCCGGCACGCACCGCAACGGGTTCAGCGAGTACGAGGACACGGGCCGCGAGCGATTCTTCAGCACCCAGATCAAGGGTGAGGTCGATGACTCGAGTGCCGTGAACTTCGAGCTGGACCCCGGCCAGTGCTCTCTCCACGACGGCCGAATCATTCACGGGGCCGGCGCGAACACGAGCCCAATTCGCCGGACCGGCTACACGATGCGCTATTTCTCGGCGGCGATCCGCGTGATCCCTGAGGCGAACCCGGGACATCGGATCTGGCTGGCGCGCGGACGCGACCTGGCCGGCAACACGTACGAAGCTTCCTGACGGGCCGCGCCGGCCTAACGGAGGAATGCGGGAGCCGGGGCTCTACCCTGCAACCATGCGTCGGAGCGTCGCCCCAGAACCGCAGCGTCGGACGCGCACCGCCTACGGCCTGCTCGATGTTCCGCTGCGCGTCCGCCACCAGCGGCTGACGGAGGCGGTGCCCACGCACTGGCACGAGTTCTACGAGATCGCCTACGTCCTGGCCGGGACCGGTACCCATCGGACCAACGGCCGATCGTCGGCGATCGGGGCCGGGAGTCTCGTCGGCATGACGCCGGCGGACTTCCACGACCTCGAGCCGGATCCTGGAACGACCCTCGAGCTGATCGACGTCATCTTCGCCGCCGAGTTGCTCGACGATGATGTCCAGCGGCTCCTGCTGTCCCGATCCTGGCCGCTGCGCCTGACGTTCGCCGGCTCCCAGGGTGACGCGCTCAAAGCCGATCTTCTTCGCCTGTGCGATGAGGAGTCGAAGGTGCGTCCCGGAGGTCCCGCCGCGTCGCGTGCGACGCTCCAGCGCGTCCTCATCGACATCATTCGCGCGACCGGCGCCACCGATCTAGCCCTTGGTCACCGGCCCGACGACCACGTCATGCGGAACGCGCTGCTCCACCTCCACCACCGGTTTCGGCAGCCGGTGAGCCTGGCCGATGTCGCGGCGCACGCGCATCTGTCACCGAACTACTTCAGCGGACGCTTCCGGGCGCTGACCGGCATGTCGTTCGTTCGGTACCGGCAGGAGCTCCGACTCCAGTTTGCCCGGTCGCTCATCGTGGTCTCGGACCTGCCCATCACGGAGGTCTGCTACGCCGCCGGCTTCAACACGCTGTCACATTTCGAGCGCGCCTTCCGCGCGCGGTGGGGATGCGCTCCGCGCGCGGTTCGCACCGGCGGCGAGGGTCAAATGGCCGACAGCCGAACCTGAAGGTTCCCCGCGCGGTCCAGCAGGCGAAATGCCGCCTGCGCGGCCCCTGGCCAGGCAAACCAGTGCCGGTGACGTTCGTCGCCACGGGTCGCGTATGCCTCGGGCAGCATGTGGTCGGCGAAGGCGATCTCCTCCAGCCGTTGCAGGGATCCTTCGGCCAGGCCGTCGTCCCCGTCGATGCGGCCCCTGAGCCAGGCCTGGATATCGCCGAGCGTCCAGGGTCCCGGCGTATGCGCTGATCCGAGCCCGGCTCGCGGACCCTCACACCAGGCCGGGTTGGCAGGGGAGAAGGCGAATGCCATCGTGGCGCGCCACCCCTCATCATCGGGTCCGCAGAATCCCCACAGTGGAGCCAGCGTCACGGGGATGTCGTTCGCGTCGTGGTAGGCGATCCGGGTGTGGGGCGGGTCGATGGCGTAGGGCCACGCCGCGCCGCCTCGGCCGAAGTGGCTCGCGAACGAGCTGCGGACGGCGGCCGCTCTCGATCGCAGTGCCCGGGCATCCATCCTGAGCGCGCCGGAATCGACCACCTCGGCGATCCTCATCGCGGCGTACCAGAGCACGATCTGCGACGCGCCAATGTACGGAGCCGCGGCGGGATCGTCTGCCGCGTTCTCCGCGCTCCGGATGAGCCCGATTGCGGGGTCGATCTCGGCGAGTGCGGCATCCCATGCCCGTCCGACGGCCGAATCCCAGTCGACGCCCGCCGGCAGCGTCCCGGTGAGCCGCCAATGGTCGGCGAGCTCGATCATCGGATACAGCTGCTGGTCAGCCTGAAAGGCGAGGTCCTTGCGTCGCCCGTTGGCATGATGGCTGCGCACCCATCGTTCGTCGGGTCGCTCGCACCGACGCCAGAGCCAGCGCAGGTGGTCCGCCACGCGGCCCCTGTCACCCGGCCCGTCGGCTGCCAGCAACGCGAGGGCCTGCCAGTACGCGTCACGCGTCCAGGAAAGCGGCAGGATCCGGTGGTCGGTGATGATCGCGCGCTCGTCCGCCGCCACCCGGAGCGCCGTACAGCCGCGGACGTAGGCAAGCGCGCGATCGATCAACGGGTCACCGATCGGTTCGACACCCGCGCCGACCTCCGCGCTGCTCGGCGGGGTCGAGAGGCTGACCTCGATGGTGAACCGCGCCTCCTCGCCACCGACCAGCCCGGATAGCGTGCCGAGCAGCCCGTCGCCGGTTGGGCGCCAATGCGCCGGCAGGCCAGCCACCATCACCTCCGCCGTTGCCGGCAGCCGATCCGCCCGGAGGCGCGCGATTGATCCATGGACGCCTGCCACCGTGGCGGCTCCGGTGGGCGGCAGCGCATCGAGCTCCGTGATCTCGGCCAGCGCTGGCCGATCGATCCGCCCCGCGAGGCGAAGATGAATCGTCGGCACACGGCCGCTGCGCTCCCGGATCAGCCACGTCTGGCGGATTGCGTCCGCCTCTGGATCGGCTTCGACGATGACCTCCACCTCGGAGCTCCACCAGCGGGGCCGCGTCGCATCTGAGAGGTCCGCCGCGAGCCGAGGGCGGGCGCCGTCCACCTCGACCGACAGGAACGCGTGGTCGTCCCACGTCATGGCCAGGCGGTGGCGGCGCGTCGCCTCCGGGTCACCCCGCCGCCGCTCATCGAAGGGCGGGAGCGCGGACAGCTCAACGAAACCGTGCTGGTCATGCGGCGCGCCGATCGAGAGCCACGCTGCCGTCTCGAAGTCGAAGGACGCGCATACGCGACCGGTTCCCGCGTCGAGCGGCTTGGCTACTTCACACCACCTGAGAAGAGCCCGCGCACGTAGTAGCGGTTGAGCGCAACGAACAGGACGAGCGGCGGCAGGAAAGCCAGGAGCGCCCCGGCGCTGATGACGTCCTGCTGGGCGAGATGCGCGGACTGCAGGTTGGCGATCCCGACGGTCAGCGGGGCGTGATCGGCGTCGAGGAGGGTCAGCCCGAGGAGCAGGTCGTTCCAGACGAAGACGAAGTCGATGATCGCGAAGCTGACGATGCCGGGGAGCGCCAGCGGCAGGATGATGCGGCTGAAGATGCCCCAGTGGCCGGCGCCGTCGATCTGGCCCGCCTCGGTCAGCTCCTTCGGGACGCCGGCCATGAACGTGCCCATCATGAAGACGGCCCAGCCCAGCCCGAACGCGGTGTGCACCAGGACCATTCCCAGGAACGGCTGCCAGGTCCCCTCGGCGAATCCCAGCGTCCGGAACCACGGCAGGAGCGGGATGAGGATGATCTGGACCGGCACGATCATGGTGCTGATGAGCAGGAAGTAGAGCAGCCCGCGGCCGGTGAACCGCAGGCGCACGAAGGCATACGAGGCCAGCGCGCCGACGGACACGGTGGACGCGACGCTGAAGCAGGTGATGATGAAGCTGTTGATGGTTTTCGATCCGAGCTCGGCCTCCGTCCATGCACCGATGAAGTTGTCCAGCGTGAAGGTGGCGCCCGCGAGGTTCCACCAACCGTCGCGGATCTCACTCAACGGGCGGAAGGCGGTCATGACCACGGTCATGACCGGGATCAGCCAGATGAGCGCGAACACCACGAGCAGCGCATAGATCCACCACACGCCACCGATGCCTCGCCTCAGCGCGTTCATCCCGGCGCCTCGCGCAACAGGCTGCGCAGGTATGGGTAGGCGAGGATGACCATCGTCGCGCTCAACAGAACGGCGATGGCGGTCGCTTCCCCGGCGGAGGGAGAGTCGAAGAAGGCGAGTGCCTCGCGCCAGAGGAGGATGGCGATGACCTCCGAGTCGGTGCCCGGGCCTCCCTGGGTGGTGACCCAGACGACGTCGAACGTGCGCAGGGCGTAGATCACGAAGACAACCGCCACGATGATCGTTGCGCCGCGCAGCTGCGGGACGATGACGTGACGTGCCACCTGGAAGCGGTTGGCGCCTTCGACCCGCGCGGCCTCGATGAGCTCGGGGCTGATGGCGGTCAGACCAGCGGTGAAGCTGATGACCCCGAAGCCGGTGAGCGCCCACACCGCCGGCATGATGGCGGAGAGGTTGACGAGGTTGACCGTGGCAAAGCCGAGATCGAGCGTCCCCGGATTGGAGAGCCAGTCGCTGAGGCGCAGGTGGAGTGGACCGAGGTCGAATTCGGCGCCGTCGAGGCCCACGGCGCCAAGGGCGCCGGAGACGACCCCGAAGTCGGGGTTGTAAACCAGCACCCAGATCACGCCCGCGGCTGTGAGCGAGACCGTCATCGGCAGCACGAACACGGTTCGCAATGCTCGGGAGGCGCGCGCGATCTCCCAGATGCCGATGGCCAGGGCCATCGAGAGGAAGGTGGCCATCACTGGGAACAGGACGAGCCAGATGGCCGTGTTGAAGGCGGCGTTCCAGAACCGGCCGTCCGTGAGGACCTCGACGTAGTTCCCGAGACCGGCGAACTGCCAGCTGGCCGGATCGGCAAGCTGCCAGGGGGCGAGAATGCTCCACGTGAACAGGCTCGAGAGGATCGTGTTCAGCGCCGGCCACAGGTAGAACAGGACGAAGACGAGCACGGCCGGCAGGACGAACAGGTAGGCGATCCTGCCGCCCGCCAGCGCCCGGCCCGTTCCCGCGGTCCGGGCGCCGTGTGCGGCTCGTGCCAGGCCGGCCATGTCGCTGGTTGGCCTCCCGGAGCTACTCCCCGCCTCTCACTCGCTCGTCCACCTCCACCATCGCCTGGATGAACGCGTCCACGTCACCCGAGCCGATGAGCGATGCCAGCTGCTCGCGATAGACCGATTGGATCTCTCCGCCGATGGCGTCGTCGAGATCGTAGACCTGGGCGCCCGAGCTGAATAGCTCGGCAGCCTTGCGATCGTTCTCGGTGGGATAGACGCCCGGATCCACCGTCGCGTTGGGGGCGATGAATCCGCCGAGAGCGGCCCAGACGGACTGCGCCTCGGCCGAGCCAAGGTATCGCGCGAAGGCCTTGGCCGCGTCCGGGTTCTCGGTCGCCTTGGCCACGCTGAACAGGTCGCCGGAGACGAAATGGACATCGGCGAAGTCGGGGTTCGGCGCCGGCATCTCGAAGAACGTGTAATCGGTCGCCGGATCGAGCTCCTCACCGCAGTTCGCCGGCGTGGTCAGGTTGACGAAGGCGCCCTGGTTCTGGAAGACCGCCTTGCCCTCGGATGCCCACGCGCAGTTCGCCTCCGTGAAGCCGACGTCGAGCGCGTCCTCCGGCCAGTAGCTCTCCATGAAATCAGCCATCGTCGTGAAGGCCTCCACCACCGCGGGATCGTCAAACGCGACGGAGCCGTCGATCAGCCCGTTGAAGACATCCGCACCCGCGCTCCTGGCCAGGAACGCGTCGCTCCACTGCGTCGGGACCCAGACGTCGGCAGCTCCGACCGCGAATGGATCGTAGGTCCCATCGGCCTGGATCTCGTCGAGGGCTCCCGTGAACTCGTCCCAGTCCGCCGGCGCGCTGATGCTGAGCTCGTCCATCACGGCCGTCAGGTGCCAGATCAGGCCGTTGACGTTGCCCTTGAAGAAGACGCCATAGGCCGTACCGTCGTGGCTGCCGATGGTGCGGACGGACTCGTTGTACTCCTCGTTCGTCACCCACTCGTCCCAGATGTCGTCGAGCGGCAGGAGCAGATCCTGGGCGGCCAGGGAATGAATGAGCCCCGGCAGCGTGCTGACCACGTCAGGCGGGGTGCCGGCCGCGAACTGCTGGATCATCTGTGAGTTGAGATCGGCGAATGGGACCTGGACCAGCTCGACGGTGACGTCCGGGTTCGCATCGGTGAAGCCATCCACGACGCTCTGAAAGGCCTCGCCCTCGGCGCCGGCCCAGGCGTGCACGACCGTGATCGAGCCTGAGAGGGAGCCTCCATCGGCCCCCTGGCTCTCATCAGGCGCCTGGCTCTCATCGGGCGCGCTCGTTTCGGCGTCGCTCTCCGCGGGTGAGCTGGTCCCCCCTCCGGTGCAGGCCGTGATGATGAGGATGAGGATCGCCGGAACGACGCTCCATGAATACCGAGCTGCAAAGCCGCGAGCCATCTATCGCCTCCATGCGAGTCCTGCGTTGATCCGGCGCAGTATAGTCCGGCCTAGACCGCCATGTCGAGAGGCAGATCCAAGTAGTCCAATGCGCGGCTATCGGTGCTTGCACGGGCCGACGAGCGGTCTATACTGCGCCCGTGAACGACCAGCATCCTTCGCCATCCGGCGACCGACTTCCGGCGTACCGGCGCGTGGCGGCGGCGCTGGTCGAGGCCATCGAGCAGGGCCGATACCCACCGGGCTCCAGGCTTGCCGCCGAGGTCGACCTTGCGGCCGAGTTCGATGTGAGCCGCGGTACCCTGCGCCAGGCCCTTGCCGCGCTGCGGGCGGAGGGGCTGATCGAGGCCGTTGCCGGGCGCGGCAGCTTCGTCACGCACGGCACGCCGAATCGCCCCGAGCTGCGGCGCAAGGTCGTCGGGGTCGTCGTCCCGTCTGTCGCGCAGCCGTACGTGCCGGACCTGCTGAGCTGGATCGAGGACGAGCTGCACCGGGAGGGCTACGCGATGCTCGTGGGCAGCAGCGGCTCGACCCGCGAGCAGCAGGCGGGACGGGTCCATCGCATCCTCGACGAGGGGGCGAGCGGCCTCATCGCCTATCCCGTGGACTACGAGCCCGATCCGGCGCTGTTCGCCCACCTCGGCGAGCGCAACTTTCCGGTCGTCCTCATTGACCGCCACCTCCTGGGCCTCGCCATCGATGCGGTGCTGCCCGACAACGTCGGTGGCGCCTACGCCGCGGTGTCGCATCTTGCCGATCTCGGTCATCGACGCATCGCGTTCGTGAGCACCGATAACCTGAGCACGTCCTCGGTCGCCGAACGTCTGCAGGGCTACCAGCAGGCGCTGGCGGCGCACGGCATCACGGTCGACGATCGGCTCATCTGCGCTGAGCTGCCGGTGACCAGCCGCTGGCCGCGGGACACGACGGGCGGCGTCAAGGGTCACGCGGCACGCATCGGCCGCTTCCTCGAGCGGGAGCGGCCCACCGCGGTGTTCACTCTGCACGACTACCTGGCCGCCGATGTGCTCGAGGCGGCGGAGGGCCTCGGCCTGCGGGTGCCCGGCGAGCTCGCCCTGGCGAGCTTCGACGACGATCCGCGCGCGGCACATCTGGCGGTCCCGCTGACCGCCGTGCGGCAGCCACGTGAGCAGCTCGGACGGCTGGCGGCGCAGCTGGTGGTGGAGCGTATCGAGGGCCGCCGGACCGAGACGTCGCGCATCGTCCTTCCCACGCAGCTCGTCGTTCGTCGGTCGAGCGGCTCGCTCGTCGGGGAGGCCGTCGAGCCGACAGGATGACGCTGCGCGTCGCGGTTGCCCAGACAGCACCGAGCGTCGGCGACATCGATGACAACCTCGCCGATGCCGAAGGAGTGATCGCCGGCCTGGCGGGCCGGGCCGAGATCGTCGTCTTCCCGGAGCTGTTCACGACCGGCTACCGACGCGAAGGGATGGACCACGCGAGGTTCGCCGAGCCGCTGCCGGAAGGTCCATCGATCGCGCGGCTCGGGAAGGCTTCAGCGTCGGCCCGGATCGTGACCGTCGGGACGGTGCTCGAGGCGTCGGACGGCCGGACCTATGACACCGCGGTGGTCATCGGCGCGGACGGACGACTGGCGGGGACCTATCGCAAGACGCACCTCTATCCGGCCGAACGCCCCTACTTCGCGCCGGGTGATCGTCTGCGGACCGTCGATGCCGGAGGAGTGCGCATCGGCCTGGCCATCTGCTTCGAGCATGCGTTCCCCGAGATCTTCACGGAGCTCGCCCTCGGCGGAGCGGAGCTGATCGCCATTCCGTCGGCCGTGCCCGTCGGCTTCGAGTATCTGCTGCGGCTGCGCACCCGCGCCCGGGCGCAGGACAACCAGGTCTTCGTGGCCGCGGCGAACCTCGTGGGGTTCGATGGGGCCACCGAGTGGTGCGGCACGAGCATGATCGTCGGGCCGCGCGGCGACGTCCTCGCCTCCGGCGGTCGCTCGGTGAGCGTGATCATCGCGGACCTCGATACGGCCGAGATGGCCGGCGAGCGGCGGCAGGAGCCGGTCCTCGCCAACCGACGGCCGGACCTGTATCCGCGCCTCGCCCCTCGCAGCGGCGACTGACGCATTCCGGCCGCGTTTCCGGCCGCGTTTTGCGCTGGTGCGCAC
>JBOGSW010000257.1:0-22557 GCA_050695815.1 Candidatus Limnocylindria bacterium | reverse complement strand
CCACGAGCGCAACCCCGAGCCACAGCTCGGGGCGCCCGGTCGGGTCGGCGGCGAGCGGGGTCGCGAGACGCGGCGCGAGGACCTCGCGAATGACGATGAGGGCCAGGAACCCGGTCGCAAGGCCCGCGAGCAGGTGCTGCGACCAGCCGAAGAGGCGGCGCTCTCCCAGCAGGCCGCCCAGCACCACGAGCGTGACGAGCGCAGCGACCCAGGTCGCGATGGTGTCGGCGTCCCCGGTGCCGAAGAAGCCTGTCACCCCGCGTCTCCCCGCCGCGCGGTGCGGACCGACCCGAGAACCGGCCCCGCCAGCGCCTGCCCCAGGACGATGATGGCGATCGCGAGCCCGACCAGGACAGCCAGCGACGCCGGCGCGCGGTCCGCCGCCAACCGTTCGAGGCTCCCGACGTCGGCCAGCGCGCGGTATGCGGCGCCGTCCGCGGGGGTTCCGAGGAGCGCATCGAGCTGGCCGCTGGCGAGGTAGGGCACGAGCTCGGGCAGGAGCACCGTCGGCGCCACGGCGATGATCGAGAGGCCCGGGACTCGCGGCAGGACCTGCTCGACCCAGCTGCGCGGGCCGAGGTCGTTGCCGCCGATCACGAGCGCGGCATCGGCGCCCGCCAGGCCCTCCGCCTCGAGCGTGCGCGCGATCGATCCGGGGTCGCCGGACTCGATCCGACGGCTCAGCTCGACCAGCGCCGCCTCGGCGCCGGCGATGAAGCCCAGATCGAGCATCCGCGCATGGTTTGCCTCGGCCCGACCCAGGCGATCCAGCTCGGCCAGCGCGAGGACGCGTCCCTCCGGCGTGAGGCTGACGATGGCGAGGCGTGCGTCGCGCGCCAGCAGCTCGGCAATGAGGACGCGGACCGTCGGGCGGATCTCCGCGTACGTGCCGAGATCGGGATCGAAGCCCACCACCACGGTCGGTGCGTCGGGCAGGGCATCCAGGCGCTCCACCAGCTCGCCGGCGCGCGTGCGGTCGGCCGCGGCGAGATCCGCCCACGACGTGGACGGCGCGACGAGGGCGAGCGCCAGGATGCCGAGCAGGCCCACGGGCATGAGTCGGGCGATGAGGCGCCGGCGCTCACTCATCGGCCGGCGCTCACTCATCGGCCGGCCCGATGCCCAGGATCGTGCGTGCGGCAACGAGCGCCGCCAGGACGGCGACGCCGATGAGCAGCCCGCGGAAGGCGGCACCGATGGGCACGGCCAGCGCCCAGGCGGCGACGGCGGAGAGCCAGCCGCCCAGCTCCCCTCCCAGCGGCAGGAGCAGGACGACCGTCACGACGGCAGCGGCGACGAGCAGCGTCGACTCGCGCCCATGACCATGCGCCGAGCGGCGAGCCGCCGCCAACGTCGTCACGAAGAGGAGCCCAAACAGGGTGGCGCCGATCGGAACGATCAGGGCGCTGACGATCCAGGCCACGGCGGGATCCGCAGCTCCCGTGGAGCCGGGGCGCAGGCCGGCGACGAGCACCGCAAGCATGCCCCCGATCACCAGCAGCGCGGCGACGGGGTCTCCCCGCCGGCGCCACAGGTCCGAGCCACGGCGCAGGGCGAGCGATGCGACGCCGGCCAGCGCGGCGCCCGCGGCAACGAGGATCACGGCATCGAGGAGCGGCTCGGTGATCTGCTCGAGCGCCGGGTTGACGACGAGGAGGTCGGCGAGCAGTAGCAGGCCGACGACGACGAGGAGGACGGTGAATGCCGGGCGTCTCACCCCGCGCGGGCTCCGAGGAGGAGCTCCCGCGGATCGGCCACGCCGGTGAGAGCGATGAGCGTCCCGATGATGATGACCCCGACCGCCAGGCCGATGAGCCGGTTGCCGGCGATCACCGTGGTTCGCTCCTCGCTGCTGGATCGGAGGTCGGACGGCGCCTGGAACGGCTGCGGGCCGATCATCGGTGCGGCGGCGGTGAGCATGAGCGATGGGGCCTGGGCCGCCTCGGCCGTTCCCGCGGTGAGCGACCCGGCATAGACGCCCAGGCCCTCGAGATGCAGCAGCGCCTCCTCCCGCAGGCTGCCGATGGCGAACGACGCCGCCGGCCGCGCCCTGGTCGTGAGCACGAGACCGGCGGCGGCCGGCCGTCCCTCACCGACCATCACGACCCGCGATCGGCTCATCCGCTCGAGGGTGGCCGTCTGCTCGTGCGCCGCATCGAGGGCGGCGTCGGCGAGCACCCCGGCGAGCGGGTCATTCGTCAGCACCCGCAGCGGGACGCCGCTGCGGGCCGCGGCCCGAGCGACATGCCCGAGGATTGGGAGCGCGGCGAGCGTCTGCAGCCGCGCGAAGGCATCGGTCGAGCGGGTCAGCCCGGCCGTGCCGAGCGAGAGGACGGCATCGGTCCCCGACTCGGCCGCCAGCGCCATGGCGCGCCCGACGCTGCCGAGATTCCCGGCATCCGAGCTCACCCAGCGCGTCACCGGCCGCGCCACGAGCTGCAGGAAGACGAGGAGCACGCCCAGGATGACGAGCGTCGGGCCTACGTCGAAGCGCAGCGACGACGCGCCGAGCACCTCGCCGATGAGGCGGACCAGGTCGCCGACGACCTCAGCCGGCATCGTCGTCCCCGGCATCGTCGTCCCCGGGGTCGAGGCGCGCGACGAGTCGATCCAGGCCGCGCTCGTCGTCCAGCAGGTCGCGCACGTCCCCCAGCCGCCGGCCGCCGAACGCCCCGAGCAGGGGGCCGACCGCCGCACCGAGGTCGGTGAGGAGCGGCCCGATCGGCCTGTGGGCGTCGGCGAGCAGGCGCGCCGGCGCGGCGAGGCCGCGGCGCTCGAGCTCGGACGCCACCCGACGCGCCGGGTCGTCGGTCATGGCACGCGCGTCTGCTGCCGCTCGAGCGCGTCGCTGGCTGCGCGAAACTCGACCGGGTTCGCGGCGGCGATGACGACGAGCTCGGGGCGATCTCGCTGCTCTCCGTGGCGGGTGAGCGCCAAGACGAGCTGCTCTGCGGCCTCGTCGGCCGGGAAGGACCCACGCTCGGCGCCGATGAGCGCGAAGGCCATGCGCCGCAGCTGGAGCGGCTCGGCATAGGCGAGCGCGGCATCGATCGCGGCCCGCAGGATCTCCGCGTCGGCTCGCAGGTCGTGGCCGACGGCGACCGCGTGGATGACGTACGTGGCGGCGAGGGTGCCGGCGGTGGTCGCGACCGCCTGGCCGGGCGCGATCGGCCCCTGGTCGACCGCGGCGTGCTCGATCTCGAGCCCGCCGTGACGCTTCACCGAGGCGGCCGGACCGGCGGTCATGAAGAGGGACTCGTTCGCGGCCACGACCAGCGCATCCAGCTCGAGCTCCGCGATCTCCCCCTGCCAGACGTCGATCTCGATCGGTCCTGCCATCGGTGCCTCATCGACCGTCGCCGAGGTCAGTCGGCTCCGATGTGGAGCCGCGGGAGGCGCTCACGCAGCACGGTCGTCACTTCGTAGTTGATCGTTCGTCGCTCGGCCGCGACCTCTTCCGCGGTGATCCGCGCACCGTCCTGCTCTCCGATCAGGACGAACTCGTCGTCGTAGGTTACACCATCGATTTCGCCGAGATCGACCATCAGGCCGTCCATGCTGATGGCCCCGACGATCGGGGCGCGCCGGCCGTGAACGAGCACCGATCCATTGTTGGCATGCACGCGGGGCCAGCCATCGCCGTAGCCGATGCCGAGCGTGGCGATGCGCGTCGCGCGTGTGGCGCGAAAGCGCAGCCCGTAGCCGATCGCCTCGCCCGCCGCGAGCTCGTACAGCCGCAGCGGTCGCGCCTTGAGCGCGAGCGCCGGCCGCAGACCGACCTGCTGGCCGGCCGCCCACGCCGGAAGGAGACCGTAGAGCGCCAGCCCGGGACGAACGGCGCCGGCCATGCTCGCGCCGCCCGCCAGGATGCCTCCCGTGGCGCTGACGTGGACGACGCCGGGGTCGATCCCCGCCGACCGCATCGCGTCAAGGGTCCGCGCCAGGCGCAGGAGCTGGACCTCGGTGTACGCATCGTCCTCGCCGGGGACCGCGAGGTGGCTCATCGTCCCGGCCAGCGCCAGTCGCGGGCTGCGCGCGATCCTGGCCGCGAGTCGAACCGCGTCGTCGGGGTCCGTGCCCTGCCTCCCCAGCCCGGTGTCGACCTTGAGATGTACCGATACGGTTCGATCGCCACGCACCGCGGCGCCCTCGAGCAGCTCCACCGCCGCGGCGTCGTAGACGACCGGCTCCAGCCCCAGCTCGACGACCTCGGCGGCCTCCGCAGGGCCGATCCCCCACAGCACCAGCACCGTCCCATCGATGCCAGCCTGGCGCAGGCCGCGAGCCTCGTCGACGGTCGCGACCGCCAGGCGCGTGACGCCCGCCCCGATGAGCGTCCGCGACACGGCCACGTCGCCGTGGCCGTAGGCGTTCGCCTTCACCACGCCGATCACCTCGGCGCCGCCGGCCAGGCCCCGGATGACCGCCAGGTTGGCGCGAATGGCCGGATGGTCGATCTCGATCCACGCCCGATGCGGGCTGCCGGGCCGGGTCATGAAGCGCGTGTGCCGCGCAGCTGCTCGATCGCCTCCGGCAGGAGCGCGGCGATGTCTCGGGCCAAGACCCCGGCTCGCCCGATACGGTCCTCGGCCAGCAGGCCCGCGGCGCCGTGCACTGCGACGGCGCAGCCGGCGGCGGCGAGCGGCTCGCTGCCGGCGGCCAGGAATGCGCCGGTGACCCCCGCCAGCACGTCCCCGCTGCCGGCCGTCGCCAGGGCGGGCGTCGCGACCGCGGAGCGCAGGAGCGTGCCGTCCGGCGCGGCGATCACGGTGCGCGCGCCCTTGAGGACCACCACCTCGTCCCAGCGCAGCGCGGCGGCTGCGGCGGCCGTGGCGCGGGCGTCATCGGCCAGCCCCACCTCGTGGCCCACCAGCCGCCCGAACTCGCCGGGATGCGGGGTGAGGACGAGCGGCGCGCGCATGCCCTGCCACCAGCGCTCGGCGCCGGCGAGTGCGTTCAGGGCGTCCGCGTCGACGACGGCCGGCCGCGACAGCGAGCCGACGAGGTTTCGCGTCCGGCGCTGCGTGGTCGGCTGCTGGCCGAGGCCGGGTCCGATCACCACCGCATCGTACCGGCCCGACTCCGTGCCAATCCGGCGCCATCCGCCCGGAGCGATGAGCCCTGGGGCCTCCTCGTCGAGCGCCAGCCAGGTCAGCTCGGGCAGGCTGCCGGCGAGTCGGGCGACCACCGATTCGGCAGCCGCCAGCCGCACGACCCCGGCCCCGGCACGCATGGCGCCCAGGGCCGCGAGGATCGCCGCTCCGGGGTACTCGAGCGAGCCGGCGATCACGAAGAGGCGCCCGAAGGTCGCCTTGTGCGCGTCATTCGGCCGCGGCGGGAGGTGGTCTGCCACCCAGCGCTGCGTGAGGGATTTGATCACCGATGCCATCCACGCGCCTCAGTCGTGCCGCCGATGGGCCACGGCCACCGCCACGGCCATCCGTCGCTCGTGCGAGATCGAGACGCTCACCTCGTCGAGCGACAGCGCATCGGCACGACGGGCGGCCCGCCGGTGGAGGGTCACCTGTGGCTGCCCGGCGCGGTTCGGCAGGATCTCGATCTCGCGCCAGCCGACTCCGCGGACCCCGAGGCCGAGCACCTTGCTGATCGCCTCCTTGGCCGCCCAGCGGCCCGCGATGCGCTCGACCCGTCGGCCGCAGTAGCGCTGCTCGCTCTCGGTCAGCACCCGCAGCCGAAACCGTTCCGGGAAGCGCCCGAGCACCGCGTGGATGCGGTCGATGTCGATCAGGTCGATCCCGATCTCGTGGCGGCTCATGGCGCTCGAGTCGCGTCCCGGGACCGCTATTCGACCGTGACCGACTTCGCGAGGTTGCGCGGCTGGTCGACGTCGGTCCCGCGCGCGACCGCGACCTCGTAGGCGAGCAGCTGGAGCGGCAGCACGGCGATCACGGGGCTGATCGGCTCGGGCGTCTCCGGGACGTAGAGCACCTCGTGGGCGTACCTGTCGATCTGGTCGTCGCCCTCCGTCGCGATCGCGATGACCGGTGCGGACCGGGCACGCGCCTCGGCCACGTTGCTGACCACCTTCTCGTAGATCTCGCCCTGCGTGGCGATGGCCACCAGCGGCGTCTCCGGATCCAGGAGCGCGATCGGCCCATGCTTGAGCTCGCCGGCGGCATAGCCCTCTGCGTGCACGTAGCTCAGCTCCTTGAGCTTGAGGGCGCCCTCCATGGCGATCGGGAAGCCCACGCCGCGACCGATGTAGATGAAGTCGCGCACCCCGGCGTAGCGCTGGGCCAGCTTCTTCACCTGGGGGGCCAGCTTGAGCGTCTCGGCTGCGAGGCGCGGCAGCTCGCGCAGCGCCTGGCCGAAGGTGCGCAGCTGGTGATCGCCGAGCGTGCCGCGCACCTTCGCCAGGTGCAGGGCGATCATCTGCAGGACGAGCACCTGGGTCACGAAGGCCTTCGTGCTGGCCACGGCGATCTCGGGACCCGCCTGGAGGTAGCAGACCGCATCGGCCTCGCGGGTGATGGCGCTGCCGACCACGTTCGTGACAACCACGATCGTGGCCCCGCGCTCGGCCGCCAGCTTCTGGGGCGCCAGCGTGTCGGCCGTCTCGCCGGACTGGCTGACGCTGATGACGAGCGTCTTGGGGTCGATCGGTGGCGGGCTGTAGCGCATCTCGGAGCCGACCTGCATCGTGGCCGGCAGCCCGACCCAGTCCTGGAGCAGGTAGGCGCCGACGTGGGCCGCGTAGCTGGCCGTGCCGCAGCCCACGATGTAAACGCGCTCGATCGCGCGCAGCCTGTCGGTGATCGCGTCGAGCTCGGGCATCACCACGTTGCCAAGGGGGTCCACGCGTCCGCGTAGGCTCTCCTGGATGGCGTGCGGCTGCTCGTAGATCTCCTTGAGCGTGAAGTGCGCGAAGCCGCCCTTCTCGGCGGCCTCGATGTTCCAGTGGATCTCGGTCACGTCGCGGTCGACCTCCGCGCCGTCGAGCGCGAGGATCCGCGTCCCGTCGGGCGTCACGTCGGCGATGTCGCCCTCATGCAGGATGACGACGTTCTTGGTGTGCTCGAGGATGGCCGGCACGTCGCTGGCCAGGAAGCCCTCGCCGTCACCAAGCCCCACGATGAGCGGCACGTTCATCCGTGCTCCCACGATCCGATCGGGATGGTCGGTGTGCATGACGCCGATGGCGTACGCGCCTCGCACGTCGTTGAGCGCCTCGCGCACGGCCTCGACCAGGTCGCCGGTGTATTTCGTCTCGATCAGGTGCGCCAGCACCTCGGTGTCCGTCTCGCTCTCGAACCGATGCCCACTCGTCACGAGGCGATTCTTGATCTCGACGTAGTTCTCGATGATGCCGTTGTGGATCAGGGCCAGCTTGCCGCTGCAGTCGGTGTGGGGATGCGCGTTCGTATCGTTCGGCGGCCCGTGGGTCGCCCAGCGCGTGTGCCCGATGCCCGGATGGCCGGCCGGGCTGTCGCCGTTCAGGTGCTCGGTCAGGTTGCTGAGTTTGCCCGCCTTCTTCTCCACGAAGACCTCGCCGTTCTCGGTGAGGACGGCGATGCCGGCCGAGTCGTAGCCGCGGTACTCGAGCCTGCGCAGGCCCTCGAGCAGGATCGGCGCGGCGTCACGCGGCCCGACGTACCCCACGATGCCGCACATGTGCCCTCCTCGAGCCAGGCTCTGCTAGTTGAGTCGCGCCTCGGCGAGCGACGCGAGCTCGCGGGCGATGGTGTCGATCTCGTCGGCGTCGTCGCCCTCGACCATGATCCGGATCTTGGGCTCGGTGCCGGAGGGACGGACTAGGATCCGTCCACGCTCCCCCATCCGCTCCTCCGCGAGCGCCACGGCGGCAGCGAACTCCGGGTCCGTCTGCCAGTCGTCTCGGCGACGGACGGCTGAGTTTATCATCACCTGCGGCAGCCTCGGAATTCGGGCGGCCAGCTCCGAGAGCGTTCGGCCCTCCTCGTGCCGCATGGCACGCACCAGCTCGATGGCGGTCAGCAGGCCATCACCGGTGGTGGAGCGGTCGCGGAAGATGATGTGCCCGGACTGCTCGCCCCCGAGGACGGCGTCGCTGCGCTCCATCGCCTCGAAGACGTGCCGATCGCCGACCTGGGTCCGGACCATCCTGCCTCCCGCTTGCGTCACGGCGCGCTCGAGCCCGCCATTGCTCATGACGGTCGTGACGAGCAGGCTGTTGCGCAGTGTGCCTGCCGCGAGGCGCTGGATGGCGCAGATGCCCATCACCGCGTCGCCATCGACGAGCTCGCCGCGCTCGTCTGCAGCGATGAGCCGATCCGCGTCGCCGTCGAAGGCGAAGCCCAGCTGGATGCCCGCTGCAGCCACCGTCTCGGCGAGGCGCTCCGGGTGGGTGGAGCCGCACGCCTCGTTGATGTTCACGCCGTCCGGCGCGTCGAAGAGGACCGTCACCTCCGCCCCCAGCGAACGGAAGAGGTCCGGCGCGATGACGCTCGCCGACCCGTTGGCGCAGTCGATAGCCAGGCGCAGCCCGTCGAAGGCGTCGCCCGCAGCGTCCGCCAGGTGACGGCGGTAGCCTTCGACCGACACCTCGTCCGGGCGCAGCCGGCCCAGGGAGGCGTTGCCGAGGGGCTCGATCGCCGATGCATCCTCGATGAGCCGCTCCAGCTCGGCCTCGACCTCGGGGCTCGCCTTGCGGCCGGCGATCACCACCTTGAGACCGTTGTCGTCGGCCGGGTTGTGCGAGGCGGAGACCATGATCCCCGCGGCGAAGGCGCCGGCGCTGGCGTGGACCAGGCACGGCGTGGTGACCACCCCGAGGTCGACGACGTCGGTGCCGGTGGCGGTGAGGCCGGCGATCAGCCCGGCGGAGAGCATCGCGCCGGATCGGCGGGTGTCACGCCCGATCACGACCGAGCTCCCCGGCCCGCCGAGCCGATGGCCGACCGCACGCCCCAGCGCGAGCGCCAGATCGGCGGAGACCTCCGTCCCCGCGGCGCCACGGATGCCGTCGGTCCCGAACCGGTGCCCCATCTACGGGACTGGCGTCGGCGACGGCGTGGGCGCGGGCGTCTCGGGCGCCGTGATCGTGACCGTGACCGATCCCGGGCTGATGCCGAGCAGCTCGACGCCCTCGGGCAGCCCGCCGATCTGCGGCGTCAGGCTGTAGCTGCCGGGCGCGAGGCCGCTCGCGTCGAGTACGGGCGTGAGGTCCGCCGCGGTGAGGCCCGACAGGACGCCACCCGGGCCGCTCAGGGTCACCGTCAGCTGATCGAGGCCCGGCAGGCACGCGCTCTCGCCGGCTCCCTGGCAGATGACACCCAGGACGAAGCTGCGGCTCGACACGGAAGGGCCGATCCCGGCCACCACGGTGACGACCGGTTCGGCCGTGGCGTCGGCCAGGCGCGTGTCGGCGGGCAGGACGAGCTCGGCCTGGAACGTCTGGTCCCCGGAGGCGCCCTCGATGCTCAGCTCCTCGGTGAGCACCGAGCTGATCTCGGAGAGGTCCTCCGGCACCCCGCGCAGCGTCACCAGCGTCGGCTCCACGGTGAGTGACTCGAGGGCAAAGCCCGGAGCCGGCGTGCCGCTGACCTGCGGGTTGACGGTCACCGTGCGCTCGGTCTCGACCTCCTGGACCCCAACCTGTACGGAGATCGTGCGTGGCTCCACATCGACGAGGGTGACCGGCTGCCCCGCCACGTCGACCGGGACGAGCTCGACCGGGCTGTTGAAGTTGATCCCGGATGGATCGATGCGGATGCGGGCGATGGCACGATCGACGAGATTGACCGCCGAGGCCGGCCCGCGCACCGAGACCTCGTCGACACTGAGAACGGGGTCATCGGTCTCGAGGCCCTCGGGAACGACCCCGTCGTCGACCTCAACCGGCACGCTCCGTTCCTCGATGCGGTCGAGCTCGACGCGCACGGTGCGAGGGTTGACCGAGAGGACCTCGATCCCCTCGCGCAGCGAGCTCACGTTCACATCCAGCACCTGCGGGGCGGGCGCCTCATCCATCTCGTAGTCGGAGAAGTCGATCGTCGCCACGAAGGCATCGGCCACGACGCTCGAGACGTTCGCGTTGACCGTGCGATATCGGACCTCGACGAGGCCGAGCTCGCCGCTCAGCAGGAACGTGTCGCCCGGCTGGTTCACGTCATTGACCGGCACCATGATCGTGTCCTCACTGAAGGAGCCGGAGAAGACGAGCCCGGTGTAGAGGACCATGGCCAGCAGCACCGCGGACAGCTTCAGGTGCCAGTTGCGGAGGAGGAAGCCCATCATCGGCGCACCGTCCGCCCCTCGCTCGGCGCCGCGGGAACCACGCGCGCCTCGGGGTCGATCGGCTCATCGGGCGGATCCTCCGCCGGCCCCACCTGCCAGCGTCCGTCCATCGTGCGGCGCAGGAACGGGACGGCGCGACGCGGCGCCTGCGGCCGGATGAGGTTGAAGATCCGGCGCCGCAGCTGCTGCTCGGTCAGGTTCCGCTCGATGCGGCCGCGGACGACGAGGCTGATCGACCCCGTCTCCTCGCTCACCACCACCACGACGGCATCGGTCTGCTCGCTGATGCCGATGGCCGCTCGGTGGCGCGTCCCGTAGCGCTCCGAATCGAGCACGTTCTGGCTGAGCGGCAGGAGGACGCCCGCCGCGGTGATCTTCTCGCCGGAGATGATGACCGCCCCGTCGTGCAGCGCGGTGCCGTGATAGAAGATCGTCACCAGCAGCTCGGCGCGCAGGTCGGCGTGGAGCGGGACGCCCGAGTCCGAGGCGAGGTCCTGGAGGCCGGTCTCCCGCTCGAGGGCCATGAGCGCGCCGTGCCGCGATCCGGCCAGGATGCGCGCCGCGCGGCTGATCTCGCGCGCCACGCGCTCCGCGCCCGCCACCTCGGCGCTGACGAAGAAGCGATTCACGCTGCCGATGCGGCCGATCTGCTCGAGCGCCCGACGCAGCTCCGGCTGGAAGACCACGACCACCGCGAAGAGGCCGACCACGGCCGCGGTCTCGAGCAGGCGCGTGAGCAGCAGGAGGGAGAAGAGGCGCGCGGCCAGGTAGACGAGATAGAGGATCGACAGACCGATGACGATCCGCACGGCACGTGTGCCGCGGATGAGGATGAAGAGCCAGTAGATGACGAACGCCACCAGCCCGATGTCGATGATCGACGTCCAGCTGCCGCCGAGGTAGGTGGTGAGGAAGTCGCGGATCGCGTCGATCACGGGTTGTGCGGCCTGCGGGGTGCGGCGGTGGCCCTCGATGATACCAAAGCGCCCCGGCCGGACGGCCGGGACGCAGAGGGGCTCATGCGCGTGGTGGTGGCTAGCGCTTCGTGTACT
This sequence comes from Candidatus Limnocylindria bacterium, assembly GCA_050695815.1. Taxonomy (GTDB): domain Bacteria; phylum Chloroflexota; class Limnocylindria; order QHBO01; family QHBO01; genus JACDBZ01. The sequence continues at coordinate 11,269 of JBOGSW010000257.1, read as the reverse complement.
GCGGCGCCTTGCGGGCGCGCTTGAGGCCGTACTTCTTGCGCTCCTTGGCCCGCGGATCGCGGGTGAGGAGGCCAGCCTCGCGCAATGCGGGACGCGCGTTGGGATGGGCGGTGACGAGCGCGCGCGCGATGCCGTGGCGGATGGCGCCCATCTGGCCGGAGACGCCGCCTCCGGCGACGAGGACGCTGGCCGAGTAGCGGCCCTCGGTCTCCGTCACGCGGAAGGGCAGCAGGATGACGCCCTCATCGGCGGTCCCGCCGAAGTATTCACCCGACGGCTTGCCATTGACGATGATGCCGCCATCGCCCGGCAGGAGCCGGACGCGCGCGACGGCGGTCTTGCGCCGTCCGGTTCCGTAGACGTAGTTCGTGCTCACGTGCGTCCTCTCCTAGAGCTCGACGGCGGTCGGCCGCTGGGCCTGGTGCGGATGGTCCGCGCCGCCGTACACCTTCAGCTTCTTGAACATGGCGCGTCCGAGCCTGTTCTGGGGCAGCATCCCCTTCACGGCGCGCTCGATGACCAGCTCAGGCTTGCGCTCGAGGAGCGTGCCGAGCCGCTCCTCGCGCAGGCCGCCGGGGTAGTTCGAATGGCGGAAGTAGGCCTTCTGCCGCAGCTTGTCACCGGTGACCCGGATCTTTGCCGCGTTGAGGACGACCACGTGGTCGCCGGTGTCGAGGTGCGGCGAGTAGATCGGCTTGTGCTTGCCCTCCAGCAGGGTGGCGATGCGCGTCGCCAGCCGGCCGAGGGTCTGGTCGGTCGCATCGACCACCCACCAGCTGCGCTCGATCTCGCTCGCCTTGACGGCGTAGGTCTTCACGTTCCCTGCTCTCCGGTCATGCCTTGGGTTGATTTTTCCTTCGGTTCATCGGCCGATCCGTAGACGACACGCTCCAGCGTCAGCCCTCGCGGCGGCGCCGCCCTCCCGTGGAGGACGCGGCTGCCCCCTGCCACGAGCTCGTCGACGGCCTCCGGCGCCAGCCTGCCACGCCCCACCTCGAGGAGGAGCGCCACGATGCTTCGCACCATGCGACGCAGGAAGGCGTTCGCCGTCACGCGAATCTCGACGAGATCCCCGCGCCGCGACACCCGCACCTCCGCCACGCGACGCACGGTCCTCCCGTGCGCGTGGCTGCCGAGGGCCGCGAAGTCGCGCTCCCCGTGGAGGCGAGCCGCGGCAGCCCGCATGGCGGCCACGTCCAGCCGGTCGTCGATCGTGAGCGTCCGATGCCGCTCGAGCGGCCGCGCGGCGCCGTGCTCCAGCACCCGGTAGCGGTAGACGCGCCAGCGCGCGTCCCGCCGCGGGTCGAAGCCCGGCGACGCCGTTCGGAGCGATCGCACGGCCAGGTCGGGCGGCAGCGCGGCATTCAGCCGTCGCCGCAGCTCCGGCCAACTCTCCCCCACCCCGCGGATGCGGGCCGGCAGACAGAAGGCCGCCACCTGGCCGGTGGCGTGCACCCCGGCATCGGTTCGTCCTGCGAGTCGGACTCGCGTCCGCTCGCCGATCAGCCTGTTAAGCGCCTCCTCCAGCTCTCCCTGCACGGTCCGCGCGTTCGGTTGGACCTGGGAGCCGGCGAAGGCCGTTCCGTCGTACTCGATCACCGCCCGCGCACATCGTCGCGCCCCGACGGCCATCGATCGTATCGGTGCTGTGCGCCCGTCCTCAGACGAGCTCGATCTGAACCATCGAGGCGGCATCGCCGGCTCGCTGACCCAGCTTGACGATGCGCGTGAAGCCCGAGCCGCGCTCGGCGTACTTCGACGCCAGCTCGCTCATCAGCTTCTCGACGATGAGCGGCTCGTGCGGCATCTTCGACACGAGCTGCCGGCGCGCATGGAGATCGCCGCGCTTCGCCAATGTGATCATGCCATCGACCACGCCGCGAACCTCCTTGGCCTTGGCCTCGGTGGTCTTCACCTTCTCGTAGCGCAGGACGGCCACGGCGAGGTTGCCGAGCATCGACATCCGATGCGCGTGCGTGCGGCTGAGCTTGCGTCCGGCGATCCGATGCGGCATCGGGCTAGGCCTCGCGGTCCAGCTCGGCGGCGGCCGCCTCGTCCAGCTCGGCCGAAGCGGGCAGGTCGGACTCGTCGGTGCTCATCGATGTCGCGTCGGCCGGGATGAAGCCACGCAGCGCCAGGCGTTCCTTGAGCTCGTCGAGGCTCTTCTGGCCGAAGTTCCGCATGCGCAGGAACTCGTCGTCGCTCAGCGACAGGACCTGGCCGATCTTGGTGATGCTGTTGCGCTTGAGCGAGTTGTAGGCCCGCATCGGCAGATCGAGCTCCTCGATGGGCGCGTCGAGCAGATTCGCGCTCGGCGCCACCGGGGACTCGTCGCCCGATGCGACCGATGGGCGGCCGATGTCGGCGAAGCGACCGAACTCGCGCATGAGGATGTCGGCAGCCTGCGAGAGCGCCGCCTGCGCGGTGGTCGTACCGTCGGACTCGATCTCGAGGGTCAGCTTGTCGTAGTTCGTCATCTGGCCGACGCGGGTCTTCTCGACCCCGTAGTTCACGCGTCGCACCGGCGAGAAGATGGCATCCACCGGGATCACGCCGATCGGCATCTCCTCGGTGTGCTCGGCCGGCTGGTAGCCGACCCCCGTCTCCACGGTGAGATCCATCTCGATCGAGCCGGAGTCCGAGTCGAGGGTGAGGAGGACGAGCTCCGGGTTGACGATCTCGACGTCCGCCGACTCGCCGATGTCTGCCGCGGTGACCGGCCCTGCGCCGCGCTTCACGAGCTTGAGCGTGATGGCGTGGCGCGCGAACGAGCGAAGGCGCAGCTTCTTCATGTTCAGCACGATCTGGGTGACGTCCTCCTTGACGTTCTCGATCGTGCTGAACTCGTGGAAGACGCCCGCGATCTGGATGCCGGTGACGGCGGCGCCCTCGAGCGAGCTAAGGAGGACGCGGCGCAGCGCGTTGCCGAGCGTGACGCCGTAGCCCTCCTGGAGCGGGGTGACCTCGAAGCGGCTCAGGTTGCCCTCAGCGTGCACCTCCTCGATGCGCGGCTCGGGCTGCTCCTGGATGACTGGTGTTTCAAGTTCCATCATGGGAAGGATCTGACTCCTAGCGCGAGTAGTACTCGACGACGAGCTGCTCGTTGAACTCGAGCGGCATCTGCTCGCGCGCCGGTGCTGAGAGAACGGTGCCCGACAGCTTCGTCGGGTCGACGCTCACCCATTCGGGGATCTGGGCCGCGCGGATGGTCTCCGACGCGGTCTTGAAGAACTCGCGGTTGCGGCGGCTATCGCGAACCTCGACCCGGTCGCCCACCTTCGTCCCGAAGCTCGGGACGTTCGTCGGGCGGCCGTTCACCGAGAAGTGGCCGTGGCTCACGAGCTGGCGCGCCTGGGCGCGGCTCGAGGCGAAGCCCATGCGGAAGACCACGTTGTCCAGGCGCATCTCGAGCATGCGCAGCAGATTCTCGCCGGTCATGCCCTTGTGCTGCTCCGCCTTCTCGAAGTAGTTGCGGAACTGGCGCTCGAGGACCGAGTAGCTCTTGCGGACCTTCTGCTTTTCCCGAAGCTGCAGCCCGAACTCGCTCACCTTGCGGCGGCGCATGGTGTTCATGCCAGGCGGCGTGCTGCGGCGCTCGAAGGAGCACTTGCGGCTGTAGCAGCGACTGCCCTTCAGGAAGAGCTTGAGCCCTTCCCGGCGGCAGATGCGGCAGACGGCGTCGTTGTAGCGTGCCATGCCTCGTCCTCCCCTAGACCCGGCGCCGCTTCGGCGGGCGGCAGCCGTTGTGCGGGATGGGCGTGACGTCGGTGATGGCCGTCACCTCCAGGCCTGCGGTCTGCAGGGAGCGGATCGCCTGCTCGCGGCCACCGCCGGGGCCCTTCACGAAGACCTCGATCTGTCGCATGCCGTGTTCCATCGCGCGCTTGGCGGCCAGGTCAGCCGTCTGGGACGCGGCGAAGGGCGTGCTCTTGCGGGAGCCCTTGAAGCCGACCAGCCCCGCGCTGCCCCAGCTGATGACGTTCCCGGTGGTATCGGTGATCGTGACGATCGTGTTGTTGAACGTCGACTGGATGTGCGCGTGCCCGGTCGGCACGTTCTTTCGCTCGCGCTTCTTGCGCTGAGCGCGTTTACGCTCTGCCATGGAACTCCCGTTTACTTCTTGCGGCGGATGCCGACGGTCTTCTTCGAACCGCGGCGCTGCCGTGCGTTTGTCTTCGTGCGCTGCCCACGCGAGGGCAGGTTTCGCCGATGACGGAGGCCCCGGTACGAACCGATCTCCATCAGGCGCTTGACGTTCATACTGACCTCGCGGCGGAGGTCGCCCTCGACCTTGAACTGGCGGTCGACGATCTCACGCAGGCGGTTGACCTCGTCCTCGGTCAGCTCACGGACGCGGGTGTCGGGCGACACGTTCGCGGCGGTGATGATCCGGGCGGCAGAGGTGTTGCCGATGCCGTGAATGTAGGTGAGCGCGATGATCGCCCGCTTCTCGCGGGGGATGTCGACGCCGGCGATTCGGGCCACGTTCCTCCTACCCCTGCCGCTGCTTGTGCTTGGGAATAACGCAGATGACCATCACCACGCCAGAGCGCTTGATTACCTTGCAGCGCTCGCAGCGGGGCTTCACGGATGCAGAAACCTTCATCTCATCCTGTACGTGATGCGACCCCGGGTGAGGTCATAGGGAGAAAGCTCGACGCGGACGGTGTCGCCGGGGAGGATGCGGATGAAGTTCTGGCGCAGCTTCCCGGAGATGTGAGCGAGCACTTCGTGCCCGTTCTCCAGGCGCACCCTGAACATCGCGTTCGGGAGGGGAAGGACGACCTCTCCCTCGACCTCAATTGCATCCTTCTTGGGCAAGCGACACGCACCCTCGATTCAAAGCTTCATCAGATCAAGTGGGATTGACACACGGAAAGGCCGCCGCACCAGGGCGACCCGAACGGAGAGTATACATGCGGGGGCGAGCCCCCGCAAACCCCCGGAGCTGGGCCACACTACGTGCGGAGCGGAGCCCCCGCAAACCCCCGGGCTGGGCCTCAACACCTGTGGAAGGGCGCTCCCGCAAACCCCCGGGGCTGGGTCTCATGAGCGGTCCGTGAGCAGCTCCGGGCCGCTTTCGAGCACGGCGACCGTGTTCTCGAAGTGGGCCGAGAGGCCGCCGTCGACGGTCCGGACGGTCCAGCCGTCATCGGCGACGTAGACCTCGTCGCCGCCCAGGTTGAACATCGGCTCGATGGCAAAGCACATGCCCGCCTCGATCAGCATGCCAGTCCCCGCGCGGCCGTAGTTCGGCACCTGCGGCTCCTCGTGCATCGAGGTGCCGATGCCGTGGCCCACGAAGGGCCGCACGATCCCGTAGCCGTGCTCGTGGGCGACCGACTCGATGGCGTGGCCGATGTCGCCGAGGCGGTTGCCGGGCAGGGCAGCGGCGATTCCGGCCTCCATCCCTCGCCGCGTGGCGTCGACCAGCTCCGACACCTCGCGCGGCGCGTCGCCCACGATCCAGGTGCGGGCACAGTCGGCATGCCAGCCATCGACGATGCAGCCGATGTCGATGCTCACGATGTCGCCCTCGGACACGCGACGCCGTGGCGAAGGGATGCCGTGGACGACCTCGTCGTTCACGCTGGCGCAGATGACCCCGGGGAAGGGCGGATTGCTGCCGTAGCCCTTGAACGAGGAGACGGCGCCCGCGTCTTGGATCATGCGCGCCGCGACCTCGTCGAGATCGCCGGTGCTGACTCCGGGCTGGAGCTCCGCATGGAGGACGTCCAGGATTCCCGCCAGGATCTCGCCGGCGCGGCGCATACGGTCGATCTCCGACGCTCGCTTGATGCTGGCGCCGGTGCCGCGCATGCTCACGAGCGCGCCGACGCCTCGCCGCCGATCTCGGACAGGATCGCATCGGTCACGTCCTCGATCGGCGGCGTGCCGTCGATCCGGTCGACGACGCCGGCGGCCTCATAGTGGGCGACCACTTCGAGCATGGGCGGGACCTGCTGATCGAGCCGCGCGCGGACCACCTCGGGGCGGTCGTCGTCACGCTGCTGGAGGGACGCACCGTCGTGGTCGCAGCGGCCCGGGGCGCGCGGCGGATCCGTTGCCTCGTGGTACGGCGTCCCGCACTCGGGGCAGATCCAGCGCCCTGCGACGCGGCGCACGAGCTCGTCGGTCGGGACCTCGATGTAGACGACGCGCCTGATCCGCTCGCCAGTCGCGGCCAGCGACGCGTCGAGCGCCCTGGCCTGTGCGACGGTGCGCGGAAAGCCATCGAGGATCGCGCCACGCGCCGCGGCCGGCGTGCTCAGCTCGTCGAGGAACATGTCGATCGTCGTCTCGTCGGGCACGAGCTCGCCGCGTTCGATGTAGCCACGCGCGATCTCGCCCAGCTCGCTGCCGGCCTCCATCGCCGCGCGGAACAGGTTGCCCGAGGCGAGGTGCGGCAGCCCGAGCTCACGCGACAGGACCGATGCCTGCGTCCCCTTGCCCGCGCCCACCGCTCCGACGAGGAGCAGGATCAGGCGCTCATCCCCTGCCGGGGTCACCTGATGAAGCCCTCGTAGTGCCGCATCATCATCTGTGCCTCGAGCTGCTTCATCGTCTCGACCACGACGCTGACCATGATGAGGATGCTGGTGCCTCCGAGCTGGAGGTTGCTCGTGCCCGGGATGAAGGCGGACACGACGTAGGGCAGCACGGCGATCGACCCCAGGAAGACGGCTCCTCCCAGCGTGATTCGGTTCGTGACCCGGCCGAGGAACTCCTCCGTCGGCTTGCCCGGCCGGATGCCCGGGATGAAGCCACCGTTCTTGCGCAGGTAGTCGGCGGTCTGGTCCGGACGGAACTGGAAGGCCGTGTAGAAGTAGGTGAAGAACACGACCAGCACGAAGTAGAGCGTCCCGTAGAGCGGGATGTTGTTCGTCCCGTTCAGGTTCGTGCTGATCCAGGTCGCCGCATCGCGCACCCAGCCGATGTCGCTGGTCGTGAAGTAGGTGGCGATCTGCGCCGGGAAGAGGAGGATGCTGACCGCGAAGATGATGGGGATGACGCCGGCCATGGTGACCTTGAGGGGCAGGTACTGCGTCTGGCCCTGGTACATGCGCCGTCCCCGGACGCGGCTGGCGTACTGCACCGGGATGCGGCGCTGGCCCTCGTTGATGAAGACGACGGCGGCCACCACGATGATCGCCACGATCACGAACGGGATGAGGCGCGTGAACGCATCAGGCCCCGACAGGATCGGACCGATCTGCTGCGGAACGCTGCCCACGATGCCGGCGAAGATGATGAAGCTGATGCCGTTGCCGAGGCCCTTCTCGCTGATCAGCTCGCCGAGCCACATGAGCAGGATCGTGCCGGCCGTGAAGCTGAGCAGCAGGCTGAGCGTCTCGATGCTGAACAGGTCGTTGGCCGGGATCACGCCGTTGGCGCTGAGCAGGACGCTGATGCCGTAGCCCTGGGCGAAGGCGAGGGGCACGGTCAGCATGCGCGTGTACTGGTTGAGCTTGTTGCGGCCGTACTCGCCCTCGCGGCTGAGCTCCTCGAGCGCCGGGATCACGCCGCGCATCAGCTGCATGATGATGCTGGCGTTGATGTATGGGTTCACGCCGAGGCCGATGATCGATGCGGCCGCCAGGCCACCGCCCGAGAAGATGTTCAGGATCCCGAGCAGCGGGTTGCCTTCGAACAGGTTCGCCAGCGCTACCGTGTTCACGTTCGGGACCGGAACGTTCGTCAGCGCACGGAAGACCAGCAGGATTCCGAGCGTGAAGAGGAGCTTGCGCCGGATATCCGGCGCGCGGAAGGCGGTGACGACCGTCTCGATCAAGCCTCGGACTCGCTTTCGCTCGCGTCCGCTGCCTCGGCGGTGGACCCGGGCTTCTCATCGGTTGCGGCCTCGGCATCGGCACCGGCCTGTGCATCGGCTTCTGCGTCGGTCTCTGCATCGGCTTTCGGAGCCTGGGCGGCCTTGCTGCCGCCCTTTGCCTTGCGGGCCTTCTTGGCCTTGCGGGCCGTGCCGACCCTGGCGACCTCCTCGGCCCGGCGGGCCTCGGCCTCCTCGTCGATCGGGGCGTTGTCCGGCCAGCTGAGGCGCTGCACCGAGCTGCCCGCGGCGGCGAGCTTGTCGAGCGCCGACCGGCTGAAGGCGTGAGCGTGGATCGTGATCCCCTTCGGCGCCTCGCCGACCCCGAGGATCTTCACCGGCAACTTCGTGTCGTGCAGCAGCCCGTCATGGGCGAGCACGTCCGGCGTCACCAGCGTTCCGGGCGCCACCTCGCCCAGTCGGGCGAGGTTCACCGGCGCGTAGGCCACGCGGAAGCGGTTCCTGAAGCCGTGCAGCTTCGGGGTGCGGACGTGGAGCGGCGTCTGGCCGCCCTCGAACCACGCGGGAATCGAGCCGCCGGCGCGCGCCTTCTGGCCCTTCGTGCCGCGGCCGGCGGTCTTGCCACGGCCGGAGCCCTGGCCGCGGCCGACCCGACGGGACGGCGTGCGAGACCCGGGGGCCGGGTGCAGGTCGTGGAGCTTCACTTGGTCTCCTCATCCTTCGCGGTCGCACGGCCGGCCGGCTCCTCCACGGAGAGGAGGAAGGCGACGCGCCGCAGCATGCCGCGGATCATCGGGGTGTCGGCAACCTCGACGGTCTGGTTGAGCCGATGCAGGCCGAGCGCCCGGATCGTGCCGCGCGCCGCGGCCTTGTGCCCGATCGTCGATCGGACCCAGGTCACCTTGAGCGTCTTAGCGGCCACGTCCACCTCCGAAGCCGGTGTTCATCGGCTCGCGCCGCTCCGGGATCTCGTGGGGCGTGCGTGCACGCTCCGCGCCACGCTTCCCGAGCAGGTCCTCGGCGGTGCGGCCGCGCAGCGCGGCGATCTCGTCGGCCGAACGCAGCGCGGAGAGCGCCACCATGGTGGCGCGCACCACGTTGATCGGGTTGGTGGACCCCTGCGCCTTGCTGAGCAGGTCGCGGATGCCGGCCGCCTCGACGACGGCGCGCACCGAGCCGCCCGCGATGACGCCGGTGCCGGCGCTGGCCGGCTTGAGCATCACCTTGGCGGCGCCGAAGTGCCGGCGCACCTCGTGCGGGATGGTGGCGCCGACGAGCGGCACCTTGATCAGGTTCTTCTTCGCGTCCTCGACGCCCTTGCGGATCGCCTCGGGCACCTCGCCGGCCTTGCCCAGCCCGGCCCCCACGTTGCCGTTGCCGTCTCCGACGACCACCACCGCGCTGAAGCTGAAGCGGCGGCCGCCCTGGACGACCTTGGCGACGCGGTTGATCTGGACGACCTTCTCTTCCAGGTTGAGCTTGGACGGGTCGATCCGTGCCATGCGCTGTCTCCTCGTTCGCTACAGGTTGAGGCCGCCCTCGCGGGCGCCCTCGGCGAGCGAGCGGACCCGCCCGTGGTACTGGTAGCCGCCGCGGTCGAGCACCACGGCGCTCACCCCGGCTGCCTTCGCCCGCTCGGCGATCGCCTTGCCCACCTCTCGTGCCGTATCGACCTTGGTCGACGCGGCGAGCTTCGCCTCCTGGCTCGAAGCGGAGGCCAGGGTGCGTCCGGTGGTGTCATCGATCACCTGGGCGTAGATGAATTTCGCGCTGCGGAAGACCGACAGCCGCGGGCGCTCGGTGCTGCCGGCGATGCGCAGCCGGAGCCGCTGGTGGCGCTTGCGACGGAGCCCGTCGCGGGAGAGCGTGTCTGCCATCTCGTACTAGCCTCCGACCTTGCCGGCCTTGCCGGCCTTGCGGAGGATCTGCTCACCGGCGTAGCGGATCCCCTTGCCCTTGTACGGCTCGGGCTTTCGCTTCGAGCGGATGTGTGCGGCGATCTGCCCCACGAGCTCCTTGTCGGCCCCGAAGACGCCGAGACGCGTCGGGGTCTCCAGCTTGAACTGGATGCCCGCCGGCGGGTCGACCTCGACCGGGTGCGAGAAGCCGAGCGCCAGCACGAGCTTCTCGCCCTGGAGCTGGGCCCGATACCCGACACCGCTGATCTCCAGGTTCTTCGTGAACCCGGTCGTCACGCCGGTGACCATGTTGTTGACGAGCGTCCGCGTCAGCCCGTGGAGCGCGCGATGGCGCGGCTCATCGGTAGGGCGCACGATCCGCAGCGTTCCGTCCTCGCGCTCGAGCTTCATCTCCGCATGCAGCTCACGCTCGAGCGTGCCGAGCGGTCCGGTGACCGTCAGCCTGCGCCCCTCGTGGGTCACCTCCACTCCGTCGGGGAGCGGAATCGGAAGTCGTCCGATTCGAGACATTACGTTCGCTCCTTACCAGACGTAGCAGAGGACCTCGCCGCCGAGATTCTGCTTCCGGGCTTCTACGCCGGTCATGATCCCGCGGGAGGTGGAGAGGATGGCCATGCCGAGCCCGCCGAGCACGCGGGGGATCTCGGTCTTGCGGGCATAGACCCGCAGCCCCGGCTTGCTGATGCGCTTCAGCCCGGTCACGACCGGGGTGCGGCCCTCGACATACTTGAGGCGCAGCACCAGGCGGTCCTGCACGGAGCCGTCGTCGGCGTGAGTGTCGTACGCCTCGATGAAGCCCTCCTCGGCCAGGATGCGCGCGATCTCGCGCTTCATCCGCGACGAGGGAAGGCTCAGCTCCTTGTGCCGCGCCTGGCTGGCGTTGCGGATGCGCGTCAGCATGTCGGCGATCGGGTCAGTTACGTTCATTCGGTCTTCGTTCGTCTCCTCGACGGCGGTTCGCTCCCGGCCATGTCCGGGTGGCGCCTGCCGCTGATGGCGACCGCCGGCTGGCGGTCATCGGTTCGAGCCGGACTACCAGCTCGACTTGGTCACCCCCGGAAGCTGGCCCAGCAGGGCACGCTCCCGGAAGCAGATTCGGCACATCGCGAAGCGGCGCATGTAGCCCCGCGGCCGCCCGCAGATCGAGCAGCGGTTGTGCTGCTGAACGGGGAAGCGCGGCGTGCGCCGTGCCTTCGCGATCTTCGACTTCTTCGCCACGCGGTCTCCTCGCTAACTGGCCTGGAACGGCATGCCGAGGAGCTCCAGGAGCTTGCGCCCCTCCTCATCGGTCTTGGCCGTGGTCACGATGCTGATCTCCAGCCCGCGCAGCCGGTCGATCTTGTCGTAGTCGATCTCGGGATAGACGAGCTGCTCGCGCAGCCCGAGGCTGAAGTTGCCGCGACCGTCGAACGAGCGGGTCGCGATCCCCCGGAAGTCGCGGATGCGCGGCAGCGCCAGGCGCAGGGTGCGCTCCAAAAAGTCGTACATCCGCTGGCCGCGCAGCGTCACCTTGGCGCCGATCGGCATGCCCGATCGCAGCCGGAACTGGGCGATCGAGCGC
>JBOGSW010000256.1:0-4860 GCA_050695815.1 Candidatus Limnocylindria bacterium | reverse complement strand
CTGGCGGTGGCGCTGCTCGACGCCCCGCAGTGTCCGTCCGGCGAGATGACGCTCGTGCTCGACTCGACCCAGGTCGCGCTCCAGATTCATGAGTCGTGCGGGCATCCGACCGAGCTCGACCGCGTCTTCGGCACCGAGGCTTCGTATGCGGGCACGTCATTCCTGACGACCGACAAGCTCGGCAGCTTCCGGTACGGCTCGGAGCGCGTCCACATCGACGCCGACGCGACCGCCCCCGGCGGGCTCGGCACGTTCGGGTTCGACGACGAAGGGGTGCCGGCTCAGAACGCGCCGCTGATCGAGGGCGGCGTGCTGACGGGCTATCTGACGAGCCGCGAGACCGCGCCACGCATCGGCCGCCGCAGCATGGGCAGCGCGCGCGCCTGGTCGTGGAACCGCATTCCGCTCATCCGCATGACGAACGTCAACCTGCGCCCCGGTGATGCTGGCACGCTCGAGGACCTCATCGCCGACACCGCCGACGGCATCTTCATGAGCGTGAACAAGAGCTGGAGCATCGACGACCGCCGGCTCAACTTCCAGTTCGGCGACCAGGCCGGCTGGCTGATCAAGAACGGGAAGCGCACCAAGCTCGTCCGGAATCCCACCTACACGGGCATCACGCCGCAGTTCTGGGGCAGCCTGGATGCCATCTGCGGCCCGGCGGAGTGGACGCTGTGGGGGCTTCCGAACTGTGGCAAGGGCGAGCCGGTCCAGACCGGGCACGTCGGCCATGGCGCGGCACCCGCGCGATTCCGCGGCGTGACCGTGGGAGTGGGTCGATGGTAGGGCCGCGCGACGAGCCGGAGCGGCTGCTCGACCGCGTGCTGGGATACTCGACCGCGGAACGAACCGAGGCGCTGGTCCTGGTCCAGGACTTCGCCCTCACCCGCTTCGCCACGAACCAGATCCACCAGAACGTGCGCGAGCACGACGCCGATCTCCAGGTTCGCGTGATCAACGGTGAACGCGTCGGCGTGGCGTCGACCAACCGCCTCGACGAGGCGGGGCTGCGCGCCGTCGTGGAGCGCGCGACGGCGATCGCCGAGCGCTCGGCCCCGAACCCGCGCATCGCGCTGCTGCCGGAGCCCGACGGGCGTGAGCACGATCCTGAGCTCGGGTTCGTCTCCGCCACGGCCGAGGCGGGCGCGGACGAGCGCGGGCAGGGCGCGCGCGCCGTGATCGCCGCCGGCGAGGCGAAGCAGCTGCAGGTGTCGGGGTCGTTCTCGACCCAGGACATGACGATCGCGGTGGCCAACTCGCTCGGCGTTCGCGGCAGGCACCGATCCACGAAGGCGACGCTGCTCACCGTCATGATGGATGGATTCGCTTCCGGCGCGGCATCCGGCTACGCGAACACCGGCTCGACCGATATCGGCGAGATCGACGCGGAGGCGATCGGTCTCGAGGCCGCCACGACCGCGGACGCGATGCGGGGCGCCGGGGAGATGGAGCCGGGGGAGTATCCCGTCATCCTCGAGGAGCACGCCGTGGCGGGACTGCTCGAATACCTCTCCTACATCGGCTTCTCAGGATTGGCCCACGAGGAGGGCCGCTCGTTCATGGATCTCGGCAAGCGGGTGATGGGGGAGAACGTGCACATCTGGGACGACGGGGCCGACCCGACCGGCCTTCCGTCGACGATCGACTTCGAGGGCGTGGTCCGTCATCGGGTCGACCTGGTCGAGGGCGGCGTCGCGAAGGCGGTCGTTCACGACGCGGCCACCGGGGCTCGCGCGGGGACCGGATCGACCGGCCACGGGCTGCCCGCGCCGAACCTGGTCGGGCCCATGGCGCTCAACGTGTTCATGGCACCCGGTGAGACGCCGCGCGACGAGCTGATTGCGCGCGTCGAGCGCGGGATCTGGGTCAAGCGCTTCCATTACATCAACCCAGTGCATCCGAAGAAGGCGATCCTGACCGGCATGACCAAGGACGGCACCTTCCTCATCGAGAACGGCCGCGTCACGCGGCCGCTGCTGAACTTCCGCTTCACGCAGTCGATCCCGGAGGCCTTCAGCGACGTGCGCGCGGCCAGCCGCGAGACGAAGCTCCTGCCCGGCGAGTTCTTCGGGGGCTATCGCGTCCCGGCGCTCCACCTCGGCTCGTTCAACTTCACCGGCGTGACCGCGTCGGAGGGCGGCGGGTGACGGTGGCGGCACCGCTGGAGCTCCGCATCGGCGACCGCATCCGCCTGCGCAAGGAGCATCCCTGCGGCAGCCGCGACTGGGCCGTCGTGCGCCTTGGGGCCGACATCGGCCTCGTCTGCGACGGGTGCGGCCATCGCATCCTCATGGATCGGCTCGACGTCGAGCGACGCTTCACCGAGTACCTCGAGCGCGGTCCCGAGGCAAGCTGACCGGTGGCGCACATCGAGCTCTCGCCGGAGGGCGGGAGCGGCATGGACCTCTCCGGGTCGGGGAGCGTGTTCCGCAACCGTGGCTTCGTCTATCTGTGGTCCGCCCAGACCCTGAGCCAGCTGGCGAGCAACATGGTTCTTGCCGCGCTCATGGCCACGATCCTCGAGACGACCGGGTCGAACACGGCCGTCGCGCTCCTCATCCTGACCTTCCTCATCCCGGCGGTCCTGTTCAGCACCCTCGGCGGCGTGCTCGTCGAGCGCAGCGATGCGAAGCTGATCATGCTCGCCGCGAACCTGATTCGGGCCGTGGGCACGATCGCGTTCATCTTCGTGGCGCCGTCGGTCGGCAGCGCGATCGTGCCGCTCGTCTTCCTCATCAACTTCGTGGTGGCCAGCGCGACCGCCTTCTTCGCGCCGGCCGAGCTCACGGCCATCCCGCGAATCGTCGAGCGGCGCCACCTGATGGCGGCGAACTCGATCTTCGTTCTCACCATCAACGCTACCTTCGCCATCGGCTTCGGCTTCTTCGGACCGCTGGTGCTCAACGTGCTTGGACCGATCGCGGTCTACGTCCTGGTCGCCGTGATGTTCGGGATCGCCGCGCTCGCCATCCTGCCGCTGCCCGCCGTCCCGCCGGACCACCGGGTGGCTCCGGCGGGCGCCGCCGCCGGTCGCGCCATGCACGAGCTGTACGACCAGCTGTCGGAGGGGATCCGCTTCGTGCGACGCCACCGGGTCATCGCCTGGAGCCTCACCTACCTGGGCATCGCGTCGAGCCTCATCGGCGTACTCGGTGCGATCGGTCCGGGCTTCGCGGTCGATATCCTGGGCCTGGAGTCGACCGACTTCTTCTTCATCATGGGTCCGGCGGGACTGGGCGCCGTGGTCGGCATCCTCTTCCTGAACTCGTACGGCAAGGGTGTGCCGAAGCGGCTCTTCATCGACGTCGGCCTGATCGCCATGGGCACCACGCTCGTGGCCCTCGCGCTGGTGAAGCCGGTGAGCGTGTTCTTCGGCCCGGCGGTGCAGCCGATCGAGGATGCGATCCCCTCCATCGCGCCGATCATCAGCCTGCTCGCCGTGGTGGTCGTGATCGCCATCTTCGCCGGGGTCGAGTACGCGTTCGTCGCCATCCCGTCGCAGACGGCGCTGCAGGAGGAGCTCCCGAGCGACGTGCGTGGCAGGATCTTCGGGATCCTCAACACGCTCCTGTCGCTCGCCTCGTTCCTGCCGGTGATCGCGGCGCCGGCGGTGGCCGACATCCTCAACATCTTCTTCCCGGGCTCCGGCATCCCGATCGTGATGGGCATCCTCGGCCTGCTCACCCTGTGGGCCGGCATCGCCTCCTGGCGGCGCAACGCGCACGCCGGCCTGCACCAGCACGACCAGACGCTCGCGCCGGCGACGGACGCGGCGGACGAAGCCGTGGCACCGGGCGCGCCCAGGGCGAGCGGGAAGCGTCCGGCCGGCGTCGAGACGCCGCATCGCCGGCGCCGGCGCCGCCGCCCGGCTGTCAATGACGACTAGGGCCGTCGCGGCCGCCTTCCTCATCGGCTCGGTGGTGGTGGCCTGGTTCACGATCACCGTTCCCTTCGCCGCACGCGTGCTGCAGCTGACCGTCGGGGTATCGGTCATCTACGTCGCCTGGCTGGCATGGCACGGCGCCCGCGTCATGCGCGACGCGTTCGCGGTCGCGCGCAGCGGAGCCGGCGAGCCGACCGGCCTGGCGCGCGAGCTCCCGTTCGTCTCGCTCGTCGTGCCCGCGCGCAACGAGGCGCCCGTCATCGGCGACACGGTCCGCTCGCTGCTCGGGCTTGCGTACGACGGGGCCGATGGAGCGCCGCGCTACGAGGTGCTGGTGGTGGACGATCGATCCGCCGATGCAACCGGCGAGGAGGCCCGCAGCGCGACCGGATCCGCCACGCACGCATCGGTTCAACGCCGCGAGCCTGGGATCGGACCGCAGACGAAGGGCGCGGTGCTCGGCTTCGCCATGCCGTTCCTGCGCGGCGATGTGATCGGCGTCATCGATGCCGATACGCACGTCGAGCCGGCCTTCCTCGAGCGCGCGATGCACGGCTGGCTGCGCGACGCGACCGCCGATGCGCTCCAGGTGTCGCGCGTGCCGCGCAACACGTCGGCCTCATGGTTGACCGCCGCGCAGGCCGAGGAGCAGCTGATGGACATGGCGAGCCAGTGCGGGCGGTGGGCGACCGACGGCACGGCCGAGCTGCGCGGAAACGGCATGTTCGTGCGCCGGGGCGCGCTTGAGTCAGTCGGCGGCTGGAGCGAGGCGGCGCTCACGGAGGATCTCGAGCTCTCGACGCGCCTCTCGGCATCGGGTCACCACGTGACGCTGGCACCTGAAGCATCGGTCGACGAGGAGGCGGTCGAGGGCATCGGCGCGCTGTGGCGTCAACGCCTGCGCTGGGCCGAGGGCAGCCTGCGCCGGCTGCTCGAGCACGGCCCAGGGCTGATCGCGGGCCGGCAGCCGTTGG
>JBOGSW010000255.1:0-6897 GCA_050695815.1 Candidatus Limnocylindria bacterium | reverse complement strand
GCCTCCATGGCACCGGTGATGACGATGTCGAGGTTCGTCATCCCGAGCCAGTACGGGGTTCCGATGTCGCGCGCGATGCGTTGGGCTTCGGCGTAGTGAGCCCGAGCGTCGGCCGCCCGTCCCTCGAGGGCCGCGATGCCGCCCTCCAGTGTCGCCAGCATGCCGTCCGTGCGCCGGCCCGCGGGCGCTGCACCGAGGACGTCCCGCATCCGTCGAGCGGTGGACGTGTCGCCGCTCCAGGTGGCCGCCCGCCCTCCGTACACCGCACCCTCGACTCCGGCGAGGCCGTTCTCCATCATCTCGTCCGCGAGGGTGATGGCCTCACGCAGCCGGCCGCGCATGATCTCGGTGACGACGATCCCGTAGATCCCCAGCGTGCGGTACTGCGGGTCATCGAAGTCCCGGCTGCTCTCGTGAAGGGAACGAGCTTCATCGGCGACGTCCTCGCCCCGCAGGGAACCGATCACGGCGCGATATGCCCCCAACCAGAGGCGCTCGGCCGGCTCCACGAAGAGGAACTCGTTGTCCTCCATCGACTCGAGCGCCCAGTCCCACTCACCCACGTCGATGGCCGAATCGATGGCGTTGCCGAGGAGGTACCGGATGCCCCAGACGATGCCCGAGTGCATCGCCGCGTCCATGCCGGCTCGCGAGATCGCAAAGCCGGCGGCCGGGTCATCGGGCGAGACGACGTAGCCGAGGTTGGTCGCGGCGCGGCTGGCCGCGTTGTGCATGCCTCGCTGCGTCGCGATCTCCAGGGCTCCGGTGAGAATGACGATGGCCTCCCGCGTCCGTCCCAGGTTTGCGAGGGACACGGCTCGGGTGACGAGCAGGTCGACCACGATGCTCTCGTCGTCGGCGGCCTGGGCGGCCGGAAGAGCCAGCTCGGCGAGCTCGACGGCGCGGGTGTCGTTGAGCATGCGCATCTCGGCCTTGGCCAGGCTGGCCGCGATCTCGATGTATCCGGGATCCCCCGGCCCGAGACCGGGCTCGTTGATCGCATCGGTGAGGACGTCGAGCGCCTGCTGCTGCTGTCCTTCGACGAGGATGTCGGCAAGGTAGGCGCTGCCCTTGCGCCTCTCCTCATCTCGTCCCAGCTGCCCGGCCAGCTCGATGACGCGCCGGAAGTGCGCAACCGCGACGTCGAACATGCCGGCGTCCCCGGACGCGGCACCGGCCGCGTTGCGGAGGTCCAGCTCCTCGGTCGCATCCGTCGTGACGCGGAGCGCGCTCTCGAGGTACGCGTGCGCCAGACGGTGCGATCCGAGGTCAGAGGCACGCTGCGCGGCCCCGCGCAGGGCGACCCGTGCCTGCGCAGCGACGGCAGCTCCCTCGGGGCCATCGGGATGGGCCTCGTAGGCGTCGACGTAGTGCTGGGCCAGCACGCCGGAGAGCTCGTCGTCGCCGAGCGCCTCGTAGTAGCGGGCCGCGGCCAGGTGTCGAGCGCGTCGATCGTCACGCGCGAGCGTCCCGTAGGCGACCTCGCGCAGCAACCCCTGGACGAAGCGGTACTGCCCGCGCTCGGGCGAGCGCGGATCGTCGTCGATCGTCAGCAGCTCCTGCTGGAGCAGGTGCTGGAGCATCGGCTCGATCTCGTCCGTGGGCGAGCGGGCGACGGCGGTCAGCGCGGGCAGCGCGAACGACTGGCCGAGCACCGCACCGTCCTGGATGAGGGTCCGCTCGGCGGCCGGCAGCGCGTCGATGCGGGCCGCGATCAGCGCGTGGAGCGACTCGGGAACCGCCAGCTCGGTCAGCTCTCCCACGAGACGGAAGGCGTCACCCTCGCGCTGGATTCGGCCGTCGTTCAGGAGCGTGCGCACCGTCTCGACGGCATAGAGCGGGATCCCCTCGGCGCGAGCGACGATCTGTACTGTCACCGCTTCGGGCAGTCCGGGCACCAGGCCGGCGAGCAGGTCGTGCATCGCGTCCTCGCCGAGCGGTGAGAGGGCCAGCGACGTGAACGAGCGCTGCCCGGCACCCCACGTGGGACGGCGGTCGAGGAGCTCCGGGCGGGCCAGCGTGATGATGTAGATCGACCTGCCGCGCGACCAGGTGACCAGCTCCTCGATGAAGTCGAGCATGCCGTCATCGGCCCATTGGAGATCCTCGAAGACCATGATCACCGGCGCCGCCTCGGCGATGCGCTCGAAGAAGGTCCGCCACGCCACGAAGAGAGCGCCGCGCTCGCGCGTCTTGTTCTCGCCGATGGCCAGCAGGTGGAGCAGGGGCTCCTCCAGGGTGCGCCGCTCGTCGGCATCGGTCACGAACTCGTCCAGGGTCGCCGTCAGCCGTTCACGGGTGGTGGCCTCGTCCGCCCCTTCACCGATGCCCAGGCGCATGCGCACCATCTCGCCCAGTGCCCAGAAGCTGATGCCGTCGCCGTAGGCGGGGGAGCGACCCTGGTGCCAGTAGGCGATCTCGGTCACGCCGTCGATGTACTTCAGGAATTCCCACGCGAGGCGGCTCTTGCCGATGCCGGCCTGGCCGATGACGCTCACCAGGCGCGGCCCGTGGTCCCGAGCCGTGGCGTGGTAGAACTCCTTGATGAGGCGTAGCTCCGCGTCGCGGCCGACGAACGGCGGCTCGAGTGCGTCGCTGCGGCCGACCCCGCCGCGCTGCGCGACGACCCGCACGGCGCGGAAGGCGGGAACCGGCGCGGACTTGCCCTTCAGCTCGTGGTCGCCGGCAGCCTCGAAGACGATCGCGTGGCTCGCGGCTCGCTGCGTGCCCTCGCCGACCAGGACGGTGCCCGGGGTCGCGATCGATTGGAGGCGGCTTGCGGTGTTCACGAGGTCGCCCGCCACCATGCCCATTCCGCTGGCACCGATCGTGACGACCGCCTCGCCGGTGTGCACGGCCGCCCGCAGGGCCAGGTCTGCCGTCTCGCTCTCGGCGCCCAGGTGGCGGACCGCGTCGACCAGGTCCAGGGCCGCTCGCACCGCGCGCTCGGCGTCGTCCTCCTGCGCGATCGGCGTTCCCCACACCGCCATCACGGCATCGCCGATGAACTTCTCGACCGTCCCGCCGTAGCGTCCCACGACGTCCCGGCACGCCTCGAAGTAGCGGCCGAGCAGCTCACGCACGTCCTCCGCGTCACGCCCCTCGGAGAGGGTGGTGAAGCCGACCAGGTCGGCGAAGAGGACGCTCACCAGCCGGCGCTCCGTGGCCGGTGTCGCGGCGGCCGGCGGCTCGGCGGCCGCATCGGTCTCTGTCAGCGGGTTCCCGCATTCGCCGCAGAACTTCGCACCGGGCGTGTTCGGCGAGCCGCACGCCGGGCATCCGGCGGCAAGGCGCCCTCCGCAGTTCAGGCAGAACTTCCGCCCGGCTTCGTTGTCGGCGTCGCAGTTGGTGCAGATCACTGGGGCGTGGATCCTCGGTTGGAGAGCCAGAGTATCGCGCCGCGGCGACGAGCCCGGGAGCTACGCCTTCTTCTTCTTGCCGCTCGACACGGGCTCCTCGGCGCGGTCGAGGATCTCGTCGATGGCTCGGCGTGCCTGGAAGGCGGAGCGGTACGAGAGGGTCGAGCGGGGCGCGTCCGCATCGGCCTTGATGTACCAGCTTCGCTCACCGTCGGCGTACTCGATCTGGTAGCCGCGGTGCTCCTCGGTGGGTCGTGGGGCGTCGTTCGCCATCATGGCGCTCGCCTCGCGGGCGGTCTTCGGCCGGCAGGCGGGACATCGCGCCTCCAGCAGCCCGTGCGGGCAGCGCCGGCAGGAGGCGCATTGGGTCGGCTCAAAGCCGTGGATGCATCGTTCCGTCATATCGCTCCCAGCGTACACGTCATGAGTGTGCTACGCTTTCGCACGCGTGTTCGATTTGGCGCACCGGTCTGCGCCGCGGCCCTAACCATCCGTCCGATCCCGATCCACTTCTTGCCCTGACCGGGCCCCGCGACCCGATGGGTTGCGGGAGGGCCTCGTCAGGAGCCTACTCCCTTGTCATTCTCCGCCCTCGGGCTTCAGCCCGACCTGCTCCGCGCCGTCGCGCGCCAGGGTTACACCGATCCCACCCCGGTCCAGCGCGAGGCGATTCCGCTCGTGCTCGAGGGCCGTGACCTCATGGCCGGCGCCCAGACCGGCACCGGCAAGACGGCCGCCTTCGTGCTGCCGATCCTGCAGCGGCTGGCCATGCGCCCCACGCGCGATCGTCGCGTACGCGTCCTCGTCCTCGCCCCCACGCGCGAGCTGGCGATCCAGGTCGAGCAGTCCGTACGCACCTACTCCAGCGGCAACGTCCGATCCACCGCGATCTACGGTGGCGTCGGCTTCGGCGGCCAGGTCAACGCGTTGCGCCGCGGCGTCGAGATCGTGGTCGCGACCCCCGGCCGCCTGCTCGACCACACCCGCCAGGGCACCATCGACCTGGGCTCGGTCGAGATCCTCGTCCTCGACGAGGCCGATCGCATGCTCGACATGGGCTTCATCCGCGACATCCGCCAGGTGCTCGCGCTGCTGCCCGATCGTCGCCAGAACCTGCTCTTCTCCGCCACCTCCTCGAAGCAGATCCGCGGGCTGGCGGAGGGCCTGCTGGAGCGACCCGCATCGGTCCAGGTCACGCCCGAGAACACGGCCGTCGACCTCGTCGACCAGGTCGTGTACCCGGTCGACCGCGCGCGCAAGCGCGAGCTGCTGACACATCTCGTGCGGACACGCGTGATCGACCAGGCGCTGGTCTTCACTCGCACCAAGCACGGCGCCAACAAGCTCGCCGAGCAGCTCAACCGCGACGGGATCGCGACCGCCGCGATCCACGGCAACAAGTCGCAGCCGCAGCGCATGCGCGCGCTCGCCGATCTGAAGGCCGGACGCGTCCTGCTGCTGGTGGCGACAGAGGTCGCCGCGCGCGGCCTCGACATCGAGAAGCTGCCGCACGTCGTCAACTTCGAGCTGCCGATGGTGCCGGCCGACTACCTGCACCGCATCGGCCGCACCGGTCGGGCCGGGCTCACCGGCACCGCCGTCTCGCTGGTGTGCGTCGACGAGGCGCCGCTCCTGCGCGAGATCCAGCGTCTGCTGGGAGCACCAATCCGCTCGGAAACGGTTCCGGGCTTCGAGCCCAACCGCGAGGTTCGCGCCGAGCCGATCCGCCTGCGGTCGGGCGGCCGTCCCGGCGGGCCGCGTCGCAACGGCGCGCCGCCTCGACACGACTCCGGTGACCGCGGTCGCGTTCGCTTCGGCGGCAGCCGTCGCCGCAACTCGCGGCGACCGGCGCGCAGCTTCAGCCGATAGCGCGGAGCCGCTCCATCAGAGGGTGACGGGCCGCTCCGGATCGGTCGCGGTGGAGGTGTCCATGATCTCTTCCACGGCCGAGTCGCTCTCCGCGTTGAGGGGGGCGCCCTCGCTCCGCGGGCCCTCGGTCGGGGCCACGGACCAGTCTCCATCGTTCACCTCGTCCCGGGTCAGGGAGATGCCGATCTCCTTCTGCTCGGGTCGCACGTGCTCGAGGGTCGCGGCCGGGAGGTAGCGGTGCTCCGCGTTGATGAGCCCTTCCTTGACGAGGATGTAGATTCCGGTCGCCTCTTCGACCGAGCCCACGTCGTGACCGTCGATGCTCTTCACCGTCCACCCGTGCTCGATGCCGTGGATGTCGTTGTCGCTCATGCGTGCCCTATCAGCACACAGCGTGCCGTCCAATCGGGTCGAGCTGAAGGCGCGGGCGTGGGCCATCCGCCCCATGACTTCCGTCACTGGCCGGATTCCTCGGCCCACCTAGGATGGGTCGCAAGCCCGTCCGGAGCGGGCGTCGCCGGCACCTCGGCCGCCAGCCGGCGCGACGGGCCTCAGCCCGCGTCACGCTCCTTTGCATGTGCGGCCAGTTACGAGGAATCCCTTGATCCGTTCACGAATGCCCAATGCCTTGCTGCTCGCCGTCGCACTGGTTGCCGTACCGGCCATCGCGGCAGCCGCAACCGTGACCGCCACCGGCACGTCGACTGGCAGCGCCACCGCACTGCCACCGACCGCCGAGGCGGCGTGCGATCCTCCCGGTGCGACCGTCCCCGCCGACTACATCTGCGACTTCGACATCGCCGGCTCGTTCGATCTGACCGAGCTCGGAGTCGGCACGTACACCGGCTCCACCCGCGTCGACTGGTCGATCTACACCGGCACCGAGCCGTGCGCCGAGCTGACCGGCACCATGGTCCTCACCACCGTCGACGGGTCACTCACGCTCGAGATGGCCAGCACGAGCCGCGTCTGCGAGACGGCGGATCCCCTCGTGCACACCTCGTCCATGGACGCCGCGATCGTGGCCGGCACCGGCGCCTACGCGGGAGCCACCGGCAGCTTCACGGGCGCCGGGACGCTGAGCGCGACCGCCACCGCAGGGGAGTACGACGCGGCGCAGGACCTCGACGGCAGCGTCACGGTCCCGGATCCGACGCCGGCTCCCACAGCGACGCCGGCACCGACCGCATCGGACAGCGCAACGCCTTCGCCGTCGGCCGACCAGGTCCTGCCGGACACGTCCAGCACGTCCACCGGCGCCACATTGCCGATGGTGCTGGTCCTCGGGGGCCTGCTGGCCGCATCCGTGGCGGTTCGCGGCTTCAGCGCGCGTCGGACCTAGCGAGCCTCCCCCGGGGTTGTGCGTCGTGCACAACCACCGGACCGATGAGGCCGGGCCCTGGCCGATCCACGCCCGGCCTTTCAGCGTCCACCATGGCGCCGATGAGCTGGCCCGGACCGATCCGAATCGCCGATCCGGCGCGCGATGCCCCGAGCGTCGCGGCGATCTACTCCCACAGCGTGCTGGCGTCGACGGCCTCCTTCGAGCAGGTGGCGCCAGATGCCGCCGAGATGGGGGATCGGATGCGCCGGATCCTCGCCCACACCCCGTGGCTCGTGGCCGAGGAGCCGAACCACGTGGTCGGCTACGCGTATGCGGGGAAGCATC
>JBOGSW010000254.1:0-6494 GCA_050695815.1 Candidatus Limnocylindria bacterium | reverse complement strand
GACCTCGATCGTCGCGGGATGCACCCGTCGCTCGGTGAGGTGACCCTGCGCGAACTGCTCGCGACCTGGGCCGTGCACGACCTCGACCACGTGTCGCAGATCTTCGCCGGCATGGCCGGCAGCCACGACGCTGAGGTGGGCCCGTGGAAGGCGTACCTCGGCATCCTCCTGCGCCGCGAGGATCCCGCGGCCGTGGCCGGCTGACGTCCGATCCAGCGGGCCAGCGATCCAGCGGGCGAGCGGGCCACGCTGCGAGGGTCAGGCGGTCACATCCGAGACGGACCGCGCCATGCGGATGCCGAACAGGACGACGAACGCGGCGCCCACCAGGACCGCCGCCGCGGCCACCGAGGCATCGAGCGACGACTGGAACTCGCCGTAGACGGCAAGCGGCAGCGTCTGGGTCACGCCGAGCACGTTGCCGGCGAACATGATCGTCGCCCCGAACTCCCCGAGCGCGCGCGCCCAGGCAAGGATCGCGCCGCCGGTCAGGATCGGTGCCGCGAGTGGCAGCGTCACGCGCCGGAAGACGTCCCAATCGCTGCCCCCGTCGATTCGCGCCGCGTCCTCGAGGTCGCGATGGACGGTGGCGAAGGCGCCGCGCGCCGCGCGCACGTAGAACGGGGCCGCCACGAAGGTCTGGGCCAGCACCACCGCCGCGGTGGTGAAGGCGATATCGAGGCCGATAGCGCCGACCGGGCCGCTGCGCCCGAGCAGCAGCAGGAGCGCCAGGCCGGCGACCGCGGGTGGCAGGACGATCGGCAGATCGACCACCACCTCGAGCAGGCGGCGACCGATGAAGCGGCGTCGCGCCAGGATCCAGGCCAGCGGCGTTCCGAGCGCGAGAATGAGCACCAGGCTGAAGGCCGTGGTGATGAGGCTGAGCCGCAGCGCGCCGATCACGGACCCGTCCAGGGATGCGTTGCCGGTCAGCGCGCGGGCCACCAGGGCCACGATCGGCAGGCCCAGGAACGAGGCGACCAGCGCGGCCGCCGCGGGCAGCGCGACACGACCGAGCGTGCTCACGACGGCGAGCGGAAGCCGTGGTCGACCAGGATGCGCTGCGCGTCTTCGCCGAGCAGCCAGCCAACGAGACGCTCCGCCTCCGGACCGGCATCGGCGAGCGCAACCACGGCGTAGGCGGCGACGACGTTCGCCTCGTCGGGCACCGCGATCGTCGCCGCGCTCGCGGACGAGCGAGCATCGGTCTCGTACACGATCGCGGCGTCGCCCTCGCCGAGCTCGACCTTCGCCAGCGCGGCTCGCACGTTGTCCTCGCGGGAGACGACGTTCGCGGCGTAGGCATCGGCGAATCCAGCGGGCGCATCCGGCCGTCCTGCCAGGTTGTCGATGAGCTCGACCGCGTAGCGCGTGATCGGCACGCCCTCGCCCGCGGCGACGATCCGCAGGCCGGGGCGGGCGAGGTCGGTCCATGATGCGATCCGGGCGGGATTGTCAGCCGGCACGACGATGACCAGCGCATTGCCGGCGAAGGTGGTTACCCCGTCGGTGAGCCCCGCGTCCACCAGAGCCTGGGCGTTGA
Source organism: Candidatus Limnocylindria bacterium (assembly GCA_050695815.1). Classification (GTDB taxonomy): domain Bacteria; phylum Chloroflexota; class Limnocylindria; order QHBO01; family QHBO01; genus JACDBZ01. The sequence goes on along the minus strand of JBOGSW010000254.1, from coordinate 4,951 downwards.
CGAGGTCGGCACTGGCGAAGAGGTCCGCAGGCGCGCCCTGCTCGATCTGCGCTCGCAGCGTGCTCGACGCGTCGAACGAGATCGTGATCTGGACCCCGGTCGCCTCCTCGTAGGCGGCCGCGATCTCCTCGAAGGCGTCGCGCAGCGACGCTGCCGCGTAGACGGTCAACGAGCCGGCCGCATCGGTCTCACCCCCGCAGCCGGTGAGCGCTGCACCGACGAGCAGTGCACCGACGAGCAGGATGCGGATCATCCGGGAACCTCGACCACCACGTTCGTCGCCTTCACGGCGCACACCACCTCGTCGCCCGCCTGGAGCTGGAGCTCGTCGACCGCCTCCGCGGTCATCAGGCTCACGAGCCGATGCGGTCCGCACTGCACCTCGACCACGGCGGCGACCCGGTCGCGCTCGACCCGCGTCACGATCCCGCTGAAGCGGTTGCGCGATGACTGCGCAACGATCGGGCGCATCCGTCGGCGGCCGGAGCGACGCTCGGCGAGGAGCCGGCTCACCTCTGCCAGCGGCACCCGGCGCTGGCGACCCGCGCTGCGCGTCACGGTCAGCCGACCGTCGTCGGCCCAGCGTCGCAGCGTCTCCACCGAGACGTCGAGTAGCTCTGCCGCCTGTCCGATCCGAATCTTGGAGGTCTCCGTCATCCTCCAAGTCTAGACATGCTGGCTGACTTGTCTAGATATCAAGACAGCCGTTGGGTTCACTCGCTGCATTTCACCGGATGACGCTATCTGCCAGGATGAAGCGACTTGCTGTCCGCAGCATTCGCGGGGTGGATCCAGCGGACAGGTCGTGCCCCGAATCGGCCTCTTCTTCGCCGATACCTTCATGGGGTGACAACTGGCCGGTGTTCGTGGCTCGATCGGCGGCGTAGGATGAGCCGATGACGGCCGCGCGAGAGCCATCGGCCCACGGAAGCGAGCTCCTGCGACTGGTTGGCGCCGATACCGAGGTGCCGATCGTGCCGGAGGGATCGCGCCGCTACGTCAACCTCGACTACGCGGCTTCGGCGCCGGCGTTGCAGGCCGTGCGCGATGCGATCGGCGATCTTCTCGGCTGGTACTCGAGCGTCCATCGCGGCGCGGGATTCAAGTCGCGGGCCTCGACCGCCGCCTACGAGGGGGCGAGGGAGTCGATCCGGCGCTTCGTCAACGGCCGCGACGACGACGCGGTCATCATCACCCGCAACACGACCGACTCGATCAACCTGCTGGCTGGCACGCTGCCGGAGGGGACGCACGTCATCGGCTTCGCGGGCGAGCATCACGCCAACCTCCTGCCCTGGAAGCGGTGCAGCGTCACCTACCTTCCGGTGCCCGAGTCGCCGGGCGAGGCGCTCGACCGGCTCGAGACGACCCTGCGCGACCTGCCCGCCTGCAACGACCCGCACCTCGTCGCCGTGACCGGCGCAAGCAACGTGACCGGCGAGATCTGGCCGGTCGCCGAGATGGCTCGGATCGCGCACGAGAACGGCGCCCGCCTCCTCGTCGACGCCGCACAGCTGGCCCCGCATGCGCCGATCGACATGGCCCGCGACGGGATCGACTACCTGGCGCTGTCGGGCCACAAGCTCTACGCCCCGTACGGAGCGGGCGCGCTCATCGGCGAGCGCGACTGGCTCAGCGCCGGCGACCCGTTCCTGCGCGGCGGCGGTGCCGTGCGCCTGGTGACGATCGACGAGACGGTGTGGAGCGATCTGCCCGACCGCCAGGAGGCCGGCTCGCCGAACGTCGTCGGCGCCGTGGCGCTCGGCGTCGCGTGCGACGCGCTCGCGAAGGCCGGCATGGAGACGATCGCCGCGGAGGAGGCCGAGCTGCTGGCCTACGCGCGCGAGCGCCTCGCCGGCATCGACGGCTTCGGGCATTACCGTGTCTGGCCCGCCGATCATCCACGCGTCGGGCTCCTCACCTTCAACCTGGGCGAGATGCCGTACGACCTGCTGGCAGCGGTGCTCTCGGCCGAGCACGGGATCGGCATCCGCCACGGCTGCTTCTGCGCGCATCCGCTCATGGTGCAGCTGCTCAAGGTCGGCGATGCCGAGGTCGGCCGGCTCCTCGACGAGACGCGCGCCGGCCGCCACGAGCGGTTGCCGGGCGCCGCTCGCATGAGCCTGGGCCTGGGCTCGACGCGAGAGGATGTCGACGCCTTTGCCGATGCGCTGCGCGCGATCGCGACCGACGGCCCGCGCTGGACCTACGCCGTGAATCCCGGTACCGACGAGTACGAGCCGAACCCCGATCCACGCCCGCTCCCGGCGCTCCGGGTGCGCATGGTGGAGCATCCGCACGCCCACGGGGAGTCGGCGTAGGGCACGTACGCGGAGTCACCGCTACCGTATGAGGTGGTATGAGGATCGCAGTGCTGCCGGCACGCACGCGCGGCCCGCTCGTCTTCTGGGCGCTGGCCGGCATGGCGCTGCTCGTGAGCCACGACGCGATCTTCCTGGCCCAGCTCGGCCCGGGCGAAGGGCTTACGCGAGCGCTGCGCGCCGCCGGACATGAATACTGGGGCCTCGCCAGCGTGGGGCTGGTGGTCATCGGCCTCGCCGCGGCCGCCATCGTCGCGCTGCGCCTGGTCCGACTGCGGCGGCGCGCGTCGGCGCTCGGTGGCCGAGCTTTCGGCGACGGATCCGCGAGGTCGCGGCTGCTGGCCGCGTGGGCTCGGCTCTTCGCGCTCGTCGGCATCGGCTTCATGGTCCAGGAGAGCCTCGAGCACTTCGGCAGCCACGGGCACTTCCTCGGGCCGAGCGCGCTGGTCGGCCCGGAGTATCCGCTGGCGGTGCCGGTGATCGCGATCATCACGCTCCTGGGCGCCGTCCTGGCGGTGGCCGTCGGACGCGCCGAGGCATCCCTGCTCACCGCCATCGCCGATGGGCTCCGACGCCAGCGCCGAGCGCCGCGACGGCTCACCCGGCCGGCCCTGCGCCTCACCTTCGAAGCGATGCGCCCGATGGCCCGCGCCACCGGCGTCCGCGCTCCTCCGGACCCGCTCGTCTCACCCATCTGACGAACGGACCATCGGGCACGCCTTGCCCGATCCAACGGAGAACCCATCTCATGATGCAGCGCATCGGACGAGCCGCCGTCCCGGGCGCCTTCCTCGGCGCCGTCCTGGCCGTGGTCGGGAGCGGCGTCGCCGTGGCCCACGAATCTCGCGACGTCGGTGACGTCACCATGGTCGTCGGCTTCCTGGAGGAGCCGGTCTACAGCGGACAGAAGAGCGGGCTCGACCTGCGCGTGTCGCGCGGCGAGGAGCCGGTCGAGGGCCTCGAGGAGACGCTCACCGCGGAGGTCATCTTCGACGGCCAGGGCCGTGACCTGCCGATCTCGCCGGTCTTCGGCGAGGCCGGCGCCTATCGGTCCGTCTTCTTCCCGACCGCGGCCGGGCCGTACACCTTCCATATCACCGGGGAGATCGACGGCGTGGCGGTCGACGAGACCTTCACCTCGGGTCCCGACACGTTCAGCGAGGTGCAGGACGTGACCGGCGGGCAGTTCCCGGTCGTCTTCCCTCCCACCGGTGACATCGCGCGCGACGCGGCGGCTGGCGCGGATGCGGCCGGTACGGCCACCGTCGCGCTCGTCCTGGGCGGCGCGGGGCTCCTGGCCGGGCTCGTGGCCCTCGGGCTCGCGCTGGCACGCCGGCGGACGTGATGTCGTCCCCCCGGCCGTGGCGTCTCGCCGGCGCCATCGCCGTCCTGGCGCTCCTCCTCGCACCGGCGCTGCCGGGCGGGGCGGGCGGCCGGGTGCTCGCCCACGCACAGCTGGTGACCAGCTCACCGGGGGCCGGAGTGGTCGTGCCCGAGCCGCCTGCCGAGATCCGGCTCGTCTTCAGCGAGCCGCTCGAGTCGCAGGCCACCTCCGTCGATATCGTGGCGCCCGACGGCACCGAGCTCCTGTCCCGTGGCGGCCGGGTCGATCCCGACGACCCATTCACGCTCGTCGTCGCCGATCCTGGACTCACCGACGGCATCTACTCGGTCATCTGGCGCACCCTCTCCGCGGCCGACGGGCACACCGCCGAGGGATTCTTCAGCTTCGGCGTCGGCGACGTGGACCCCGCCCTCGCCGGTGCCGGTGCCAGTGGCATGACCCATGACCAGACCGATCCGATTCGCGTCGCCGGTCGCTGGCTCACCTATGTCGGCCTGCTCATGGCACTCGGGATCGCCGTGCTTCACCGGGTCGTCATCCGCCATGGACCGATGCCGGCCGCCCTCGTGCGCGTACTGGCCATCGGTCTCTTCGTCTCGGCCGGTGCGACCCTGGTGGCAGCAGTGGGCGCCGGGATCGAGGCCGGCTCCGTGACCGACTACCTGTTCGGCAGCCGCAACGGTACGCTGCAGCTGGCGCGCGCGATGGTGGCAGCCGTCGGCGGCGTGGCGATGCTCGCCGTGGCCCCGCGCATCGCCGGCGCGATCGCGGCGGCAACGGGCCTGGTCGGCATCGTCCTGCTCGTCAGCGCGGGGCACGCATCCGCGCTCCCCGGCCCCGTGCCGGTGCTGGCGCAGGTCGTCCACGTCGCCGCCTCGGCGATCTGGATCGGCGGTCTCGCCGGCCTGCTCGCGATGATCGTCCGGCCGGAATTCATCACCGGGCACGGGCATCGGCCGGCGATGCGGACGCTGGTGCCGCGCTTCTCGGCCGTGGCGCTCACGTCGATCGGCCTCATCGGGCTCAGCGGCATCTACGCTGCCTGGATGCAGACCGGGACGCTGGTGACGACCGAGACCGAGTTCGGGCGGACGCTGCTCATCAAGACGGCCTTCGCCGTGGGCGCCATCGGCCTGGGCGGCCTGAACTACCTCGATGGCGGGCGGATGCTCGGCTGGCTGAACGGGATGCGCGCGCGCCTGACCGTCGAAGTCGGGCTCGCGGCCACCGTGCTGATCGCCACCGCGGCGCTCTCGATCACGCCGCCGACCGAGGAGCCCACCGG
>JBOGSW010000253.1:0-5495 GCA_050695815.1 Candidatus Limnocylindria bacterium | reverse complement strand
CGGCGTGCTCAACAACCAGCCGATGGGCTTCTACTCGCCCGCGGTCGTGATCAACGACGCGAAGCGCCACGACATCAAGGTCCTGCCGATCGACGTCAACGAGTCGGCCTGGGAGCACGACACGCGGCCGGACAACGACGGCACATCGGCCCGCACGCACGCCATCCGCCTTGGCCTGCGCCAGGTGAAGGGAATCGACGAGCGAGCGCGCGAGACGCTGGAGCGCGAGCGCGCCATCGGCCCCTACACGTCCGTCCGCGATTTCGTGGCTCGCACACGGCTTGGCGAGCAGGTGGTCGAGCGGCTGATCAGCATCGGTGCCTTCGACTGGACCGATGCGCCCCGCCGCGAGCTCCTCTGGCAGTTGCGCACGACCCTGGCCGATGCGGACCCTGAGCATCCTGCCCTGGGCCTGACCGATGACGCCCAGCGCGCGCTGGGAGCCTCCCTGCCGCCGATGACCCCGGCCGAGAAGACCGCCGCCGACTACCGCGACACCGGCGTGGCCCCGAACCTTCACGCGGTCGAGCTGTTCCGCGAGCGGCTCGGCAGCCGCGGGGTGATCACGGTGGCCGAGGCGGCCGGGCTGTGCGATCGGTCCATCATCCGGCTGGCCGGCCTGGCGGTGAGCATCCAGCATCCGATGACGGCCAAGAACTTCGTCTTCATCGCGCTCGAGGACGAGACGGGGATGATCAACGTGACCCTGCGCCCGCAGGTCTACCAGGCGCACCGGGCGCTGCTTCACCGCCATCCGCTGCTGGTCATCGACGGACGGCTCCAGGTGGAGGGTGCGGTGCTGAACGTGATCGCCCAGCGCCTGCGCTCGGTGGACGACATGCTCGATGGCCCGCCCGAACAGCTCGACCTCGCGAAGCAGCAGCGCATGTTCCGCTGACTCCCTGCCCGACGGACGGATCCGCCGGCGCTTCTCGATGAGCATGCGACACTTGATCTCGTGAGCGACGCCCCGGAGACTCGCTATGCACGCAGCGGCAATGTCAGCATCGCGTATCAGGTCGTCGGCGATGGACCCTTCGATCTTGTGCTCGTCCCCGGTTTCGTCTCGAACATCGAGTACGGCTGGGAGGACCCACACCTCGCGGAGTTCCTCCGCGCGCTCGGGTCCTTCTGTCGCCTGATCGTGTTCGACAAGCGCGGCACCGGCCTCTCGGATCGGGTCCACGGAGTGCCGACTCTCGAGACGAGGATGGACGACGTCCGCGCGGTGATGGATGACGCCGGATCCGAACGCGCGGCGCTGATCGGCTACTCGGAGGGGGCGTCCATGGCGGTCCTCTTTGCGACGACGTACCCGGCACGGACGATCGCGCTGGTCATGTACGGCTCGTATCTCGCCTGGGACTGGATGGCAGCCGGGCGCTTCGAGGCCCGCCACGATTCCGCGCAGGCCGCGCTCGAGGAGATCGGACGACGCTGGGGCACGCCGGCTCATTGCGACGAGATGCTGACCAACGACGCACCGAGCATGCTCGGCGACGAGGTGTTTCGGCGTTGGTACGCGACCCGAATCCGGCTCAGCGCCAGCCCGCGCGCCGCGGTCGAGCTCCAGCGGATGAATATCGACACCGACACCCGCGGCATCGTCGACGCGGTGCGGGTGCCGACATTGATCCTCCACCGCACCGGCGATCGAAACGTAGATGTGAAAAACGCCCGCTACGCAGCGGAACACATTCCCGCAAGCCGATACGTCGAGCTCCGGGGAGACGACCATCTGCCTTGGATCGGGGACGCCAACGCGATCGTCCACGAGATTCGCGATTTCCTCGAGGCAGCCTGGGAGGCCGGCCGATCATCTGATTCCGACCGCGGACTGGCGACAGTCCTGTTCACGGACATCGTCGACTCGACCACGAAGGCGATCGAGCTAGGCGACGTGGGCTGGCGCGACCTCATCGCCGAGCATCATGCGCGAGTCCGGCGAGAGCTGGCCGCGTACCGTGGAGTCGAGCTTGACACGGCCGGCGACGGCTTTTTCGCGAGCTTCGACGGTCCGGCACGGGCAATCCGCTGCGCCACCGCGATCCGCAGCTCGGTGCGCGAGCTCGGGCTCGAGGTGCGCGCCGGCCTGCACACGGGCGAGTGCGAGCGGATCGACGGCAAGGTGGGTGGCGTGGCGGTCATCACCGGCGCCCGCATCGCCGCCCTGGCAGGTGCGGATGAGGTGCTCGTCTCCTCGACGGTGCACGACCTCGTCGCAGGCAGCGGGATCGAGTTCGAGGAGCGCGGCGCCCATGCCCTGAAGGGGCTGCCAGGGGAACGGCAGCTCTACGCAGTCGCCTCCGCTGACGAGGCGGGGTAACACAGACCTGCCGTCCGAGCGACGACGCCCTCGACGGCCGCCCGGAGGGCTCGACCTCGCGAAGCAGCAGCGGATGTTCCATTGAGCCATATACTCGGTGGCCATGCAGCAGCTCGGAGGGTCTCGTGCTGAACGGTGAGCGCATGTCGTTGCGTCCGATCCGGGAACGCGATCTCGACGCGTTCTACGAGGCACACGTCAACATCCGGAATCGCGGAGCCTACTTTCCGCTCGGCGTCATGTCGGAGCCCGTGCTGCGTCGACGGTTCGCCGAGACCGGCTTCTGGGAGCGCGAGGAGGGTACCCTCCTCATCTGGACCCCACAGGAAGAGATCGCCGGGCACATCGAGTTCTTCAAGCCGGTGAGCTATTGGGACGCGTTCGAGCTGTCGTACCAGCTCTATGACGATCGCCACGGCGGACACGGGTACACCACCGAGGCGGTCCAGCTCCTGGTGGACTATCTGTTCGCGACGAAGAAGCAGCATCGCATCCACCTCGTCATCGTCCCGGACAACGCTGCGAGCCGCAAGATCGCCGAGAAGTGCGGATTCGTCCTCGAGGGAACCGCGCGCGGCGCATTCTTCAACGCGGGCACGAACCACGACGTCGTCCTCTATTCGCTGCTGCGAACCGATCCGCGACCCTGGCACGACCCCAGCCGCCACTGACGCGCGACGGCGTGAGCGCTCCCGCCTGGGCGCAGGCTGATCCGTGGCCGAACCGTCCGGATTCACACCACGCGTGCGTTACGTTCGCCTATACCCGCTTGAAGCGTCCGGATGCACAGCAGGCGTGCAGATCGACGCTCCGGAGGCCATTCCGTCACGTAACGGTCGTTGCATGTGAATCTGAGCGGTTCGGCCGATGCCGCGGAACCCACGCGGTTCGACCGATGCCGCGGGACCCACGCGGTTCGGCCGATGCCGCGGAACTTGAGCGCTTCGGCGGTCGTCGGCCGTGGAACCGATACGCGACGCAACGCGTCAGACACCGTGCTGCGCAGCATCGATCCAAACGCCCGTATTCACAGGAGGACGATCGATGCGACGTCCCTGGCTCTCACTCGTGGCCGCAACCGCCGCGCTCCTCGTCTTCGCCGCGCCCACGCTGGCCTGCGGTGGCCTCATCGGTCCCAATGGGGCAGTCAACCTGCTCCGCACGACGACCTTCGCCGGCTACCACGACGGCGTCGAGCACTACGTCACCTCCTTCGAATTTGCCGGTGGCGGCGGCGCCTTCGGCTCAATCACGCCACTCCCGGGCGTTCCCAGCGACGTCATTCGCGGCGGCGACTGGACCCTGCAGCGGCTCATCCGCGAGACCGATCCGGTCCCGGACCTGGCCTTCCGGGCGCTGGCAGCCGGCGAGGCGGCCACGGCCGACGAGGCCGAGGTGCGGCTCGAGACGACCATCGACGCGCTCGACATCACGGTCCTGCGCGGTGGCGGCGACGAGGTCGGCCTGTGGGCCAAGAACCACGGCTTCCGCCTCCCGCCGGACTCGCCCGAGGTCCTTGACTTCTATGCGGATCGCTCGCCGATCTTCATGGCAGCCGCCTTCGACGCCGATGCGGCCGCCGCGCGTGGCCAGGCGGTGGGGGACGGCACGCCGGTGCACCTCACCATCCCGACCGACAACCCGTGGGTGCCGCTTCGCATCCTGGGTCTCGGCAAAGCCGGCGGCGAACTGGTCGAGGCCGATGTCTACCTCCTCACCGATGAGAAGCCGGCGATGCTGCCCAACCCGGGCGCCTTCGCCGAGTCGGACGGACTGATCCTCGATCACAGCGCCGCCGCGACCGAGCTGCTCCTCTCCGACCTGCGCGCGGACGTCGGGATGGAGTGGGTCCCGGGCGAGGCCTGGCTGACGAAGGTGGTTGTCTCGTCGAAGGCCGGTGAGCTCGACTTCGACCTTGCCATCGATGCGTCGGGTGCCGGCAGTCCATCGCTGATCGACGCGGGATATGCGCCGTTCACCTCGAACCCCGCCCCGCGCGCGCCGGTGGCCCTCTACCTGCTCATGGCCGCGGCCGCGATCATCGCCGTTCCGCTGCTGCTCGTGCGCGTGGCGCCGTCGAGCGGCGGGCGACAGCTGCCACCGGCCGGCGCATGAGTCAGCACGGGCGCCTCTGGCGCGCAAGGTCGGTGGTCGTGGCACTGCTCCTCGTGGTGGCCACGGCCGCCGGCTGCGCGCCGGCGGAACAGCGGGTCACGATCCGCATCCACTATTCGGCCTTCGACCCAGCAGCCATCAGCGTTGCGCGGGGCGTGCCGGTCACCTTCGTGCTGGTGAACGAGGACCCGATGGACCACGAGTGGCTGATCGGCGACGAGGCGTTTCACGAGGCCCATCGGACGGGCACGCACGCGACGCACGACACGGTCCCGAGAGAGGTCACCGTGCCGGCGCTCGAGACGGTCGAGACGACCACCACCTTCGACCAGTCCGGGGAGCTCGCGTACATCTGCCACCTCCCCGGCCACGAGGCATTCGGCATGGTGGGAGTCCTGACCGTCGGCGGTTGACGGTCCGCGCTGACGATCGGCCAGTGCTCGCGCCGCAGTCAGCTTGCCGCTTGCGGCTTGCGGCCGCGGCCCGTTGCACCGGGTGCACCAACCGGAGATATTCAAGACCAACGCAAGCCGATTCGGGTGCGTTCGGTGCACCCGCTGCACGCATCGGTGTCAAGACGGGCGATTGAGCCCCGCTTCTCCTCGGGTTGGTGCACCCGGTGCAATGGCCGTCCATCACCCGAAACCGAGGGGATACCCTCAAGGCATGAAAGAGCGACGGCGCGAGGCGCTAGCCAGTTGCCGGCGCCCCGAGCAGGACCGGCAGGATGCTGCCGAAGAAGTAGCCGGCCACGCCCGCGACCGTGCCGAGGACCAGGATCTCGAGGCCGGATGACCACCAGGGCCGATGCGTCCATCGGCTCTTCACCACCCCGATCGCGAACAGGACGGCCAGGGTGGCGGTCACCGAGAGCGCCACGGCGCCATCGCCGCCGATGAAGACGTGCGGCAGGATCGGGGGGATTGAGCCGAGGCCGAACGCGGCGCCCATGACCAGCGCTCCCTGGAGCGGCGAGCCCTCGTCGGGCTCGACGGCCAGCCCGAGCTCCTTCTCGACCATCGTCTTGAGCAGGGTGTCGGGATGCTCGGCCATC
>JBOGSW010000252.1:0-3028 GCA_050695815.1 Candidatus Limnocylindria bacterium | reverse complement strand
CCCCGAGGGCGGGGCCGAGTGGGACCCGGCCCATGCCGCTGACACGGGCCTCCAGGAGGCCAACGGCGTCCTCTTCTTCGCGGACTCGCATCTCTTCGGCGTCGTCGAGCCGTAGCGCCACCCCGATCCACGCGTCCGTGGACGGCCGCCGGGAAACCGGCGGCCGTTTTACGTCGGTCGCCATTTCCCAAGCCCAGGCGCTGACGCTTCCGTGGGCGGCAATCGGCCGCCACCGCTCAGCGATAGACGTCGCGTCGGTGGGCGATCCGCACGATCAGCACTGCCAGGCGGTCATCCTCGATCTGATAGAGGATCCGATAGTCACCGACGCGTGCCCTCCAGACATCGTCCGAGCCGCGAAGCCTGACCGATCCTGGGCCGCGTGGCTCGTCCGCCAGCCGGTCGATCTGACGCATCACTCGGCGCTTCATGGTCGGCTCGAGACGCACGAGCTCCCGCGCGGCCGATTTGAGGAACTCGACGGCATCCACGGCGGTTCGATCGGCCTCCTATGAGAGACCGAGCTGCGCCTTCAGTTCCTCCCAACCGATTCGATCCCTGTTTTCAGGGTCCGCGAGTGCCGCCTTCACCTCGTCGAGATCGCGTGCATCCTCCAGGGCCTCGATCAGCTCGAGATCCTCGATCGGCACAACGGCTGCCACCCGCCGCCCGCGACGCGTGAGCACGACTCGCTCGCCACCGAAGGCAACTCGGTTGACCGTCGTTGAGAAGTCTTCTCGCGCCTCACTGATTCGTCGCTCCGTCATGTACGAATTGTACAATATGGACGCTCGAAGCCCTGCGCGCTGATGCATGACAGGTCAGCCAGGCGACTCGCGACCTCGTCGAAGACTCCGGCATCAACTTCGCCGATCGCGGCGACCACGAGCTCAAAGGCATCGAGGGGCCGCCGCGGCGTCCATTCGGCCGGATGAGTGCTTGCGGGATTCTCAGGTCCCGATTCCTCCTCCGGTTGCACACCATGCGACCAACTGCGAACGAACCGAGGCTCCGCCGTCCGGAGTTGCACCGGGCGCGACTGCGGACGTGTGAGCGCCCCTTCCTTCGACTTTGGTCTCACCCCGTACAACTCCGCGCGGCGGGTTGGTATCAGGGCCGACGGAAGACGTCGTGGCGGCCGATACGGCGCCAGATCACATGCGCGCCGCGTCCTTCGGGACGGCCGTGCGATGGCATGAACCGGACTATCCGAGTGAGTCGAGGTAGGCGTCTCCTTGGCCCGCTCAGGCGGAGGCCAGCGTGAGCACCAGGACATCGGTCGCTTCCGTTCGGCCGCGGAGGTCGAGATGACGCCGCTCCAGCGCCTGCGTCCCATCGGCCGTAGTGAGGCCTGCCTCCCGAGCGGCTGCGTCCGTGACCAAAATCTCGCCGGCACCGGCGAGGGACGCGAGCCGGGCCGTGACGTTGACGGTATCGCCGAGCGCCGTGAACTCCACGTGCTCGGCCGTGCCCACCGCGCCGACATACGCGCGTCCGGTGTTGACGCCGATCCCGATCGGCGCCCAGGGCACATCGGTGTCGTTACCGGTGGCGCGCAGGAGATCCAGGCCGGCGTCGATCGCTTGTCGGCCGTGACTTCCATCGGTCAGGGCCGGGACGAAGATGCCGATGACCTCGTCTCCGACGAACTTGTCGACGATCGCCTCGTGCTCGACCAGGATCTCGGCCGCAGTCGCATAGAACCGGTCCATCAGGGCACGGAAGTCGGCGGAGGGCATGGACTCGCCAAGCTGCGTGGATCCGCGGATATCGGCGAACAGGAGCGTGCATTCGATCTCGGCGCCCTCGCGATTCCGATAGAGGTCCTTGAAGCATCCGCGGCAGTACTTGGGGTTGCCCGGCCAGGGACCCAGACCGATGAGCCGCATGACCGGCCCACCGGGCCCTCCGAATGGACGCGTGCACATCTTGCAGCGCGGCGCGCTCGGGATCGTCCGCCACAGGCGCCGCAGGCGGCGGACTCCCTGGCTGCGCTTGAGATCGGCATCACCCATCCGCTCGGGGCCGGTTTCCGACCCTCCATCAGGTTCGCTCGGGAGATGCGGGTCCATGCGCCTCGTCCTGCGGGACGATCATTGTCCGTCCAAGGGCAAGGCAGTGGTGCGGCTCACCTATTTGTAACTTTCGCCGTTACGAATAGGCACCACTGTCAAGGTCGAGGAGTAGGAGCGGCTTCATCCGCCTTTCAGCTTGCGCCAGCCGCCGGCGCGGTTGTTGGCGATGATCGCTCGGAACATGGCGAGGAGCGCCGGCCGGTTGATCGGTTCACCCTCGTAGATGCTGATCTGGCGGGCCGTCTTGTTATCGTGGCCGGCGGTGATGATGCCCTCGGGATCGGGCACGATGCCACCGTCGTACACGAACACGTTGACGTGGTCCTTCGTCGCCAGCAGCGCCGCCACGTTGCCGTCGAGTACGAAGTAGGGCTGGACGCGCCGCTTGATCGTCTCGATCAGCTCCGGGTCGGCCTCGTGGACGATCTCGCGGACCTCGCGACAGATCTCCTGCTGCCACTCGGGCAGGGCATCGAGGTACTCGTCCACGCGCGGATCGGCTACGTACGTCATCGGGTTCTCCTCTACCTCGCCAGCGCGGTTATACCTCAGGTCGGCGGTATCGGCGACCGATTGGCCGAATTCCACCGCCGCTGGGACGACCAGCCAGATCGATCGCCGCCGCCGGGTATAGTCGCCGGGAGCAACGGGCAATCCTGGAAATCGCCCAGGACCACGAAGCGCTCCTGCTCCAACGATGGGACGAGGCATGTCAACAGCGCGGGTGAAATGCAGCCGGCGATTATCAGTCGGGTCGACGTCGACGCCGATCGGGTGACCCTGCACCTCACCGATGGTCGCGAGCTGAGCGCGCCCACCTCCATTTCGCCGCGCCTCGAGGCAGCGACGCAACGGCAGCGCGAGAACGAGCATCGACACGGAGAAGAGGTACCACGATGACGAAGGTGACTGCCGGGATCACGACCTCGGTTGACGGATACATCACCGGGCCG
>JBOGSW010000251.1:0-32136 GCA_050695815.1 Candidatus Limnocylindria bacterium | reverse complement strand
CCGTGAAGTAGAGCACCGAGCTCGGCCGCCAGTCCGCCTCATCTTTGCGGTGGAGGTAGAGGCGCGTGCCGCCCGCGTCGAAGAAGGCGAGATCGCCGAAGGTGAAGACGTGTGGCAGGCCAAGCGTCTGGCCGTAGAAGCGCTCGGCGCGCGCCACGTCCCTGATCGAGAGCGAGACCTGGCCTATGGAGCCGAGGCGCGTTCGTGTCGTATCGGTCACGGGAGTCCTCCTCCGGGTGGCGTTCGATGTGGCCGGCACGCCGGGCCAGTGGCGCAGCTCGCGCCCGTTGACCCCGAGCTTGCCGCTGATGTTGGCGAGGTGGTACTTCACGGCATCGACGCTCGTACCGCGCCGGCGCGCGATCTCGGATCGGCTGACGCCGTGGCGCAGCCAGTCGAGCACCCGCCATTCGGCCGGGGTCAGGAGGTCGGGGTGCGGTGGTCGTCCACGGCCGCGCCGTGCCATTGCGCCAGCCTACCGCCCGCCGCGCCGAATTTCCCTACCCGAGTACGATGCGCGCGTGAGTGGAGCGCAGCGTGGGGCCGTCATCGGCGGCATCTGGCTCATCGGGCTCGGCCTCGTCTTCATGGTCCAGCAGGTGATGGACATTTCCTGGGCGCGCGCCTGGCCGCTCTTCGTGATCCTGGCCGGCATCGGCACCGGGGCGAGCGGGATCGTCGGGCTGGCGGGTCGCCGCATCGGCCCCTGGACGATCGTGTCATCGCTCATCTGGCCGGTCATCGTCGTTGCCATCGGCGTGCTGTTCCTCGTCGATCTGGCCGGATTGGCGGAGATCGACGCGTTCGGACTGCTGAGCCGATGGTGGCCGCTCCTGCTCATCGGCCTCGGCGTGATCGTGCTGATCGGCGCGGTCTGGCCACGTGGCCGCGGGGTGGAGGACCAGCTCTCGATTAGCGCCGATGGTCTGGCCAGCGGAGAGGTCGTCCTGAAGTTCGGAGCGGGGCGGCTGGATGTCGGGCGCGGGACGCCTGGCGTCCTCGTGGAGGGCACCTTCGAGGGCGGCGTGCGGCGCCGCGACCTCGGCCCCGGGCGCGTCGAGCTGGAGGCCGATATCACCCAGGTCCTCCCGTGGATGGGCCAGCGGCTCCATTGGCGGGTGGGGCTGGGGCCTGACCTGCCGCTGACGCTGCGCCTCGAGGGCGGCGCGTCGAAGAGCGTCCTCGAGCTGGCCGACCTGGCGGTGACCTCGCTGGAGGTGAAGACCGGTGCCAGCGACACCCGGATCGTGCTGCCGAGGAACGTGGAGCGTTGCGAGGTGCGGATCGAGGCGGGAGCGGCCCAGGTGACCATCGAGGTTCCCGAGGGCGTCGCCGTGCGCATACGGTCCCAGATGGGACTCGGCTCCACGAACGTCGACCAGGGCCGATTCCCGCGCGGAGCCGACGGCTGGTCCTCGCCGGACTACGAGACCGCGGCGCATCGAGCCGATGTCAGGATCTCCGGCGGGGTCGGCTCGGTCAGGGTCAGCTGATCGACCGATGCACTCGCACCGCGAACCCATCACGCGCCGGAGGCTGCTCCGCATGGGAGCCGTGGCGTCGGCGGCCGGCCTGGCGGCCTGCGCCAACCCGCTGCCATCGCTGACGCCGCTGGCCTCGTCACGTGCCTCGCCATCGCCGACGGTCTCGCCGACGCCATCGCCGACGGCCTCGCCTGCGCCCACCGCATCACCGAGTCCCACTCCGGCTCCCGTCGCCGGCCGCGTTCTGTATCGCGACGGGGCGCTCGCCGATGGCCGCTCGGCCACGCTGGAGCACAACGTGAGCATCCTCGTCACCGATCGGGTCATCGGCTGGATCCGGCCGACCGGTGGCGAAGAGGACGCATCGGGCGCCACGATCGTCGACTGCAGCGGCGCGACTTTCGTCCCGGGCATGGTCGACTGCCACAGCCACATCACCGGCCCGGGCGGCGCGAACTGGATCGCGCGCTTCAACGACCCGCCGGAGACGCTGCTGGCCGTGGCCGAGCACAACGGCCGCATCGGTCTGGCCGCCGGCACGCGCTGGATGCGCGACGTCGGGTCGCCCATCGGCTCCGACCCCGACGCCGGCGGCGAGCGGGCGATGGCGCTCGTCGTGCGCGACCGCTGGGCCGGGCGGGTCGATCGGCCCTACCTGCGTGCCGCCGGCTCGTGGATCTTCAAACGCGGCGTGAACCCGATGCGCTCGGCGATCGAGGCGCAGACGGGCGACGAGCTGCTGGCCGGAGCCGTCGGCCAGCTCGACGCGGGGGCCGACCTGGTAAAGCTCTACATGGACGGGCCGGACGCGAACGTGTCGCCGTGGACGGCGAACGAGGTGGCCCGCGTCGTCGAGTCCGCCCACGCCCGCGGCGCGCGGGTCGCGGCGCACTCCGGTCGTCTCAACGGGGCGCGGGAGGCCGTGCTGGGCGGGGTCGACTCGATCGAGCACGGATTCGAGCTGGACGCGGCCGTGGCGCGCGAGATGGCGGGTCGCGGGACCACGCTGGTGAGCACGCTGGCGGTGCAGCGCTCGTGGCTGACGTTCGGATCGACGACGACCATGGACCGATTCGCGGGCGCGGCCGGGCGTGCCGCCATCCAGGCGCGGCTCGAGCAGGGGGAGGCCTCCGTGCGTGCGGCGCGGGATGCGGGCGTGGCGATCGCCACGGGCACCGACTTCGGCGGTGGCTCGCTGCGAGCCAACCAGCTGGCATGGGAGGTCACCAGCCTGGTGGCGGCCGGGGTCGCGCCGGTCGACGCCCTGGCGGCTGCCACCTGGCGCGGTGGCGAGCTCCTTGGCGAAGACGACGCGGGCGTCATCCGCGAGGGCGGACCTGCCGACTTCTTCCTGGTCCACGGCGACCCGCTCTCCGATCCCGACGCGCTCTGGCGCGTCTGGCGCGCAGCCTGGGAACCGTCCGCCTGACGGTCGGGCCGTCGCAGAGGCACATCGCGTGCAGGCTTGTCGCTGCACCGACAAGGGAGAGCGAGATGATCGAGACCGAGCAGAAGGAGATGGACGTGGAGACCACGCTGGCCCGAGACGTCGGCGGCGAAGAGCTTCGAGTCGAGAAGAGCGCGGTCGGCATCGTCCGGGGCGATCGCGTGACCTTCTCGCAGGGCGGAGTCGGGATGGTCGTTGCACGCGAGAACGTCTCGATCAGCCAGGGCGGCGGCCGAGCCTTCGTGGCGGGCGGGGACTTCAGCATCACCCAGGGCGGCGGAGGCATGTTCCTCGCCGGCGGCGACGCGACGATCAGCCAGGGCGGCGTCGGCTCGATGCTCGCGCTCGGCGGTGTCAGCGTGGAGCGCGGCGGTGCGGGCGTGGCGCTCACCGGCAGGATGGACCTGGGGGAGGGCGCAATCGTCGGCATCGGCCTGACGCCGAGGCTGGAGGTCCATCCCGGTGGCCGCGTGATCCTCGGGCCGCGCGAGGCGATCCTGGGTGGAGCGGCGCTCGGCGCCGCCATCGGTCTGGTACTGGCGCTCGTCAGGTCGATCACCCACCGCGGCTAAGCCGCATCCGCAGCCAGTACCCGATGGCCCTGGCCGGATGGGGCCCTTCGGCCCTGCCGACCGGCTCACGCGCGTGCTGCAATGGCTGCATGGCCGCCACGAAACGACGATCGGACGAGGAGGGCTTCGTCCGGCTGGTGACGACGATCCCCCTCCGGGCCGATCCGGACCAGGTTGCGGCCGTCATCGATCGGGGCGCCGCGACATGGCTCGGTGATCCGGTGGAGCGACCGGAGACCCCGGGCATGCGGCGGTTCGCCGTCGACCTGCGGCTGCGGATCGGCGGCGAGTCCGCGGGCCTGACGACATTCAGCAAGGCAGCATACCTCGACCTGGGCACGCCCAGCCGTACTCCTACCGGGTGGGAGGTCGAGATCGGCTGGCGCGCGTCGTCGGCCGCGCCCCTCTTTCCGGTCTTCTCGGGCTGGCTCATCATCGAGGTGGATCGGATGCGGATCGAGGGCATCTACGCGCCCCCCGGCGGTGCCGTTGGCCGCATCGCCGATCGTGCGCTGCTCCACGTGGCGGCGAATGGGACAGCACGCTGGCTCCTCGGCGAGCTGGATCGGGCCGCGCTCGGTGCCGCCGGCTGAAGGGACTGCCGATCAGCTCCCGGTCGGTGGTTCCCCGATGCGGTGCCGGGCCACGAGGGCGGCCGCCTGGGTGCGGCGCTGGAGGTTGAGCTTCGAGAGGATGCTGCTGACGTAGTTCTTCACGGTCTTGTCCGAGAGGAACACCTCGGCTGCGATCTCCTTGTTCGTCTTGCCCTCGGCCACGAGCAGGAGGATCTTGTGCTCCTGGGCGGTGAGCTCAGAGAGCTCGTCGTTCATGCCGCCGCTGGCCGCCCTGCGCACGCGTTGCAGCACCTTCTCGGTCACCGCCGGATCGAGGAGCGAGTCGCCGCGACCGACCGATTCGAGGGCGGCGACCAGGTCTCGGCCCCGCACCTGCTTGAGGAGATAACCCGATGCGCCTGCGATGATTGCCGACAGCACCGCCTCCTCGTCGGGATAGCTGGTCAGCATCACGACCTTCGTCTCGGGGCGCACGGCGCGAATCTCGCGGCAGGCCTCGATCCCCGAGCCGTCGGGGAGACGCACGTCCATCACCACGACGTCGGGCTCGAACCGCGCCGCTTCGCTGATCGCTTCGGCCACGGTCCCGGCCTGCGCCACGACCTCGAGACCCTGGCGCCGGTCGAGCAGCGCGACGAGGCCCTGCCGCACGACCTCGTGGTCGTCCACCACGAGGATGCGCAATCGGGCGGAGTCGGCGGGCTCCGTCATCGGTCCTGCACTCCTTCGTTCGCCGCTGGGTGTCGCGGCAGCGTGACGATGATACGGGTGCCGTGCTCCGAGCCGCTCGCCAGCTCGAACCGGCCGCCGATGCGCTCGACCCGCGCTCGCATGTTCGCGAGGCCGTGGTGACCGCGCTCGGACGATCGATCGGCCGCGAAGCCGCGCCCGTTGTCGGAGATCTCGAGCGTCAGCAGGGTCGGCTGCGCGACAAGCCGCAGCTCCGCCCGATTCGCCGCCGCGTGCCGCGAGATGTTGCTCAACGCCTCGCGAGTCACGGCCAGCAGCTCGGCCACGACCTCGATCGACAGGGACGCCACGTGATCGTCCGGATCGCTCACCCCCACCTCGACCTCGACGCCGCCGCTGCGATGGAGCTCCGTGGCGAGGTGCTCGAGCCCGGTCGTCAGGCTTCCCGACTCCATCAGCACCGGCCGCAGGCCGAAGATGAAGTTGCGGATGTCGCGGATCACGGCGTGCAGGCCGTCGATCGCCTCGTCGATCCGCAGCCGCGCCTGATCGGGGGCCTCATCCATCAGCTCGGGGACGTCATCGAGCGCGAGCGTCTGCGCGTAGATCGATTGGATTGCGCTGTCATGCAGGTCGCGGCTGATACGCTCGCGCTCATCGACGACGGCCAGCCGTCGGACCTCGTCGTGGAGCCGCGCGTTGTCGATGGCGATGCCGGCATGCAGCGCGAACATCTCGACCAGCTCCTGGTCCTCGACGCTGAATTCGGCGGGGCCGAGCTTGTTGGTCAGGTAGAGCCGTCCGGCCGCCACGCCCTGGGCGGTGATGGGCATGCCCAGGAACGAGTGCATCTCGGGGTGATATGGCGGAAAGCCGTAACGCTGAGGGTGGGCGGTGATGTCCGAGATGCGATAGGGCCGGTTCTCGCGGATGATGAGCCCTAGCAGGCCGTGCCCATGCGGCAGTTCACCGATCCGGCGTCGGTCCTCGTCGCTGATGCCGCTCGTCACGAATGTCTCGATCACGCCCTGGTCGTCCACGATGCCGATGGCGGCGTACTGCGCCTCGACCAGGTCGCGCACGCGGTCAACGATCATCTGCAGGACGCGATCGACGTCCAGGACCCCGCTGATGCCTCGCACCGCCTGGTCGAGTGCGTGCATTTGGCGGGCGCTTCGCTCGGCACGCGCACCGGCACGTGCCGCGATGAAGACGATCGAGATCGCGCGCGCGAGCTCCTCGGCGAGCTCGGGGTTGCCCGCGACGCGCATCGAGCCGAGCGGCGTCTCGTCTCCCGGCGCGCGGAGCACGAGCTCGGCCCCCGTTGTTCGGGTGCCAAGCTCCAGGTCGAGGTCCGGCAGCGGTGGGGCGCTGATGCGCAGGCGTCCGGGCTCGAGCTCCAGGACCCGCGCCACCTCGGTCAGCGCGGCACCCACGGCGCGAGCCCGCTCGTCGTCCGGTGACGCGCGCCAGGTGGCGACCGCGTCGATGACCGGCGGCAGGAGGAAGTACGGGCGCGGCATGCGCGAGTCGTTCATCGGCCTACAGGCTAAGCGCTGATGGGCGGATCGTTCGAGCCGAACGGCCCGTCCTGCTCGGGACGAACGGCACCTCTCGGGCCGCCGCCGAATCCCTTATCAATTGGGTATACGCATTTCCACGGGAGACGGATCACACATGCCACGCAACATCTGGTACCTCGGGCTCGTGGCCGGCGGCACGACCGCCTTGCTGAGCGTGGTGGTCGTCGCGAGCCTCGTCATCAACGGCGTCATGCGCGACGCGCAGGTCGCCGGGTCCGAGACGCCCTCCGCGACCGTCTCCGCCCATGGCGACCATGGCGGGGACCCGCCGGCTGCCGCGCCGATCGAGGCGAACCCGGACGCGCCGGAGTACGTGCTCCGCGATCCGATGGCGCCTCCACGAGCCGAGGGCGAGGTGCACGAGATCGAGCTCGTCATGACCGAGCGCAAGATGACCGTGGCCACCGGCTACGAACAGCTGGTCTGGACCTTCGCGGACGAGGTTCCAGGCCCGGTCCTGCGGGTCAAGGTCGGCGATACGATCCGCGTCATCCTGAAGAACCCCGAAACGAATCTCATGCCGCACTCGATCGACTTCCACTCGTCGATGGTGGCGTGGAACGACGAGATGCGATCGATCAACCCGGGCGAGGAGCTCGTCTACGAGTACGAGGCGAAGTACGCGGGCGTCTTCATGTACCACTGCGGCACGAGCCCGACGTTGATGCACATCGCCAACGGCATGTACGGCATGATCATCGTCGAGCCCGCCGACGGCCTGCCGCCGGTCGACCACGAGTTCGCGCTCGTTCAGAGCGAGTGGTATCTCGGCCAGCAGGGGCAGACCATCGACCTCGAGAAGGCATCGGCCGGCGCGCCGGATCCGGAGTTCGTCGTGTTCAATGGCGTCGCCAACCAGTACGCCGACCATCCGATCGAGGTCCCCGTCGGGGAGACGGTGCGCGTCTTCGTCCTGAACGCCGGCCCGAGCGTGGACTCGAGCTTCCACGTCGTCGGCAGCATCTTCCATGAGGTCATCAAGGAGGGCATCCACCTGAGGGAGGGCAACGAGGGCAACTGGGGCGCCCAGGCCGTGGACCTGTCGCCGGCGCAGGGCGCGATCATCGAGATGCGCTTCGACGAGGACGGCCTCTATCCGATCGTGACCCACGCCTTCAACTTCGTCGGTCGCGGCGCGCTCGGCCTCTTCCAGGCGGGCGATGGCGGAACCCCGATGGAAGGGAGCCACTGATCCAGATCAGACCGATGCCGTCGGGCGGCCGCGAGGCGGTATCGGCGGAGTCGCGGCCGCGGTTGACCGAGCGCCATGTCCTGGCGCTCGGACTCAGTGTGTCCGCCATCTTCGTGCTGCTCGCCGCACTCGTGGCGGTTGCCACGATCCTGCGCGGGGGCAGCCAGTGGGCAGCGATGCACCTGGCGCTCGCAGGCGCGGCCACGGTCGCGATCGGCGCCTTCATGCCCCACTTCGCCGTCACCCTGGCCGGAACCCGCCCTGCTCCGCCGCGATGGCGGCTGGCGGCTCTCGGCTTGCTCGCGCTCGGCGCCGCCGCCGCCGTACTGGGCGTCGCGCTCTTGGCCGGCGGCTGGGCTGCCTTCGGGGCGGCGTCATCGATCGCGGGCCTTGCCGTGGTTGCGGCGCATACCTTCGCCCCGTTGCGCGAACCGTTGGCGCGGCGGCATCACGTCGTCTCGGTCGCCTATGGCGTCGCCCTGGTCGAGATGGCGCTCGGCATGCTCCTCGGCGCCCTCGGCGCCCTCGGGATCCCGGAGATCACCGCTGCGTGGGGCTCGCTGCGACCGGCGCACGCATGGCTCACCCTGTTCGGCGCCGTCTCGCTCACCATCTTCGCAACGCTCGTCTATCTCGCGCCGACCGTCCTGGGGGCGCGCATCCGGTTGAGCCGGTCGCTCGCTGCGGCCACCGTCGGGATGGTCGCCGGCCCGCCCGTCGCGACCATCGGCTTCATGCTCGCGCTGGCGCCGGTCGTGATGACGGGTGCGGGCGTGATCCTCATCGGCGCAATCGGCCAGATCGGATTCCTCCTCGACGTGTATCGCCGTCGCGGGCCATTCCGGAGCGAGCACGACTGGCGTCGCGTGTCGGTCTGGCACATGGGGCTCGGCGCAGCCTGGTTCGCGGGTGCAGTGGCGGCAGCGCTCGGGGGTCTGATCGGCGGCCATCCGGTCGTGGGCTGGTCGATCGGTCTGCTCGCGATCCCGATGGTGGGCGGGTGGATGCTCCAGGAGCTGGTCGGGTCGTGGACCTACCTGGTGCCGTCGGTGACCCCGGGCGATGCCGAGCACCACGCGGCCCAGCGGCGGATCCTGGCGGTCGCGTCCCGGAGCCGCCTGGGAGCCTGGAACGCCGGTGTCGCGCTCGCGTGGCTGGGCCTCTCTGTCGGGGCGACGGCAATCGCCGTCGGCGGAGCCGTGCTGGTGGGCATCTGCGTCGTCACCTCGGTCGCGATCCTCGCCCGAGCGTTGACCGCCGCGCGATACTGAGGCCCTCGGACCGGGTTCAACCGACGGGGCGGTGGCCGAGCATCGCCGGTGGGGTGGAAGCGTGGGCAATCGACGGCCGCGCGTCGCGGTCCTTGATGACGACCTGGCGTTCGTGGAGCTCATGCAGGCTCTCCTGAGCGAGGAGGGCTTCGAGCCGATAGCGCTCGCGCTCGACGGAGCGGATCCGGTGGGCTCGATCTCGGGTGCCGGCGCCGACGTCGTGCTGCTGGACCTCCAGGGTGTCACCGAGGACGGTGGGTTCGACCTCCTGCGCGCCCTGCGGAACGACACGCGGATCGCCAATGTTCCGGTGCTCGTCTGCTCGGCCGACATCGGGTTCATCCGCGACCACGCCGCGGACCTGGCGCGCATGCCGGCCGTGGCCGCGCTCGAGAAGCCGTTCCGCATCGACACGTTGACCGGAGCGCTCCAACGTCTGCTCAGCGGCGAGCTCGGGCCGCCGCCAGAGGGAGGACCGGCGAGCGCGGAGGCCGTCGCGGCGGTCGAGAAGTGGCTCGCCCACATCGGAGCGACGCTGCGCTGGCCCGTGCTGGACGCGTGGGTGCCCGACACGCGAGGCGGGATGCTGCGCTGCGCCGCCGCGTGGTGCGCGACGGAGGGGCTGCAGCCGTTCGCCGAGCTCAGCCGGCGCACGCATCTGCCCTTCGGCGGCGGCGTACCCGGCAGGATCTGGGTCAGCGGACGGCCCGCCTGGATCGAGGACCTGTGGAGCGACCTCAACTTCCCGCGGCTCGCGACGGCTCGCCGGGTCGGTCTCGTGTCGTCGGCGGCCGTCCCGGTCCTCGACGCGGGAATCACCGTCGGCGTGGTGGCGGCCTACAACACGCTGCGCAGGACGCGAGACGTGGGGATGCTCGAGCGCCTGCGCGAGGCTGCCCAGGAGGCTGGACCGATGCTTCGCGCCGCAGCCGGGATTCCCGAGGTGACCGTCGGGAGCTGACTCAGCGGGACCCGACCGGACCGACCAGCGTCATCGCCTCGACCATGCCGATCCCGAGTGGCTCGAGCGCGCGCTGCGCGGCGAGGTATGGCGATCGGTCCGCTCCGATCGTCGGGCCTGAGGGCGTGTCGACCGATGCCAGCCAGCCGTTGGCGAATCGCACGAGGCGCATCGGTCGGCGCACGCCGTGGACCGTGACGATGCGGCGCTCGATCTGCCAGGCCGGGTGGGTCGACGGCGCGTCGAGCTCGAGGAGCGCGTTCACGGGTACCGACCCCGGATCTGGCTCGCCTCGGCCACGCGGCCGACCGCGATGGCGTGCGCCGCGAGCCGCGCGTCGATGTCCTGGGCGATGCGAAGGGCCGAAACCTCGTCGTACGCGCGGTTGATCACCTGCCGCAGGCGTTCCGCGACCTGGTCGGCCGGCCAGGCGAACGACTGGAGGTTCTGGACCCACTCGAAGTAGCTCACGATGACGCCGCCCGAGTTGCACAGGATATCGGGCACGGTCACCACCCCGCGCTCGGCCAGGATCGGGTCCGCGTCGGGCGTGACGGGGCCGTTGGCGCCTTCGGCCAGCACGCGGGCGCGGATGTGGTCGGCGTTGTTGGCCGTCACCTGGCCCTCGAGCGCCGCGAGGACGAGGAGGTCGACGTCGAGCGCCAGCAGCGTCTCGTTGTCGATCGGCTCGGTGTTGTTGGCACCGGCGATCGAGCCGGTCTCGCCGAGGTGTGCCTTGAGGCGAGCCGGATCGAGGCCGCCGGGATTGGCGACGCCGCCACCGACATCGGTGATCGCAACCAGGCGACCGCCGCGCTCGTGGATCAGCCGCGCAGCGGCCTCGCCCACGTTGCCGAAGCCCTGGACCGCGACGGTTGCGCCGTTCAGATCGATCCCGGCCTCGCGAAGCGCTCGCTCGGCGGTGAAGGTCACCCCCAGCCCGGTGGCATCGGCTCGGCCCTCGGAGCCGCCCAGGCCGACCGGCTTGCCGGTCACGACCCCCGGCACGGTGTAGCCGGCGTGCATGCTCACCGTGTCCATGATCCAGGCCATGGTCTGCGCATTCGTGCCGACGTCCGGCGCGGGAATGTCGATCTCCGGACCGATGACGCCCTGGAGCTCGGTCGCGAAGCGCCGGGTCACGTGCTGCAGCTCATTGGGGGAATGCTGGCGCGGATCGATGGTCACGCCGCCCTTCGCGCCGCCGAAGGGGACGTTGACGAGGGCGCACTTCCAGGTCATCCACATGGCCAGCGCGCGGACCTCGTCGAGGTCGGTGGCCGGATGGAAGCGAATGCCGCCCTTGGCCGGGCCGCGCGCCATGTTGTGTTGCACGCGGTAACCGGTGAAGACCCGGGTCTGACCGTCATCCATGGTGACGGGGAAGTTGACGGTCCACTCGCGCTTCGGGACGCGCAGGATGGCCCGCGTGTCCGGCTTCAGGCTGAGGTGGTCGGCCGCGCGGTCGAACTGGGTGAGCGCCGACTCGATGGCGTTGGGCGTCGCCTGTCGGGCGCCGCGCGGCGCATCGGTCATGGATGTCGTGACGTGGATTGCCATTGATTCATGGTGCACCATGCAGATGACGGGCCGCGTTGCGCTCCATGAACGTGGCGTGAACGGCGGTATGCTCCCGAGCATGCCGTCCCGACCACCCGTCGACGATCTCCTCGCCGTGCCGCTGGCGGCGCTCATCGAGGTCCCGACCAGCGCTGCAGCCCTGGCGGCGGCGGTCAGCGGCGGCGGCCTGGACCTCTCCGTCGAGCGGGCCGGCGACCTGCTGGCGCGGATGGCCGAGCTGGGCCTGGCGCGCATCGCCGGCTACGAGGAAGGGGAGGCGCACTACGTCGCCACCTCCCTCGGACAGCGCTCCGCCGCCGGCCTCGTCGCAGATCCCGAGCTGCGGCGTGGACTGGAGGAGCTCGAGCGCCTTCGGACCGATCTGCTGGCCACCGTCGGCCATGAGCTGCGCACGCCGCTGACCGCCATCCGCACCAGCGCCGGCCTGCTGCTCGACCCGGGGCTGGCGCCGAGCGACGAGCAGCGCCAGCAGTTGCTCGGGACGATCGGACGCAGCGCGGATCGCATGCAGCGGCTCCTCACCGAGCTGCTCGACCTCGCGCGGCTGCGGGCCGGCCGGACGGAGCTCGAGCGGGCGCGCTTCGACGCGCGCGACCTCGTGCGGGAGGTCGCCGCGGCGGTGGAGCCGATGGCCGCGGCCCGTGATCAGCAGATCCGTCTCGACCTGCCCGAGCGGAGCATCGGCGTCGTCGGCGACCGCAGGCGGCTGGAGCAGGCGCTCCTCAACCTCGCGGCGAATGCGCAGAAGTTCTCGCCCTCCGGCGCGGAGGTCGTCATCGGTGTCGCAACGGACGCCGACGCGGTGCGCTGGAGCGTTGTCGATCGCGGCCCCGGCATCGGTCCCGACGAGCGTGCCCGGCTCTTCGAGCGCTTCTTCGTGGGGACCTCGGATCGCTCTGGCGCCGGGGGCGGCGCCGGTATCGGTCTGCCGACCGCGCTCGCGATCGCCCAGGCGCACGGCGGCACGATCGAGGTCGAGAGCGAGGTCGGCGAGGGGAGCACGTTCCACCTCGTCGTTCCGGCGGGCGGGTCGGCGTGAAGCTGCTGCTCGTCGACGATGACGCCGAGATCCGTGCCTCCGTGCGGGTTGGCTTCGAGCTGCAATGGCGCGACGTCGAGATCGTCGAGGCTGCCGGAGGCGAAGAGGCGCTGCGCGCGGTGGAGGACTCGCGCCCGGACCTGGTGCTCCTCGACGTCGGCCTGCCCGATCTCGACGGGTACGAGGTCCTGCGCGCCATCCGGAGGTTCAGCGCCGTGCCGGTGATCATGCTCACCGCGCGCGATGAGCCGATCGACAAGGTGCGCGGGCTGGAGGCGGGCGCCGATGACTACGTCGGCAAGCCGTTCGACCACCTGGAGCTCATGGCCCGGGTTCGCGCCGTCCTGCGCCGGCTCGACCTGAAGGCGCCCGCGCAGCGCGTGGCCGGCTATCGCAACGGGCCGCTCGAGGTCGACGTGGAGGCTCGCGAGGCGCGGCTGGACGGTCATCGCGTGTCGCTCACCGCCACCGAGTGGCGGGTGCTTGAGCAGTTGGTGGCCAACGCGGGCTGGGTCGTGCCGCACGAGCGGCTGCTGGCGCGCGTCTGGGGCCGCGACGACCCCGGCGACCTCGATTCGCTGCGCGTCTTCATCCGCCGCCTGCGCGCCAAGCTCGGCGACGATGCGGGCGCGCCTCGCTACATCGAGACCGTCCGCGGCCTGGGCTATCGAATGCTGGCGGGGGAGTAAGTCGCGCCGCCCGTCGGGATTCACACGACGTGTGCGTCGTTCGTGCCATGCGCCTTCGCCGCCGACGGAACGGTCTGAATTCACACGAGGCGTGCGTTGCGCGTGTCGGGCGCCCTCGCCGCCGAACGGAACGGTCTGAATTCACACGAGGCGTGCGTGACGCGCCGGGAATGCCCTCCGAAGCGTCTCGATTCACACCCCCGTGAATCGTGACGCTCAATTGAGGCGAGGAGTCTCAATTGAGGCGTTTGACCTCGCCAACGGTCACCTGGCGTGAATCTCGACGCTTCGCAACGGCCGCCACGCGCGCCGCTACTCGATCCCAATCACCGTGGCGGTCCAGGATCCGGCAGGGGCGCTGATCGTCACGAGCTCGCCGACCCGGCGCCCGAGCAGCGCGCTGCCGACCGGCGAGTCGACCGAGACCCAGCCGTTGCGCGGATCGCCCTCGCCGGGAATGACCAGCGCGTACGTCGATGTGGCGCTGTCGAGCTCGCGAAGCGTCACTCGGTGGCCGATCACGGCCACGTCGGGATCCTCGACCACCACGCCTCGCTCGAGCACCTGGCGCACGTTGTTGAGCTGGCGCAGAAGCTGCTGGCCCACGATGTTCGGGACGAAGGTCGGCGCGTCGACCTCGCCGTCGAGGCGGCCGGTCACGTATCCATCCTTGGCGAGGACCTGCTCGTTCAGCCGGGTGGCATCGGCGTCGAGCGCGTTCCACGCCTCGCGGGTCATCGGCCACTCGCGGGCATTCCATTCACCCCGCTCGATCATTGCTGCCAGTGCCGTCATCGGTCATTCCTCCGCCAACGTGTGACGAATGCGCCGCCCGCGGAGGACGGCGCATCGGTGGATCGTTCGGCGACGGGAGGCGTCGCCGGAATCACCCTCTCAGGGGCGCATGACGAACGGCGGGGCGGAACGTGAACGGCGCATGAATCTCGGCGGGCACACGCCTAACCTAAAGCGACGCTCCACCGCCTCCTGTTCCACCGGACAGCCGCATACGGCCGCTACCTATTTGTAACCGGTCCAGTTACGAATAGGCATGTGCTCCCACCGTCATCCGGTCGCCCTATCCGTCAGCGGTGAGGCCGATGTCCGGTATCGGGTCCAGCCTGAGGGACCGATAGACTGGAAGCTGCCGTGAACATCTCAACCACGCTCGCACCATTCAGCGAGCCGACGCGCACCTGGTTCGCCGAGGCGTTCGCCGAGCCGACGCAGGCCCAGGAGCTCGGCTGGGCGGCGATCAGCGGGGGCAGCCACGCGCTCATCCACGCCCCCACAGGGAGTGGCAAGACGTTGGCCGCGTTCCTGTGGTGTCTCGACCGCCTCATGACCGAGCCGCGGCCGAGCCGCAGGACGGTCCGCAGGACGGTCCGCGTGCTCTACGTGAGCCCGCTGAAGGCGCTCGCCTACGACGTCGAGCGCAACCTGCGCGCCCCCTTGGCCGGGATCCGCCGCACGGCGGAGCGCCTGGGCCAGCCGGTGCCGGAAGTGACGGTCGCCAGCCGCACCGGTGACACGCCGGCGGACGAGCGCCGCCGCCTCACGAAGACGCCGCCCGACATCCTGGTCACCACGCCCGAGAGCCTGTACCTGCTGCTCACGAGCCGGGCGCGCGAGATCCTGCGCGGGGTCGAGCACGTCATCGTGGACGAGGTGCACGCCATCGCGGCGACGAAGCGCGGCTCGCACCTGGCCCTGAGCCTCGAGCGTCTCAGCCACCTGGCCGATGCCGATCCGCAGCGCATCGGCCTGTCTGCCACCCAGCGGCCGCTCTCCGCCATCGGCGCCTTCCTGGGTGGCGTCGGACGGGATGTCGAGATCGTGGATGCCGGAGCGCGCAAGGAGCTCGACCTCGAGGTGATCGTGCCGATCGAGGACATGGCCCGCATGGGCGAGACTTTGGACGTCGACGAGGCGCCCGGCGGTCCCGCGGCGGTTCCAGAGGCACGACACTCGATCTGGCCATCGATCCACCCGAGGCTGCTGGAGCTCATCCGTCAGCATCGGTCCACCCTCATCTTCGTCAACTCGCGACGCCTTGCGGAGCGACTTGCAACGCGCCTGAATGAGCTCGCCGGCGAGGAGCTGGTGCGCGCCCACCACGGCAGCGTGGCTCGGGAGCAGCGGCTCCAGATCGAAGAGGACCTCAAGCAGGGACGCCTGCCCGCGCTCGTTGCAACCAGCAGTCTCGAGCTCGGAATCGATATGGGCGCGATCGACCTCGTCGTGCAGATCGAGGCGCCGCCGTCGGTTGCGTCGGGCATGCAGCGCATCGGCCGCGCGGGGCACCAGGTGGGAGAGCCATCCGTCGGCAAGATCTTCCCGAAGTTCCGCGGCGACCTCGTCGAGGCGGCGGTCGTGGTCGAGCGCATGCTCAGCGCCGAGATCGAGGAGACGCGCATCCCGCGCAACCCGCTCGACGTCCTGGCGCAGCAGCTGGTCGCCATCTGTGTCGACGGGCGCTGGACCGTGGACGACCTCCATCGGCTCGTGACGCGGGCCGAGTCGTTCAGAGACCTGTCGCGCGAGCAGCTCACCGGCGTGCTCGACATGCTGGCCGGTCGCTATCCATCCGACGAGTTCGCCGACCTCAAGCCGCGCCTCGTCTGGGACCGCCAGACCGATGAGGTCGCATCCCGCAACGACGCGCGGGTCGTGGCCATCACCAGCGGCGGCACGATCCCGGACCGCGGCCTGTACGGCGTCTTCCTGCCCGGCGACGATGCCGGTCGCGGCGGCCGGCGGGTGGGGGAGCTTGACGAGGAGATGGTGTACGAGTCGCGGGTGGGCGAGACGTTCCTGCTGGGCGCCTCGACCTGGCGGATCGAGGAGATCAGGCCGGACCGGGTGATCGTCACGCCGGCGCCGGGCGAGCCGGGCAAGATGCCGTTCTGGCACGGCGACGCGGTCGGTCGACCGATCGAGCTGGGCCGGGCGATCGGCGCCTTCCTGCGCGAGCTCGAGCCGATGAAGCCCGATGCCGCGGTGCGGCGCCTGCGCGAATCGCACGCGCTCGACGATCTGGCGGCGCGCAACCTCGTCGCCTACCTGGCCGAGCAGCGGGAGGTGACCGGGCAGCTTCCGACCGACCGCACGCTCGTCGTCGAGCGATTCCGCGACGAGCTCGGCGACTGGCGCGTCGCGCTGCTAACGCCGTTCGGCGGCCGTGTGCACGCCCCGTGGGCGCTGGCGATCGAGGCCCGCCTCCGCGAGCGCCACGGCGTCGACGTGCAGGCCATGTGGTCGGACGATGGCATCGCGGTGCGCCTGCCCGAGGGGATCGAGAGCGACGGCGCCACCATCGAGTCCGCGCTCCTGGTCGGGCCGGACGAGATCACCGATCTGCTCATGTCCGACCTCGGCGGCTCGGCGCTCTTCGCGGCCCGCTTCCGCGAGAACGCGGCACGCGCCCTGCTCCTTCCCAGACGCCGGCCCGGCCAGCGTACGCCGCTCTGGATGCAGCGGCAGAAGTCCGCCGACCTGCTCGCGGTGGCCAGCCAGTACGGCTCGTTCCCGATCATCCTCGAGACGTATCGGGAGGTGCTGCGTGACGTCTTCGACATGCCGGCCCTGGTCGAGCTGCTCGCCGCCATCCGCTCGCGGCGCATCCGGGTGGTGAGCGTCGAGTCACGCTCGGCCTCGCCCTTCGCGTCCTCCCTCTTGTTCGACTACGTCGGCTCGTTCATGTACGAGGGCGACGCCCCGCTGGCCGAGCGCCGGGCGCAGGCACTGGCGCTCGACCGCGAGCTGCTGGCCGAGCTGCTCGGGACCGAGGAGTTGAGGGAGCTGATCGACCCAGAGGCGGTGGCCGATCTCGAGCTGGAGCTCCAGGCCCTGGCCGGCTCGCGACAGGCGCGCACCCCCGATGGCGTCGCCGATCTCCTCCGTCGCCTGGGCGACCTGCGGACCGATGAGGTGGCGGCACGTGCCGCCGACGACCTGGACGCCTCCGACATCCTGGCCGGCCTCGAGCG
This sequence comes from Candidatus Limnocylindria bacterium, assembly GCA_050695815.1. GTDB lineage: Bacteria > Chloroflexota > Limnocylindria > QHBO01 > QHBO01 > JACDBZ01. The sequence continues at coordinate 15,063 of JBOGSW010000251.1, read as the reverse complement.
CGCGCGACGAACGATCCGCGTTCGGGTCGCCGGCGAGGAGCGCTGGATCGCGGTCGAGGACGCTGGTCGTTACCGCGATGCGGTCGGGGCGAGCCCTCCTGCCGGCGTGGCGGATGTCCACCTCGAGCCATCAGCGGACTCGCTCGACCGGCTCCTGCTGCGCTGGGCACGCACCCACGCTCCCTTCGTCGCCGATGCGCCCGCCGCCCGCTGGGGCCTGGCGCGTGCCACGGTCGAGGACCGCCTGCGCTCCCTCGCCGCCGCCGGCGCGCTGCTGGAGGGTGCCTTCCGACCCGGTGGCGCATCGCTCGAGTTCACCGATTCGGACGTCCTGCGCCAGCTCCGACGTCGGTCGCTGGCGAAGCTTCGTCGCGAGGTGGAGCCGGTCGAGCCGGACGTCCTCGCCCGCTTCCTGCCCGCCTGGCACGGCGTCGGGTCGAGCGCCGGCGGTCTCGGGCGACTCGTCGAGGTCGTGGCGCAGCTCGAGGGCGTGCCGATTCCGGCATCGGTCCTCGAGCGCGACGTGCTCACGTCCCGCGTCGCCGCCTACACGCCGCGCCTGCTCGACGAGCTGGGCGCCGCGGGCGAGGTGGTCTGGATCGGGCGCGGATCGCTCGGTCGCGACGACGGGCGAGTGACACTCTATCGGCGCGACCGGGTGGAGCTGCTCGCCAGCGCGGGCGCCGCGGAGGACCGTCCCTCCGACCCGATCCACGATGCCATCCGGGGGCATCTCGAGCGCCGCGGCGCCTCCTTCTACCCGCCGCTGCGCGCGGCGATCCCGGACGCACGCACCGATGACGAGCTGCTCGATGCCATCTGGGATCTCGTCTGGGCCGGCGAGGTCACGAACGACACGTTCGCCGCGCTCCGCGCCCTCTCGTTGCCGCGCTCTCGCTCGAAGGCCACGCCTCGTCCCGGACGCCTGGTGTCGCTCGGGCCGCCGCGCGCGGCCGGCCGCTGGTCGCTGGTGAACGATCTCGTCGGGGAAGAGCGCACGCCCACCGAGCGCGGGCAGGCGCTGGCCATGGCCCTGCTCGAGCGCCACGGCGTCGTCACCCGCGAGGCAGTCGCGGCGGAGGGGCTCGCCGGTGGGTACGCATCGGTCTACCCGGTGCTGCGCGCCATGGAGGAGTCGGGCCGCGCGCGCCGCGGGTACTTCGTGGCAGGGCTCGGCGCCGCGCAGTTCGCCCTGCCCGGAGCGGTCGACCGCCTGCGGGCAGTCCGCGAGGACGAGCCGAGCGTACGCGTGCTGGCGGCGACCGACCCGGCGCAGCCGTTCGGCGCCGCACTGCCCTGGCCGCGCGGCGACGGCGACGAGCGGCTTCCTCTCCAGCGTGCCGCAGGCGCGTACGTGGTGCTGGTGGACGGGGACGCCGTCCTCTACCTCGAGCGCGGTGGACGAAGCCTGCTCACCCTGCCGGCCGTCGCCGATCCAGCGCTGGCCGAGCGTGCCGTGGCGGTACTCCCGTCGCTCCTGTCGTCCGGCGCCATCCGGGAGATGCGACTTCAGCGGGTCGATCGCGGACCTGTCGCCGAGTCGGCCATCGCCGATGTGCTGCGAGGGATCGGCTTCCGCCCCAGCTACCGCGGGTGGATCCTCCGCCAGGGGCCAGGCGCTATGGACCCGGCGCCGTCGCGACGGCTGTCAGCACGAACTGCAGGCGGCAGTTGAAGACGAGCGCCCCGGGATCCGAGTCCATCAGTTCCGCGGCCTCGCCGCATCCCTGTGCGGCCGGATCGTCGAAGTGCCCGGTCACCTCGACCCACTGGCCGCGCTTCGGCATCGTCACGCCACTGGCGGGGTCGATCGTCACCGGCCAAGACGCACCGGCGCCGGTTGGCACCGACCCATCGGAGTTCAGGACGGTGTGGTTGATGTTCTGGCACACCAGCCAGCCGACATCGGTCTCGCCCGCCGCGCAGGCGCCGCCGAGGCCGGCATCCTCGGGCAGCTCCGGCCACCAGGCCGTGTAGGTGTGATCCTCGCTGTCGAAGCAGACGAGCCGCATCGTGAATGGGAGCTGCGAGAGGATATCCACGGTCGGCGGCGTGGGAGGGCACTCGGCCGGCGTCCCCGCCTCGAGCCACGCGCTCCCGTCCGGTGTGGCGCCGGCCACCCAGCCGATGTAGGCCGGGCAGTCGAGCAGCTCGCCCGGCTCGGGCGTCACGCAGCCGGACCCGTACGGGAGGCCCATGCCGCTCAGGTGGTACCACGCGTAGCCATCCGCCTCGATCGGACCGTCGATCACGAAGCCGAGCGTCCCGGCGCGCAGGCGCCAGAGCACCTCGCCGTCCAAGCCCGGATCGGCTCGGAGGGTGAGCGCCTCGACGGTCGTCGCGACGACCGCATCGGGCTCGAATGCTTCAGGTGCTGGCGTGTCCGATGGCGGGGCGCCGGCGGAGGCGCTGGGGGCCACCGACGCGCTGGCGGACTCGGCGGGATCGGTCGATGGCGTTGCCGGGTCGCTCGCCGAGGCGCCGGGCGACTGCGTGGCATCGGGGTCGCCGGACGCGCCATTGAGGACGAGGAACGCGAGGACGGCGGCGAGGATGGCCAGCACCACGACGCCGACGATCATGGCCCAGGGCGTTCGCTGCTCGCCTCGCAGCGATACGCGCGCCTGGTCGGGAGGACGGTAATCGTCGCTCACGCGCTCACCTTACTCGGATCGGCTGGCACGAAGTGTCCCGAAGGAACCACGGGATCCATTGATGCAATCTCTGGATCCACGGACTCCTCCGGGACGAGATCTACGATACGGGCCGTCGCTGCCGGTGGCTATCCCCTTTGTCCACCACTTTCCTCGCGAGCCTCCGAGTTATCCACCGCCTATCCACACCGGAGTGCACCAGTGCACCCCCAGTGCCCCTCAGCGGGCGAGATCCTCGAGCAGGGGCGGCACCCACAGCTCGGTGTGGCCCGAGAAGCTGAGGAAGGTGATGGTGACGAGGAGGGCGGCGAACCCGAGCAACACGAGCCGGTCGGTCGCGCCGAGCCGGAGCTGGCGCAGCCACGTGCGCCGCTGCGTCCCGAAGCCGCGCAGGTCCATGGCGTCGATCGTGTCCTCGGCCCCCACGATCGCGTTGATCGTCACCGGCGTGAGCAGCGGGATCGTCCGCGTGAGCTTGCCTATCGGGCTGCGGCCGCGCTTCTCCCACTCGTAGCCGCGCAGCCGCTGCGCATCGATCGTCGTCTGCATGTCGCCGGCGAGCGACGGCACGAATCGGAAGGTGAGTTCGAGCCCGTAGGCGAACTTGTAGGGCACCCCCAGGCGCGCGAAGGCGGGACCGATGTCGCCCGGCGCGACGGCGAACGCGATCGGGAAGCCGACGGCCGCCATCGAGAGGAATCGGGCGTACTGGGTCAGGGCGTAGCTGACCGACTCCGCGCTGAGCGGCGTGTTGATCAGGGGCAGCCGAAAGACGATATGGAGCTGGTCCTCGGTGATGCCGCGCAGCTCGCCGCCGGTGATGAGCGTGTTCACGACCACGACGAAGCTGATGAAGAAGAGCACGTATGCCCACTGGATGCGGACAGCCCGGAACGGGATGCCTGCCGAGCGGTAGTAGAGCGCGGCGATGAGCGCGATGACCGCCAGGTAGCGCAGGTCCCAGACCTGGATGACGGTGAAGACGAAGAGCGCCAGGCCGACGAGAAGCACGCGGGGGTCGCGGCGAGCGAGCCACGACCCCCGACCGAGATAGCGCGGCGCGATATTCATCGCGCCCGGACGGGATCGTGGATCAGCGACCCATCGCCTCGCGGATCGGCTCCCACGCCGCCACGAGGATCGGGGTCAGGATGACTGCGGCGATGAGGTTCGCGGCGATCACCGGCAGGTAGTTGGCGGTGAGGGCGACCGAAACGTCATCGGCGGTCCCGAGCCAGATGTCGGTGAAGACGAACAGGAAGCCGATGATGACGGCAAGCCCTGCCGCCACGGCAGCGAGCAGGAGCCGATTCGGCAGCATGCGCGCCAGGGTGACCCCGAAGACGCCGGCCAGCAGGCCCGCGAACCCGTTGGCCAGGCTCCAGTTCCAGCTCGTCAGCAGGCCCCAGCCGCTGATCTGATCGGCGATCGCGTTGCCGACGAAGCCGGTGAAGAAGCCGACGATCGGGCCGAACGCGAAGCCGAAGAAGGTGACGAGCGCGAACGCCGGCCGGACCGATACGTTCGCCGTGCCCGGAATGAGGAAGCTGAAGATCGCGGCGACGCCGTAGAGCGCGGCCCCGATGGCGGCGTAGACGATCACCCGCGTGGTGACCTCCCACATGCCGCTGCTGCTCTCCTCGTGCATGACGGTGGTGGACATGGGTTCCTCCGTGCTGAGCCGGTCGCGTACATCGCGACCGGCTACCCTCCTTCCCCCACTCCTCTTGTCGCCCGGTCATGGCTGACCATGGCCGCGGCGAGCGTGAGCGCGTCGAGAAAGCGGCCGCCTCGCCGCCCGGGCCACGCCCGGTTGGCGGCGACCAGCGAGGATTGCTGCAGGTTGCTCTCACGCCAGCGCACGGCATCCTCGACCACCGTGGCGGGCGGACCATCAGCGATGATCCGGCCGTCACGCAGCACAAGGATACGATCCGCGTGGGTAAGCGCAAGGTCCACATCGTGCGTGACGAAGTAGAGGCTCTCCAGGCCGGGGATGGCCGCCACGGCGCGCATGAATGCGCGGGCGGTTCGGTGATCCTGGCCGGCCGACGGCTCGTCCAGGATCAGGGTGCTCGGTCGCAGGGCGAGGCCGATCGCCAGCGCCAGCCGCTTCTGCTGTCCGAAGCTCAGCGTGAGCGGCGGCCGATCCAGGATCCCGTCCACGTCTGCGAGGCCGGTGTGCCGCAGGACTTCCATGGCCACCTCGTCGGGATCGTCCAGCGGGAGGCCCAGGTTGCGCGGTCCAAACAGCAGCTCCTCCCGCACCGTTCGCGCGAAGAGCATCTGGCTCGGGCTCTGGAAGACGTAGCCGATGCTCCGCGACAGCTCCGCGACCGGCGTCCCGCCAATGTCGCGGCCGTCGATCAGCACGCGCCCGGCGTCGGGCTCGACAAGGTGCATGGCGGTCCGGAAGAGCGTCGTCTTGCCCGACCCGTTGGGCCCGAGCACGGCCACCGTCTCGCATGCGCCGATTGTGGCGACGACACCGCGCAGGACCCGCCGCTCGCCGAGCGTCACGTGGACGTCGTCGAATGCCAGCCGCGCCGGGCGCTCGCCATCCGGGGTTGAGGGTTCGCCCGAGTCTGCGGCTTCGATGTCGGTGCCATGCCGCCGCACATGATCGAGGACGACCTCGAATGGCAGCTTGACCGATGCGGGATCGGCCTCGGCCAGGAAGCCGTCCACCCCGCCGAGAAAGGTGGCGCGGCCGTCGTCCATGGCAAGCACCCGATCGGGTCGCAGGGCCAGCGCCTCCTCGACCCGATGCTCGACGATGACCACGGCGTGGCCCGCATCGGCCAGGTCGCGCAGGAGGCCGAGCAGGTGGTGCGCCGTCGCCGGATCGAGGTTGGCGAGGGGCTCGTCGACGACGTAGCAGCGTGGCCGGAGCATGAGCGCGCCCGCCATGGCGAGCAGCTGGCGCTCGCCGCCGGACAGGTGCGCCGTCTCCCGCCCGGCGAGATGGGCGATCCGCGTATCCGTGATCACCTCGCCGATGCGGGTCGCGATCTCGCCGGGAGGCACGCCGACGTTCTCCGGCCCGAATGCCAGCTCCCCCTCCACGGTGGAGCCGATGATCTGCTTCGCCGGATCCTGGAGGAGCGTCCCGATGGTGTGGCTGATCTCTCGCAAACGTAGCTCGGTGGTCGGGCGGCCCTCCACGCGCACGGTCCCGCCGAGCTCGCCCGAGTAGGCGTGGGGGACCAGCCCGTTGATGGCGCGGATGAGCGTGCTCTTGCCGCAGCCGGACGGACCGGCCACGAGGAGGACCTCGCCCGGCTCGATGCGCAGCGAGATGTTGCGGACGGCCGGCTCGCTCGCGCGTCGATAGCGGAAGGTCAGGTCGTCCACCTCGACGATGGCGTCCGGCATCGGTCAGGCGGGCTCGATCCGGATGGCGGTGTCCCGCTCCAGCCCGAGTCGCTCGGCGGCTGAGCCCTGGTTGACGCCGATGCCGAGGCCGGCGTAGTCGGCGTCCTCGTAGAGGAGCAGCTCGCCGGGCTCGGCATCGCCGAACGTGGCGCGCCACGGAACCTCGGTGGCGTGCTCGGCGATCGCGAGCTTGAATCGGTCGCCCGGATCGAGACGGCCGCGGAGGGCGGCAAGGTCCGCCGGCTGACCGGCGAGGCGGCAGTTCCCGAAGTGATCGACGAAGAGGACGCTCGTCTCGAGCCCGCCGTCGCGTGCGCGTGGTTCCGGGAAGGTCAGCGGCACGAGATCATCCGGTGCGATCGCCGGGCCGGCGTCGGCGATCGGGACGCCGGCCGCCAGGTGGGCGGCCACGGGCGCGAAGATGTCGCGGCCGTGGAAGGTGTGCGAGACAGCCTCGCGCCATAGGGCGCGGTTCTCGAGGGCGTGGGCCGCGGTGATCCCACCGAGCCGCTCGGCGGCGGGAATGAGCAGCCCGTTGTCGGGACCCACCAGCAGATCGCCGCGCTTCGCCAGCAGCGCGATCGGGCGCCGTTCGGTCCCGACGCCCGGATCGACCACGGCCAGGTGGACGCCGACAGGCAGGTACGGCACCGCCGACCAGAGCAGGAAGGCGCCGTCGCGGATGGCGAAGTGGCGGCTCGTGTGGGTCAGGTCGTTGATGCGGGCGTCGGGGACGATCGACCAGATCACGCCGCGGCAGACCGCCGGCGCGGTGTCGTCGCCGAAGTCGGTGAGGAACGACAGGTACGGTCCGGCCACTTGTCAGCCGGCGCTGATGCGCACGGGCCGGTCGAGGCCCACGCCAAGCCGTGCGGCGAGGTTGCCCTGGTTGTCGGCCATGGCCAGGTTCCCGAGCGAGTCGACGTAGACCACCGATGCGCCGACCGGCACGGATCCGAAGGTCGTCCCGAAGCGCGTCTCTTCCGTGAGAGGCGGGGCATCGAACGCGGCCGTGAGGGCGCGGCCATCCTCGATCCCGGGGAAGGCGGCCTCGAGCTCCGCGCGCCCGCCCGCCAGTCGAATGTTCCCGAAGCTGTCGACGTAGGTGACGCTCGTCTCGAGCCGGCTCTCCGTGGCGTGAGCCACCGGCTCCGGGAGCCGCACGAGCTGCTCGATCGGGATCTCCGGCCCGACCAGATCGAACTCGGCATCGCCGGCAGCGATGTGGGCCGTCACCGGCGCGAAGATATCGCGTCCGTGGAACGTCGATGTCGTGACCGGCAGCCACAGGTCACGATTGGCGAGCTCGCGCGCGGCGATCGCGCCGTCGAGCGCATCGGCGGGCGGCAGCAGGAGGCCGTTGTCGGGGCCGACGAGGACGTCGCCGCGGCCGGTTCGGATGGCGATCGGCCGGCGCTCCGTGCCTACGCCGGGATCCACCACACCGACGTGCACGCCGATTGGCAGGTAGGGGAGCGCGAAGCGGAGCAGGTACGCCCCGTCGCGGATGGCGTACTTCCGCACCGAGTGGGCGACGTCAACGATCTGCGCATCACGGCAGATCGAGAGCATGACGCCCTTGCAGGTCGCCACGGCGCCATCGAGGCCGAAGTCGGTGAGGAAGCCGATGACCGGCCGCTCGGAGGGGGTCACCCCGCAATCGTAACCGAGCGGGCTCGGGCAGCGCCGACCGCCGGGTGTTCAAGAGGCTTGAACACCTGCCCCGGACGGTAGCGGTGGAACGCTTACCAGTGGCTTATCGGCCGCTTACGCGAGCCCGGTCAGGTCCGGTGAGGGTGACCGTCTCGCGGTGCTTGGCGATGTGCGGCTCCATGCCGAGCTCGGTACGGATGCGCTCGGCGAAGTGCTCGGCCGCGTCGGGATCGCCGTGGACGATGAACACCTGCTTCGGCTTCCCGTTGGCTCCATTCCCGGCCTTGCCGAAGTGCGCCAGCCACGCCTCGAGCTCGTGCTGATCGGCATGCGCCGAGAAGCCGCTGATCGATCGCACCCGGCAGCTGACCTGGATCTCCTCCCCGTCGATCCGGGCGGTCTCGCCGCCGTTCTGGATGTGGCGGCCCAGCGTGCCCTCGCCCTGGTAGCCGATGAAGAGCAGGGTGCACTTCGGATCGGGCAGGAAGTCCTTGAGGTGGTGCATGATCCGGCCGCCGGTCAGCATCCCCGAGGATGCGACGACCATCATCGGCCGCTTGGCATGTCGAATCGACTTCGACTCATCTGGCGTATCGGTGAACTGTTGGCCGGGATAGCGGAGCGGCGAGTCGCCGGAGTCGAGCAGCTGCTTCGTCTGGGGGTCGTACGTCTCCGGATGGTCGTAGTAGACGTGGGTCGCTTTCGAGGCCATCGGCGAGTCCATGTAGAGCGGCACCCGTGGGACGCGCCCCTCGCGCACGAGGTGGTCGAGCACCCAGATCACCTCCTGGGTGCGACCGATGGCGAACGCCGGCACTAGCAGGACGCCCTCGTCCTCGCTCACCTCGCCGATGGCGGCCACGAGCTCCTCGATCGCATCGTCGTGCGGGGCGTGCTCGCGGTTGCCGTAGGTCGATTCGACCACGACGTGGTCGGCGTGGGTGATCGGAGTCGGGTCGCGCAGGATCGGCGACTCGTCGCGTCCGAGGTCGCCGGAGAAGATGATCGTTCGCGTCTCGTCGCCATCGGTCACGCGCAGCTCGATGATGGCGGAGCCGAGGATGTGACCGGCGTCGCGGAAGATGGCGGTGACGCCATCGGTCACGGCGATCTCGTCGTCGTACTTGCAGCCGCGCATCTGCTTCATGGTCAGGTCGACGTCGCGCTCCTCGTAGAGCGGCTCGCGAGTGGTGGTGCGGCCCTCCGGGGTTGCCTTGCGCATGCGTTCGGGGAGCGACTCGTCGTCGGTCTCCTGGGCAACCTCCTCCGACTCGGCGTCGGCGGCCTTGTCCTCGGCCTTGTCCTCAGCCTTCTCAGCCTTCTCCGCCTTGCGTGCCTGGCGCCGATTCCAGCGCTCGGCGAACTCGACCTGGAGCTTGGCCGAATCGCGCAGCACGATCTCGGCGAGGTCGGCGGTGGCACTCGTGGCGTGGATCGGTCCTCCGTAGCCGGCCCGAACGAGCGCCGGGATGCGCCCGCAGTGGTCGAGGTGGGCGTGGGTCAGCAACAGGGCATCGAGCGTATCGGTCTCGAAGGCGAACGGCATCCGGTTGCGCTCGATCTCCTCGGGCGAGCCCTGGAACATGCCGCAGTCGACGAGGACGCGCCGATCGCCAGCACTGACCAGGAACTGCGAGCCGGTGACGCAGCCTGCGGCACCGAGGAATTGGAGGCTGATGCTCATGAAGACCCTCCCAGGTCGGGGACGAGGATGAGCCCCTCGAGCGCGCCGTCCCGTACGCGACCGATGAATGTGCCCGCGACGCGACCGCCGTGGGTGGCTGTGACCTTCGCAGGATCGATACCGCGCACCGGTGCGGAGCGCTCGCATGCCGAGGACGCGCCATCGCACAGCGCGATCTCGTCGCCGGCAGCTACGAGCGTGCCGCTCAGCCAGATCCAGCCCGGCGGCTCCTGGTCGACAGCCACCGATGGGTCGAACACCTCGTCGGGTTGGGCGCGGTGGGCGATCCAGTCGCCGGGATCGCAGGTGTACTGAAGCATCCGCTCCTCGGCGGCGACTGGGCGCACGGATGTCTGTGCCTCGACGCGGAGGCGTGACGTATCGCCGCCCGCCGGCGTGGTGGCATAGGCGGTCATGCCGGTACCGTCCCTTCTGAGCACCGACCCGTCTGCCGCGAAGATCGAGGTAGGCCTGGTTCCCACGAAGGCCTGGTCCGTCGGACACCACCCCAGCAGCACATCGAGCTCGCCGGATTCGCGCGGCTCGCGAGCGTCGAGCACCCAGGCCGCCCCGCCGCCAGCGCCAACGAAAACGGGCCGTCCGTCGGCGAGCCTCGCCGCGACCACCTGGCCGGCCGCCGGGACCTCGACTGTCCCAAAGCTGTCTGACGGCGCGGCGATGCCGCTGAAGATGAAGGCATATCCCAGGGCCATGACGCCGGCTGCCACGGCCGCGAGGCCGATGAAGAGGCGGCCGCCGAGATCTCGCATCGCTCCGATCATGCCACGCCGCGGCCCGTATCATCGGTCCATGCCCTTTCCGATCGAGCCGCCGATCGCGCCGATGCTCGCCAAGCCGACCCCCGAGATCCCGACCGGCGACGGATGGATCTACGAGCCGAAGTGGGACGGCTTCCGCGCGCTCGTCTTCCGCGACGGCGATGAGGTCTACATCCAGTCACGCGACCTCAAACCACTGAACCGATACTTCCCGGAGCTCGAGGATCCACTGCGGGTCGTAGGTGGTGGCCCCGGCGCCCGGTTCGTGCTCGACGGCGAGGTGGTGATCGCTCGGCCCGACGGCGGCCTCGACTTCGACTCACTCCTGCTGCGGATCCATCCGGCGGCCTCCCGCGTGCGCATGCTGGCCGAGCAGTCGCCGGCCTCGTTCGTCGCCTTCGACTGCCTGGCCGATGGGTCGGACGACCTGCGCGAGACGGCCTTCGCCGAGCGCCGCACGCGCCTGGAGGGGCTCTTCGGCGAGCCGCACGCATCGGTCCGGCTCACGCCTTCGAGCACCGATCCCGCGGTCGCGCAGCACTGGTTCGAGGTCTTCGAGGGCGCCGGTCTTGACGGCGTGATCGCCAAGCGCGGCGCCGATCCGTACGCGCCGGGCAAGCGGACGATGGCGAAGATCAAGCACGCCCGCACGGCCGACTGCGTGGTCGCCGGCTTCCGCTGGCACAAGAACGGGCCGGGGACGCTCATCGGCTCGCTGCTGCTCGGGCTCTGGAACGCTGACGGCCAGCTGCAGCACGTGGGCGTCACCTCGTCCTTCACGATGGCGAAGCGCGCGGAGCTGGTCGCGTTCCTCGAGCCGTACCGCAAGGGCGGGATGGAGGACCATCCGTGGCGCGAGTGGGCGCTGGCCGAGGCGGCCGCGGCCGAGGAGGGTCGGCGCATGCCGGGCGCCACGTCGCGCTGGAATCGCGGCAAGGACCTCTCGTGGGAGCCGCTGCGTCCGGAGCTGGTGTGCGAGGTCGCCTTCGACCACCTCCAGGGGGATCGGTTCCGCCATGCGGCCACCTTCCGGCGCTGGCGCCCGGACCGCTCGCCGGCCGACTGCCGCTATGACCAGCTCGAGGAGACGCCGCCGGCCCTGCTGGCCGACCTCTTTGGCTGAAACGACCGCGCTACACTGCCACGTGCCCATCCGATCCACAACAGGGAGATCGTCACCCGTGTCCGTTGCTGCCGATCCCAATGCCGCCGTCAACGACCTTGCCGATCGATTCTGGGACGGCGTCCTGGAACGCGACACGATGTGGGCCACCGTGCTCGGCGACGAGCGTTTCAACGATCGCTGGCCCGACCTCGGTCCAGACGGCCGCGCCGACGAGGAGGCCGCATTTCGCAGTGCGCTCGAGGAGGCGAAGGCGATCCCGGCCACCGGCCTCGAACCGGAGCAGGTCATCACCCGCGATCTGCTGATCCTGGTCTGTGAGAACCAGCTCGAGGCGCTCGCCCAGAAGCAGTACCAGATCGCGGTCGACCACATGACCGGGCCGCAGGTCTGGCCGGCCGACATGGCCCAGTACCAGCCTGCCGACACGCCCGAGCGGGTGGACAAGCTCCTCGCGCGGTGGCGCACCTATCCGGCCATGATCGAGCAGTACATCGAGACGCTCGCCGAGGGGGTCGAGGACGGCCGGACGTCGGCCGTCGTGCCGGTGCGACGGGCGATCGAGCAGATTGATCGGTTGCTGGCGATGACGCCCGCAGAGCATCCCGCGACGTCGCTGGCCCGGGTCAGTGACGAGGATCGTGAGCGGGTCGCCATCGCCGTCGAGGAGCACATCTACGCCGGGCTGCGCCGCCTGCGCGACTATCTCGCCAGCGACTATGAGCCGCACGCTCGCCCCGAGCCGGGGTTGAGCACGACGCCGGGCGGCGACGACGCGTATCGGCTGGCTATCCGGATGCAGACCACGGTCGCCACGAACGCGGAGGAGGTGCACGCCTTCGGCCTTGCCGACCTCGAATCGATCGAGGCAGAGAAGGACGAGATTGCACGTCGCGGGGGCCATGCCGACCGGCATGCCCTGCACGACGCTCTGCTGGGCGATCCGAAGAATCACACCGATGACCCCGAAGCGCTCGTGCGCCTGGCGCAGGAGCAGACCGAGCGAGCCTTCGCGGCCGCTCCGCGCTACTTCGGCCGGCTGCCCAGCGCCAACTGCTACGTGAAGGCAGTCGAGGCCTATCGCGAGGCGGAGTCGCCGCCGGCCTTCTACATGCCCCCGTCCATCGACGGCTCGCGCCAGGGCCAGTACTACATCAACACCTATCAGCCGGCCGAGCGGCAGCTCCACAAGTTCGCGGCGATCACGTTCCACGAGGCGACCCCGGGCCACCACTTCCAGATCGCGATCGAGATGGAGCTGGAGGGCCTGCCCGCCTTCCGCATCCTCGGTGCCAGGATGGCGGGCGTTGCCTACGCCGAGGGCTGGGGACTCTACACCGAGCGCCTGGCCGATGAGATGGGCCTGTACGCGACCGATGCGGAGCGGCTCGGCATGCTCGACGCACAGTCGTTCCGCGCGGCACGGCTGGTCGTCGACTCCGGCCTCCATGCGATGGGCTGGACGCGCGACCGGGCGATCGCCTTCATGCACGAACGCGGCTCGCTGCCGATGGTCGATGCCGAGATCGAGGTCGACCGCTACACCGTCTGGCCCGGGCAGGCGCTCAGCTACAAGATCGGCCAGCGCGAGATCGAGCGAGCGCGCGCCGAAGTCAGCGAGCGGATGGGAGATCGGTTCGACCTGCGCGCCTTCCACGACGAGGTGCTGGGGCACGGCTCGTTGCCGCTGGCCACGCTGCGCCGCGAGATCCATGGCTGGGTGGAGGCGGTCGTCACCGGGGATTGACTGCCCAGCTCACGCGCCATTCGCTCGTGGCTCCGAGCTTCGAGCCCCGAGCCCGAGCTCTGATTTCCGTCACGTGGCACCAGGGGTGCCATTAGCCCGAGGTGATCGTCGATTGACCCTTGTGCGTTCGTGAATTCGAACGGTTTCGAAGCGCAACGGTCGTCACAGGGCACCTGTAGGTGACATCTGACCGGAGCTGCCGGCCGACGATCGGCTTACGGCATCAACAGTGTCATCTGACGAATGTTTCCGGACCAGGGCCGGCGGGCCGTGGCCTGCGGCCGGCGTGCCGGGCTCGTTCAGGTCCATCCCGAGCGAGCCGAGGATCTCGCTTGGCCAGGATCGATGGCGCGAACGCGCTCGACGGGGCAGGCAGGGTTGGAAGCGCAAACCGCGCCGTTAGTGTGTTCATGCGTCAGGGTCATGTCGTCCTCGGATCGATGAGTCGGTGGAGCGGCGGGCGGCGCGCACAGCTCGCGACCGCCCGTTGCTCCGGCTGCTACCGGCTGAAGCCGCCTGGGAACTGGGCCACGATCCCGTCGCTCAACATGTCGGCCATGTGGAGGATCTGAACGTGGACCTCGTCGAAGGCGGCGACGTCGGCGGCGTAGTCGCCCTGAAGCCGCGCGACCGCCTCAGCGAGGGTCAGGTCGAGGTGGTCGGCCATCATGGCCTGCATCTCCGCGCGATCCCAGTTGCGAGGATTCGCATCGGCCAGGAAGGCTCCGATCTCGGCGCCGTTGGCGTACCACGCCTCGTGGGCAGCTTCGAACCCGACGCCGGTCTTCGCTGCCACGAGCAGGTCCGCAGCGCCGACGATGTGTTCGCGCAGGAGCGCTGTCAGCGCGTCGCCGGCTGCCTCGCCGTAGAACGGCTTGATGGCGTCCCCGATGTCGTCCTGGTTCTTCAGAAGCCGGTCGACGGCGAATGTCTGGTCGGGCCGGTCATCTACGATGCTGATGATCGCCATCCGGGTCCACACGATATGGTCCTCCCAAAGGACGCGCATGGCGTCGTGGAAGGCGTCTCGGTCGGCACGGGAGGCCGCAGACACGGTGTCGTGGTTGTGGGAACTGGGCGCGAGCGCGATGCCAACGCCGGTGAGCGCTAGGGCCAGGGCCGCAACGAGCGCGAGCCGCGTCATCGGCCGTAGGGCGAGGGTCCGGATCATGAGTCGAGTCCTCCATGGGCCAGGCAGCAGTCAGCTGAGCTGACGACGACCAAGCCGCTACATCTGGTGGGGAGTGGATGAAGCGGTCGTAGCGGTATGCCCCGGGGCCGCATATGGGCTGACGCGCGCGTGTCGAGGCCTTCTATCGTCGGCATCGGCTAGTGATACAGGCTGGCGTCGATCCTGTCAAGTCTATCGGCAGTGAAAGTGAGTGATAGACTCATGAATATGGTCGGGGCGAGGCGGGATAGTGACGTTGGGGCCGCGAGGACGCGGCGAGTGCACCGATCACCGGCCGGCTGGCCACCCCCGGCTCGTTCATCCCCAGCGAAATGCCGGCCGGGCCGCAGGCGGCGGATTGAGCGGAGAGGCTTGTTTCTGCGGGGAGTCACGCGTCGACCCGCTCACACGCGATGCGCTGGTCGGCACCGAGTCGACGATCGGCTTACGGCATCAGGAGTGCCATCTGACGAATGTCTTCGGGACCCGGGCCGGGTGTCATCTGACGAACGTTTCCGGACCAGGGCCGGCCGTGGGCTGTGGCCGGCGGATGAGCCGGGCCACGCTGGCGCGCTGCGCGACGAACGCGGGCGACGCCTTCGTGTCGATCTGATCGCGTGGTCGGGGCAGGTCGATCGCGATCTCCGCGGCAACGGTGGCGGGCGATTGCGAGAGGACGAGGACGCGATCGGCCAGGTAGACGCTCTCGTCGATGTCATGGGTCACGAACAGGACGGTGCTGCGATGGGTGCGCCACACGTCGAGCGCCATGTCCTGCAGGTCGGCACGTGTCTGGGCATCGACCGATGCGAACGGCTCGTCCATGAGCAGGATCTGCGGCTGGTAGGCCACCGCGCGCGCGATCGCCACCCGTTGC
>JBOGSW010000250.1:0-3960 GCA_050695815.1 Candidatus Limnocylindria bacterium | reverse complement strand
GGAGGCGTACCTGTCGGGCGTGCCGTGCATCACGCTGCGCGGCGAGACCGAGTGGGTCGAGACGGTCGAGGCGGGCTGGAACCGCGTCGTGGACGACGCGCCGGGTGCGCTCGCGGCCGCCCTGGCCGATCATGGTTTCATGGACCGGACCAGGCCGCGGCCGTCGCTCTTCGGCGATGGGCGCGCGGCGGGACGCATCGTCGCGGCCCTCGAAGGACAGTATGCCCGAGCGCACGCGGCGCCGGGGACCGCACAGGAGGCATTGAGATCGTGATCCCCATCGCTCGCCCGCAGATGGGCGAGGAGGAGAAGCAGCGCGTCTGGGAGGCGATGTCCTCCGGCTCGCTGGCGCAGGGCCCGCGCGTCCGCGAGTTCGAGGAGGCGTTCGCAGCGGCGATCGGCGCGACGCACGCCGTCGCAACCTCGTCCGGCACGACCGCGCTGCACCTTGCCCTGCTCGGCTACGAGGTCGGCGAGGGCGACGAGGTGATCACCGTCCCGTTCACCTTCATCGCCAGCGCGAACAGCATCCTGTACACCGGCGCGCGGCCCGTCTTCGTCGACATCGGCGAGGGCGACTTCTGCATGGACCCTGCGCTTGTCGAGGCGGCCATCACGCGGCGCACGAAGGCGATCATGCCGGTCAGCCTGTACGGACAGCCGGCCGACATGGCGGCAATCTCCGAGATCGCCGAGCGTCGCGGCCTGGCGGTCATCGAGGACGCGGCGCAGGCCCACGGCGCGGGCATCGGCGATCGCAGGAGCGGCACCTGGGGCGCGGGGGCCTTCAGCTTCTACCCGACGAAGAACATGACCACCGGCGAAGGCGGCATGGTCACTACCCACGATGCCGGGCTGGCCGAACGGGTGCGCCTCCTGCGCGAGCACGGAATGAAGGTCCGCTACCACCACGACGTCGTCGGCTACAACTTCCGCATGACCGATCTGGCCGCCGCCATCGGCCTGGCGCAGCTCCCGAAGCTGGCCGAGTACAACGCGCGGCGCCAATCGATCGCCGCGCGCTACGACGCCGAGCTGCGCGGCGTGGTGACGCCACGCGTCCGGCCCGGAGCGACGCACGTGTACCACCAGTACACAATTCGGGTGAACCGGCGCGACGCATTCGCCGATGCGCTCACCGAGCGCGGCGTGGGCAGCGGCATCTACTATCCGATCCCGGTGCACCGCCAGAAGCCGTTCGTCGCCCTCGGGTACGGCGATGGGTCGTTCCCGGTGACGGATCGGCTCACCGAGCAGGTGCTCAGCATCCCGGTCCATCCGTCGCTCAGCGACGACGAGGTGAGCACGGTGATCGGCGTGGTGAACGAGACCGCGTCTACGCTCGGGCCGCTCGAGATCGAGGCGCCCGCACGATGAGCGAAGGCCGCCGGCTCCGTGCCGGCGTGGTGGGGCTGGGCATGATGGGCCGCAACCACGTCAGGGTCTGGGATGAGTCGGTCGAGGGCGTGGACCTCGCCGCGGTCGCGGATCCGGATGCTGCCGCGGTCGGACGCGCAACCGCCGGACGGCGCGCGCGCGGCTACCAGGATCCGGCCCGGATGCTCGCCGAGGAGGAGCTCGACCTGGTGAGCATCGTGGCTCCCACCAGCCTGCACCTGCCCGTGACACTGCTGGCCCTGCAGGCTGGCGCGAATGTCCTGGTCGAAAAGCCGATCGCCGCCACGCGCGACGAGGCGACGGCCATGATCGAGGCGGCGCGCGCCGCCGGACGGATGCTCACGGTGGGTCATATCGAGCGCTTCAACCCGGTCATCCGCGAGCTGCGCAGACGGCTGGAGGCGGAGGAGCTCGGCCGCGTGTTCCAGGTCAGCGCCACGCGCCTCGGGCCGTTCCCGGAGCGCATCCGCGACGTCGGCGTCGTGGTCGACCTCGCCCCCCACGACCTCGACGTGATGCGCTACCTGGTCGGGTCCGAGCCGGTCCGCATCTACGCGGAGGCGGAGCGGCGCATCCATACCGAGCACGAGGACCTCTTCAACGGAATGATGAAATTCGAGAACGGGGTGATCGGCGTCCTGAACATCAACTGGCTCACCCCCACCAAGCAGCGGACGCTGACGGTCACCGGCGAGCGTGGCTTCTACGTTGCCGACTACATCAGCCAGGACCTCGTGTTCTACCCCAACCCGGATGCCGCGCAGACGTGGCAGAACCGGGGCGCCGACGGGTTAGGCGCTCCGATCACGTCGGTCGCCGAGGGCGAGATGACCCAGCGGTCGATCCGCCGGGCCGAGCCGCTCGCGGTCGAGCTGGGCGAGTTCAGCCGTGCCGTGCGCGACGGAGGGCCGCCACCGGTCGACCCGCACGACGCGATGGTGGCTCTCCTGCTGGCGCGCAAGATGGTCGATTCGGCGCTCACCGGCGAGGTGATCGCCGGCCCTGCCCTGGCGGAGGTGCTCGCATGAAACTGGCGGTCGTGGGCCTGGGGCACATCGGCCTGCCGCTGGCGGTCCAGTACGCATCGCGCGGGCACGAGGTCCTCGGCGTCGACATCGCCGCGGGGATCGTGGATGCCATCAACCGTGGCGAGTCGCCGCACCGCGACGAGCAGACGCTGATCGACCGCGTGCCGGAGCTCGTCGCCGCGGGTCGCCTGCGCGCCACGACCTGGGAGGACCCCTCCGGGGTGCGCGACGCCGATGCGGTCGTCGTGATCGTGCCGGTCGTCGTCGACGCGGATCGGCAGATCGACTTCAAGCCGATCGACTCGGCGACGCGAGACCTCGCCGCTGTGATCGGGCCCAATACGCTGGTGGTGTACGAGACGACGCTGCCGGTCGGGACCACCCGCGACCGCTTCGGGCCGATGCTGGCCGCAGGCAGTGGCCTCGAAATCGACCGCGACCTGTTCCTCGCGTTCAGCCCGGAGCGCGTCCTCGTCGGCCGCGTCTTCGGTGACCTGCGCCGCTACCCGAAGATCGTGGGAGGCACGAGCGACGAGAGCACGCGGCGGGCGGTCGAGCTGTACGCCGCGGTGCTCGACGAGGGGACCGAGGTGCGGGCCGTGGCGAACGCCGAGACGGCCGAGATGACGAAGCTGGCCGAGACGACCTACCGCGACGTGAACATCGCCTACGCCAACGAGCTGGCCCAATACGCGGCGCGGCACGGGATCGACGTCACCGAGGTGATCGAAGCCGCCAACTCGCAGCCGTACAGCCACATCCATCAGCCCGGCGTGGGCGTGGGCGGGCACTGCATCCCGGTCTATCCACACTTCCTGTTCAACGACGATCCGAATCTGCGCCTCCCCCCGCTGGCGCGCGAGATCAACGAGGGGATGGGCGCATTCACCGTCGATGCCATCGAGGATCGCATCGGGTCCCTGGATGGCCAGCCGGTGCTGGTCCTCGGCATCTCCTATCGCGGCGACGTCAAGGAGGACGCGTTCAGCTCCGCCTTCCGTCTGCGCGACGAGCTGCTCGCGGCGGGGGCACGGGTCTACGCCCACGACCCGTACTTCGACGCCGAGCACCTGCGCCGCCTCGGCTTCGAGCCGTACGACCTCGAGGCGCCCGAGCAGGTCCGCGTGGCCGTGCTCCAGTCGGCGCACGCGGCCCATCGCGATCTCGACCCGTCGCGCCTGCCCGGCATCGAGCTCTTCGTGGACGGCCGTAACGCGGTCGACCGTGCGCCATGGGTGGAGGCGGGCGTCGCCTATGTCGGCATCGGGCGCTGAGGCGCCCCCCGGCGCGCCTCCCTCGGTCGGCCTGGCGGCCGGGAGGGGGGTCTGGGTCGTGTTGCCCACCTACGACGAGCGCGAGAATGTCGAGCCCATGGCGGCGGCGATCCTGGCGATATTGCCGGAGGCGTCGCTCCTCGTCGTCGACGACGCCTCGCCCGACGGGACGGGAGAGCTTGCCGACACGATCGCCGCGCGCGATCCGCGCGTGTCGGTCCTGCACCGACCCGGGAAGGAGGGCCTCGGGGTCGCGTATC
>JBOGSW010000249.1:0-10088 GCA_050695815.1 Candidatus Limnocylindria bacterium | reverse complement strand
CCGATTGGAGGATGCCCATCCCGAAGAGGAGGCTGATGAGGGACGAGCCGCCGTAGGTGACGAACGGCAGCGGGATGCCGGTGACCGGCATGATGCCGATCACCATCCCGACGTTCACGAGCAGCTGGAAGAGGATCATCGAGGCCAGCCCGACGGCGATCATCATCCCGAACGAGTCCTGGGACTGCCAGCCGATGAGGAGGATGCGCCACACCAGGAGCCCGAAGAGCGCGAGCATCACGACGCCGCCGATGAAGCCGAGATCCTCCGCGATGACGGTGAAGATGAAGTCGGTCGACTGGACCGGGATGTAGCCGCGCTGGCTCTCTCCGCCCACGGTGAGTCCCTTGCCGATCCACCCACCCGAACCGACGGCGTTGAGGGCCTGGACGAGCTGGTAGCAGGCGCCCTGGGCATCGGCATAGGGGTCCAGGAAGCAGAAGAGCCGCTCTCGCTGGTAGTCGCGAAGCAGGCTGACCGCGACCGGCGCCGCGGCGATCACGCCGCCCGCGAAGAGCGCCATCCAGCCCAGGCTGGCGCCGCTCATGAAGAGCATGCCCACCAGGATGGCGACGAAGACGAGCGCCGTGCCGAGGTCGGGCTGGCGGAAGACGAGGACGGTCGGCACGGCCATGATGGCCGCCGCAACGAGGATCGTGGCCAGGCGACCGATCCGTTCGCGGCGCCCGACCAGGTAGCTGGCCAGGACGGCGATCATGAGCACCTTGCTCACCTCGCTGAACTGGAAGTCGAGCCCGGCCACGGTGACCGACATCTGCGCCCCAAACAGGTTCGTCCCGACGAGCATGGTGAGCGCCAGCAGGGCGAGCACCACCGCGTAGATCGGCGCGGCCAGCGTGCGCAGCCAGTGGTAGTCGACGCTCGCCACCACGAAGAAGATGGTGAGGCCGATGCCGGCCCAGATCAACGTCTTCACCGTCTGCGACATGCCCGTGGCGGACGCGTCGTTGAAGCCGGCGGAGTAGCCCATCACCACGCCGACGGTGAGCAGCAGCAGCACGTACAGGAACAGCTGCACGTCGAAGTGGCGCCAGTCGCGCGCCGTGAAGGTCTCAACAAAGGTTGCGGTCGTGGTGCCCATCGGTCAGTTCGCCGTCACGAGGCTGAAGTCGTTCGGATCGAGTCGCAGGTCCTGGTCGAGGTCGTAGTAGAGCTGGAGGAAGTACTTCACGACCTCGGCCGACACGTTGCCGGGCACGACCGCCGAGTAGTTGAAGCTGAGGACCGCAAGCTCCGCATCGGTGGCGCCGGCGGCACTCGGCAGGTAGGCCACGAACCACGAGTGGAAGGGGAGCGTGCCCTCCTCGGTCAGCTCGCCGAACTCGGCCGTCCCGGTCTTGCCCGAGAGCGCGCCCGGCAGGTCGAGGTCACGGATGTTGTAGGCATGGCCCGAGGTGATCACCTCGCGCGCCCCGATCCGCATCGTCTGCAGGGTCGACGGATCGGCGGCGAGCTCATGGATCATCTCCGGCTCGTACTCCTTGACGAGCGTGCCGCTCGCATCGGTCTCGCCCTTCACGATCATCGGTCGCATGAGCCTGCCGCCGTTGGCCACGGCGGCGTACGAGTTGAGCACCTGCAGCGGGGTCACCGCGATCACGTTCTGACCGATGCCGGCCTGCGCCAGCTCACCGGTGAAGACGCCGGCGCGACCCTGGGCCCGTGCCCATTCGGTGCTGGCGATGATCCCCGGCTCCTCGCCGGGCAGCCGAATCCCCGAGCGCTGCCCGTAGCCGAGGTCGTAGGCCCACTCGGCCAGCGGATCGATGCCGGTGTGCACGGCCATCTGGTAGAAAAACGTGTCCGAGCTCTTCGCGAACGCGTCGACCATGGCGAGCGGGCCGAAGCCCTGGCGATTCCAGTCGTACAGGCACTCACCCTCCGGCGCGCCGGGGATCTGGTAGCAGCCGTAGGTCGGCCACTCGCGTGCGGCGGTGGTGACGCCCTCCTCGAGCGCCGCGATGGCCGTCACCAGCTTGTAGGTGGAGCCCGGCGGATAGATGTCGCTGATGGCGTGGTTGCGCAGCGGCCGGTCGGGATCGGCCAGGTAGACGCTGTAGTCCTCGGCGCTGATGGCCGATGCGAACTTGTTCGTGTCGTACGAGGGGAGCGAGACCATCGCCAGGATCTCGCCGGTCTGCGGGTTCATCACGATCGTCACGCCCTGGCTCACACCGGCCGCCTCCATGCCCCAGGTGAGCGCCCGGGTGGCGAGGCGTTGCGCGGAGGCATCGACGGTGAGCATGAGGTTCGTGCCCGGCTCCGGCTCGCGCAGCGTCTCGATCACGCGCAGCTGCCTGCCCGATGCGTCGCGCTCCACCAGCTGGGTGCCGAACCGGCCGCGCAGCTCGTCCTCGAACGACGCCTCGATGCCGGCCTTGCCGATGACGTCGTCGCGCAGGTATCCCTGCTCTGTGAGCTCGGGCAGTTGCTCGCGCGTCACCGGGCCCGTGTAGCCGACCACGTGCGCCAGCAGCTCGGCCGCCGGCGCGCCGGTCTCGTCGAGGT
The DNA here is from genome assembly GCA_050695815.1 of Candidatus Limnocylindria bacterium. GTDB lineage: Bacteria > Chloroflexota > Limnocylindria > QHBO01 > QHBO01 > JACDBZ01. The sequence goes on along the minus strand of JBOGSW010000249.1, from coordinate 7,559 downwards.
ACTGCCGGATGGGGTCGATACCCACCTCCACCCCCGGCAGGCGCTCCGCCTCCTCGCCGATGAGCAGCGCCGCCTGGCGGGTCACGCCGCGCGCGATGGGCACGAGGTCGTACGGCGAACCGTGGAAGGCGTCCAGCCGCGATCGGAGCGCCTCCGCCGGAACGTCGATGAGCCGCGCGATGCGTGAGAGCACGCGCGCACGCTCGATCTCGGGCAGGTCCGCAGGCCGGATGCGCACCGTCCACGATGGGACGTTCACCGCCACCGGCCGGCCGGCACGGTCGACCACCAGGCCGCGCGGGGCCGGGAGCGGTACCTCCAGCGTGCGGGCCGCCGTCGCCCGCGCCGCGTAGACCTCGCCGTTCACGACCTGGAGGTGGAAGAGGCGACCGCCGAGGACGGCCAGCACCAGCGCCGCGCCCACGGCGAAGGCGATGAACCGAGCCCTGGAACGGCGCAGGTCGAGGCGACCGTCGTTCAGATCGGCCATGCCATCACCATGCGGTTGCCTCCTCCGGCACGAAGCGGACTGCCAGTGCCCGGGCCGGAACGAGGAAGAGCGCCACCAACGCCGCATTCAGGAGCGCGGCAGCCAGGATGATCTGCACCGGGAGCGGCCCCGCGGCGGCATCGGTCACGAGGCGCGCGATCGCCAGGCCGATCAGATCCGCCACGACCGAGGCGACGAAGGCCGCGACGACCGGATAGATCCAGATCATGCGGCCGAAGGCTCGCGCGCCGCCGGCAACCAGCGCGGCCGCGATGAGCATGGCGAGCGGGACCGATCCGAGCGGATCGCCGACGAGGAGGTTGGCCGTCAGCCCGCCCACGAAGGCCCAGGTGACGCCGGGCAGGAATCCGACGAGGCACGTGACGAGGACGACGGCGACGAGCACGAGGTTCGGCTTAACCCCGCCGATCTCGATCACCGGGGCCAGGCTCGCGTGGACGATGCCGACGACGATGGCCAGGAGTGGACTGAGGTAGCTGATCGCGAGGGTCCCCGGGCTGCATGGAATGCGGTGCTCGCAACGCAGTATAGAGAGGACCGGGAGGCGAATCGCGGACGAATGATCCACGTGAAACATCCGGCGGTCATGTGGATAAGTCGCGTCCCCATCGCGGCCGCAGTAAGCGCCTGGTAAGCGGTGAGAGAGCGCCGAAACTGGTAGAATAGGGGTGCCCATTGAACTCGCAGCGGAGCGCTCGTGGTCCGGGTCACGGCCTGCACAAACCAGAAGGGCGGCGTCGGCAAGACGACCACGGTCATCAACCTGGCGGCCTACCTCGCCCTCTCCGGAACTCGCACACTCATCATCGATCTCGACCCACAGGGCAACGCGACGAGCGGCCTGGGCGTCGATCGCCGCTCCATCGACCGTTCCTCGTACGACGCGCTCGTCGACCGGGTGCCGGTGGCGGAGCTGATCGTCGGCACCCCGATCAGCGGGCTGGACATCGTGCCTTCGACACAGTCCCTGGCGGGCGCGGAGATCGAGCTCGTCGGCATCACCGCGCGCGAGCGGCGCCTGGCGGCCAGCCTGGCGGGGTTGAACGGAACCTACGAGAAGATCCTGGTGGACTGCCCGCCGTCGCTCGGCCTGCTGACGCTGAATGCGCTGACGGCCGCGGACGGCGTCCTCATTCCGATCCAGACCGAGTACTACGCCCTGGAGGGGCTGAGCCAGCTGGTGAACACCATTCGACGCGTCCGAGAGGGCCTGAACCCACGCCTCGAGATCGAGGGCGTGCTGCTCACCATGTACGACGCGCGCACGAACCTCTCGGCGCAGGTGGCATCCGAGGTGCGGCTGCACATGAACGGCAGCGTGTACCACACGGTCGTGCCGCGCAGCGTGCGCCTGTCCGAGGCGCCCAGCCACGGCCTGCCCATCGCGCTCTACGATCCGGCCTCGCGCGGGGCCGACGCGTACCGCGAGCTGGCCGGAGAGGTGACCGCGCGTGGCTAGCAGCCCACCGCGCGGCGCGCGCTCGTTCGGCCTCGGTCGTGGGCTCGACGCCCTCATCCCCGGAAGCCGGGAGGAGCGAGGCGTCCTCGATCTGGCCCTCGACCGCGTCGAGCGGAATCCGAGCCAGCCGCGTGCCGCGTTCGACGAGGCGCAGCTCGGTGAGCTGGCGGCCTCGATCGCGGTGCACGGCGTGCTCCAGCCGATCATCGTCCGGCCACTCGTCGACGGCGCATACGAGCTGATCGCCGGCGAGCGACGCCTGCGCGCGGCCCGCCTCGCCGGCCTCGAGACGATTCCGGCCGTCGTGCGCGATGCCGACGCCGGCGAGAGCTCACTCGAGCTGGCCCTGATCGAGAACCTGCAGCGCGAGGACCTCAACGCGATCGAGACCGCGCTCGCCTACCGCGAGCTGATCGATCACTTCGGGCTGACCCACGAGGCTGTCGCTCGCCAGGTGGGCAAGAGCAGGGTGGCGGTGAGCAACTCGCTGCGCCTCCTCGACCTCGCCGACGAGACGCGCCAGGCGATCGTCGGCGGGCGCATCACCGAGGGGCACGGGCGGGCGCTCGCGGCGATCACCATCCCCGAGCTCCAGCGCGCCGTGCTCCAGATCGTGCTCGAACGCCAGCTCTCGGTGCGCCAGACCGAGGAGCTCGTGCGCCGCAAGCGCGAGGAGGCCCCGGCGACCTCCGCCCGGACCTCGCTCAGCCACGACCTCCAGGACCTCGAGGCGCAGCTGCGAGGCGTCCTGGCCACGAAGGTCGGCATCGTGAGGACCCGCCGCGGCGGGCGCCTCGTCATCGACTTCTACTCGGACGAGGAGCTCGATCGCCTCTACTCGATCATCACGCGCGGGGCATCGGGCGGCCAGTCCGCCGACGCCGCGCCATCGGTTCATCCCGACCACGAGGTTGCCCAATCCACATGACCGTCGAACGAGCACCGAAGACGCGCCGCAAGGCGCAATCCGAGTACACCGCCGCGAACATCCAGGTCCTGGAGGGCCTGCAGGCGGTGCGCAAGCGCCCGGGCATGTACATCGGCTCCACCGACGCTCGCGGCCTGCATCAGCTCGTGTGGGAGGTCGTCGACAACAGCATCGACGAGGCGATGGCCGATGTCGCCACCCGGATCGACGTCACGATCCACTCGGACGGGCGTCTCGAAGTCGTGGATGACGGCCGCGGCATCCCGGTCGGCAAGCACGCGTCGGGCAAGAGCGCGCTCGAGGTGGTGCACACGGTCCTCCATGCTGGGGGGAAGTTCGGCGGCGGCGGGTACAAGGTCTCGGGCGGCCTGCACGGCGTCGGCGTGAGCGTCGTCAACGCCCTGAGCTCGGTGATGCGGGTGGAGGTGCTGCGTGACAAGAAGCGCTTCGTCCAGGAGTACGAGCGCGGCGCGCCGAAGGGAGCCGTGAAGCAGACCGGCGCCGCGGCCGAGGCGAACCGCGGGCTGGATCCCGCCTGGAAGCGGCAGCACGGCACGCGCACCTTCTTCCATCCCGACCCGGAGGTCTTCGAGACCCTCGACTTCAGCTGGGAGACGATCAGCACCCGCCTGCGCGAGTCCGCCTACCTGAACAAGCGCCTCTGGATCCGCCTTCGCGACGAGCGGGTCGACCGCGAGAAGAACTTCTTCTTCCAGGGCGGCGTGACGAGCTTCGTGCGACACCTCAACCGGCGCCGCGACGTGCTGAATGGGCGGCCGATCTACGTCGAGCGCATGGTCGGCTCGACGAACGTCGAGGTGGCGCTCCAGTACAACGACGGCTTCGCCGAGAACGTCATCCCCTTCGCCAACAATATCCACACCGTCGACGGCGGCACCCACGTCGCCGGCTTCCGGGCGGCCCTGACGAGCTCGCTCAACACGTGGTCGCGCAAGTCGGGCACGCTCTCCGAGAAGGAGGCGAACCTGTCGGGCGACGACGTCCGCGAGGGGCTCACCGCCGTCATCAGCGTCAAGCTCACCGATCCGCAGTTCGAGGGCCAGACGAAGGCGAAGCTCGGCAACGCCGACGTGAAGGGCGCGGTCCAGAACGTCGTCACCGAGGGCATCGTCCAGCACCTCGAGGAGAACCCGGCCGACGGGCGGCGGATCATCGAGAAGTGCCTCACTGCGGCCCGCGCCCGCGAGGCGGCCCGCAAGGCGCGTGACCTCGTCATCCGCAAGGGCGCGCTGGAGGGCATGGCCCTTCCCGGCAAGCTGGCCGACTGCCAGGAGCGTGATCCCGCCCGCTCGGAGCTCTACATCGTGGAGGGCGACTCCGCCGGTGGCTCCGCCAAGCAGGGACGCGACCGTCGCTTCCAGGCCATCCTGCCGATGTTCGGCAAGATGCTGAACGTCGAGAAGGCGCGCCTCGACAGGGTGCTCAGCTCCGACAAGATTCGGCCGCTGGTCATCGCGCTCGGCGCCGGCATCGGCGAGACATTCGACATCACCAAGCTGCGCTACCACCGCATCTGCCTCCTCTCCGACGCCGATGTCGACGGCGCGCACATCACCACGCTCCTGCTCACCTTCTTCTACCGGCACATGCCCGAGGTGATCGACAACGGCTACCTGTACATCTGCCAGCCCCCGCTCTACCGCGTCAGCACCGGCAAGGTGACCCGCTACGCGACCAGCGAGAAGGAGCGCGAGCAGGCGGTCAAGGAGCTGTCGCGAGACGGCAAGACGAAGAACGTGAGCGTGCAGCGCTTCAAGGGCCTGGGCGAGATGAACGCCGACCAGCTCTGGGAGACGACCATGAACCCCGACACGCGAACGCTGCTCCGCGTCGACATTGGCGACGCCGGCGAGGCCGACGAGATCTTCAGCACCCTCATGGGCGAACGGGTCGAGCCACGGCGCGACTTCATCCGCGGGGAAGCCCGCAAGGTCCGCAACCTGGACATCTAGAGAGGCGACAGACCGATGCCATCACGACACGCGGCCGATCTTCGGCAGGTGGCCCACAAGACCGGACGCACGCTCGACGAGTGGTGCGAGCTGCTCGAGGCCAACGGCGTGGGAGATCGCCGCGAGGCGGTGAACATGCTGCGCGACTCCTACGCGGTCAGCCACGCCTTCGCGCTGGCCATCGCCGACCAGTGCCTCCGTCGCTCGGACGACGACGAGTGGGGCGCCGACGAGTACGACGCCGAGGAGGGGGAGAACCCCTGGTAGTCATGGATCGACAGGCGCGCAGCATCGGGAGCAGCGAGGTGATCGTCGCCGAAGACGGTCGCCGCTACGCATTCGCCGATCACAACTGCTTCGCCTGCGGCCGCGACAATCCGATCGGGATGCGGCTACGGATCGAGCTCGGGGACGCGTCCGCCCGTGCGGCGTGGACGGCCGGCGACGACTTCGTCGGCTGGAGCGACAAGCTGCACGGCGGGATCATTGCCACCCTCCTGGACGAGGTGATGGCCTGGGCGCCCTCGAGCTTCGACTCGTGGGCGGTCACCGCCGAGATGACGATCCGCTATCGCTCACCCGCGATGCCGGGCGAGGAGCTCGTGGCCGAGGGCCGCGTGGTGGAGCGCCGCAGGCGCATCTACGACGTTGCCGGGGAGGTGCGCGGAGCCGATGGGCGTGTCATCGCCGAGGGATCCGGGCGCTACCTGGGGGCAACCCCGTCACAAAAGGCGGACCTGAAGGAGCGCTACGGGATGGCTCCCGGGGTGGGGGCCGAGTGATGGCCGCTGCGACATACGCGACATACGCGACATGGCACCTACCCTTGCACCTGAGAGGGAACTGACCGATGGAGATGGAACGGACCGGAAACGTCCGGCCGGTGGCGATCGAGGACGAGATGCGCACCGCGTACATCGACTACGCGATGAGCGTGATCGTCGCGCGCGCCCTGCCCGATGTGAGGGACGGCCTCAAGCCGGTCCATCGGCGCATCCTCTACACGATGCACGAGATGGGCCTGCGCTCGACCGCGGCCTATCGCAAGTGCGCCGGCGTGGTGGGCGAAACGATGGCCAAGTACCACCCCCACGGCGACCTGGCGCTGTACGAGACGCTCGTGCGCATGGCACAGGACTTCAGCCTGCGCTACCCGCTCGTCGACGGCCAGGGTAACTTCGGCTCCATCGATGGCGATCCACCGGCCGCCATGCGCTACACCGAGGCGCGCATGGCCTCGATCACCGACGAGATGCTCGCCGATATCGAGAAGGAGACGGTCGACTTCGTCGACAACTACGACGGCCGCCTGCGTCAGCCGGTCGTGCTGCCCTCGAAGCTGCCGAACCTGCTGGTCAACGGCTCGTCCGGCATCGCGGTGGGCATGGCCACGAACATCCCCCCGCACAACCTGGGCGAGGTCTGCGCCGCCACCCGCGCCCTGATCGACAACCCCGAGCTCTCGGTCGACGACCTGGCTGAGCACATCCACGGCCCGGACTTCCCGACCGGCGGGACCATCTTCCGCTTCGAGGACCAGCGCAACACGATCACCGGCGAGAAGGAGCGGATCGACGCGATTCGCCACATGTACGCCACCGGGCGCGGCCGGATCGTCATCCGCGGCCAGGTTGCCTTCGAGGAGGTGCGCGGCGGCATGGCCGTCGTCGTCACCGAGCTGCCGTACCAGGTGAACAAGACGACCCTGATCGAGAAGATGGCCGACCTGGTCGCCTCGAAGCGCATCACCGACGTGCGCGACATTCGCGACGAAAGCGACAGGGATGGCATGCGCATCGTGGTCGAGGTGAAGCGCGATGGCTCACCGCACACGGTCATGCAGCAGCTCTTCAAACACACCCAGCTGCAGACGAGCTTCAGCGCGAACATGCTGGCGCTGGTGGACGGGCAGCCGCAGACGCTCGGGCTCAAGAGGATGCTCGAGCACTACATCGCGTATCGGCGCGAGGTGGTGCGCCGGCGGACCGAGTTCGACCTCGCCCGCGCCCAGGAACGGGCGCACATCCTGGAGGGCCTCAAGATCGCCCTCGACAACCTGGACGAGGTGATTGCCACCATCCGGGCGGCCGCCGACGTGGATACGGCCCGCGCCAACCTCATCAAGCGCTTCAAGCTGACCGAGATCCAGGCCAACGCCATCCTCGAGATGCAGCTGCGGCGCCTGGCGGCGCTCGAGCGCAAGAAGATCGAGGACGAGTACAGGGCCATCATTCAGCTCATCAGCGAGCTCGAGGACCTGCTCGCCAACCCGCGCAAGATCCTGCAGGTCATCAAGGACGAGCTGGCCGGGCTGGAGAAGCGCTACGGCGACGAGCGCAAGACCCGCATCCAGGCCGATGTGAACCGCGAGCTCACCGCCGAGGACCTGGTCGCCAGCGAGGATGTCGTCGTCACGCTCAGCCAGCGCGGCTACATCAAGCGCCAGCCGATCGGCACCTTCCGCTCGCAGCGGCGTGGCGGGCGCGGCAAGCTCGCCATGCTCACCCGCGAGGAGGATGCCGTCCGCCACCTGCTGGTGGCCAACACCCACGACAACATCCTCTTCTTCACGAACCGCGGCCGCGTCTTCATCACCAAGGTCCACACGCTGCCCGATGCGTCGCGCCAGGCCAAGGGCCTGCCGATCATCAACCTGCCGGGCGTGCAGGTCGAGCAGCGCGAGTACGT
>JBOGSW010000248.1:0-11602 GCA_050695815.1 Candidatus Limnocylindria bacterium | reverse complement strand
CGCCGGAACATCGTCGCCTCTTCGAGCGGCGACACGTCCTCGCGCTGAAGGTTCTCGATGATGCTGACCTCGAGCGCCGTCTGATCGTCGAACTCGGCGACGATGGCAGGGATCGCGTCGCGACCGGCCATCTTCGAGGCGCGCCAGCGTCGCTCGCCGGCGATCAGCTCGAACTGCGAGCCGATCGGACGCACGAGGATCGGCTGGAGCACGCCGTGCTCGCGAATGGAATCGGCGAGCTCGGTGAGTGACTCCTCGTCGTACGAGAGCCGCGGCTGCGCCGGGTTCGGCAGGATCTTGGCGACCGGGATCTCGCGAATCTGCGCCTGGGTCGCACGCGACTCCAGAAGCGACACGACGCCGGGTGCCAGGTCGGTGGCCTGCGCCTCATCGAAGAGGCGGTGGATGTTCTCGCGGAATGCGGGACGCTTGCTAGCCAAGCTCGATCACCTCCTGCGCCAGGTCGCGGAACGCGCGCGCGGCGGATGAGTTCGTGGCGTACTCGGTGACCGGCCTGCCCGTCAGCGGCGCCTCGCCGAGCTTTACGGTCTGCTTGATCATGGTGTTGAAGACCCGATGGTCACCGAGCTGGCGCAGATTCTCGAGCATCTCGCGCGCGAGCACGGTCCGGCCATCGAAGAAGGTGGGCAGCAGGCCAAGCACCTCGAGATCATGGTTGAGCTTCAGCTTGATCGTGTTGATCACCTTGATGAGAGCGGTGAGACCCTTGATGGCGTAGTACTGCGTCTGCACCGGGATGATCACGCGGCTCGATGCGACCAGCGAGTTGATGGTCAGCAGCCCGAGCGTCGGAGGCGAGTCGACGATCACGACATCGAACTGGCGCTCGGCCCAGCCTGACAGTGCGTCCCGCAGGACCATCTCGCGACCGATGGCGGTGAAGAGCTCGACTTCGGTCGATGCCAGCTCCAGTGTTGCGGGCGCGACCCACAACCCCGGCGTCTCCGTTTCGCGGACGATCTCGTCGAGCGATACGCGGTCTTCGGACAGGACGTCGGCCATCGACTGGCGGACGTCGGAGAGCGAGACTCCGAGCCCGACCGTGAGGTTCGCCTGCGGATCCATGTCGACGCAGAGGACCCGATAGCCCAGCTCCGCCAGCGCCCCGCCGAGATTGATGGAGCAGGTCGTCTTCCCGACGCCGCCCTTCTGATTGGAGATCGAGATTACCTTGGTCAACGCGTCACCTTCGTGCGGCTCGGGCGGGTTCGAGGTCGCGTCCGCGACGCGCCTAGGATATGCCGGCCGAGTCGCATCGGTCCATCCGGGTTATCCACAACGTGGAGAAATCGGCCTGTCGTTGTGCAAAGACATCGGTCTATACTCCGAGTTGTCCACCGTCTCTGCTGCGAGGGCCCGTAGCTCAATGGTCAGAGCAACCGGCTCATAACCGGACGGTCGCAGGTTCGATTCCTGCCGGGCCCACCATCTCCGCATCGCGAAGGAGCCGTTTCGTGTCGACCGCCGACAAGCTCGAACGCCTTGCCGCCATGCGCGAGGAGGCGAGGCTGGGTGGGGGAGCGAAACGGCTCGAGCAGCAGCACGCGCGCGGCAAGCTCTCGGCGCGCGAGCGCCTCGACCTTCTTCTCGACGATGACAGCTTCACCGAGATCGATGCCTTCGTCACCCATCGCGCATCGGACTTCGGGCTCGACGGCGAGCGCTACCTCGGAGATGGGGTCGTGACGGGCTTCGGACGGATCGATGGCCGCCTCGTCTTCGTCTACAGCCAGGACTTCACCGTGTTTGGCGGCTCGCTGTCGGAGGCGCACGCCGAGAAGATCTGCAAGGTGATGGATCTGGCCGTGGAGAACGGCGCGCCGATCATCGGCCTCTCCGACTCCGGTGGCGCTCGCATCCAGGAGGGTGTCGTCAGCCTCGGCGGCTACGCGGACATCTTCCTGCGCAACACGTTGACCTCCGGCGTCGTGCCGCAACTGTCGCTGGTGATGGGGCCATGCGCGGGCGGCGCGGTCTATTCGCCGGCGATCACCGACTTCGTGGTCATGGTCGAGGGGACCAGCTACATGTTCGTCACCGGGCCGAACGTCGTGAAGACGGTGACGCACGAAGAGATCGACTTCGAGGGGCTCGGTGGGGCGCGCGTCCACAACGAGACGAGCGGCGTCGCGCACTTCCTCGCGTCGGGAGAGCCGCAGGCGCTCGAGCTGGCGCGGACGATCATCGGCTATCTGCCGCAGAACAACGTCGACGCGGCGCCCAGGTTGCCCGAGTGGGCCGAGCCGGACGTGGACGGCGCGACCCTCGACGCGCTGGTGCCCGACTCGCCGAAGCAGTCCTACGACATGCACGAGGCGATCAGGGGCATCGTCGACGGCGGATCGTTCACCGAGGTCCACGAGCACTACGCGCGCAACATCGTATGCGGGTTTGCGCGCATCACCGGACGCAGCGTCGGGGTCGTGGCGCAGCAGCCGCAGGTGCTGGCCGGTGTCCTGGACATCGACGCGTCGGACAAGGCCGCGCGCTTCGTCCGAACGTGCGACTGTTTCAATATCCCGATCGTGACGCTGGTCGACGTTCCCGGATTCCTGCCGGGTGTCGACCAGGAGCATCGCGGCATCATCCGCCACGGCGCGAAGCTCCTCTACGCCTACTGCGAGGCGACGGTGCCAAAGGTGACCGTCATCACTCGCAAGGCGTACGGCGGCGCATACGACGTCATGAGCAGCAAGCATGTGCGCGGCGACATGAACTACGCGTGGCCGACCGCCGAGATCGCGGTCATGGGCGTGGAGGGCGCGGTGAACATCATCTTCAGAGAGCGCATCGCCGCGGCCGATGACCCCGACGCCGAGCGCGCCCGCCTGGTCGCCGAGTACGAGGAGCGCTTCGCCAACCCGTACGTCGCCGCGGCGCGCGGGTACGTCGACGAGATCGTCCTGCCGTCGGAGACGCGGGCGCGGATCGCGACGGCACTCGAGATGCTCGAGCACAAGCGCCAGTCCGTGCCTCCCAAGAAGCACGGCAACATTCCGCTCTAGGCGGAGCCGTCCTTGCGCACGGACAGTCCCACCGCCGGCGGTCCTCCGTTCGGCCGCATCCTGGTCGCGAACCGCGGCGAGATCGCTCTGCGCGTCATCCGCGCCTGCCACGAGATGGGGATCACGGCCGTCGCCGTCCACTCGGACGCGGACGCGGGTGCGCTCCATGTCCGCGCGGCCGACCGGTCGGAGCGGATCGGCCCGCCGCCGCCGGCGGAGTCGTACCTGTCGATCGAGGCCGTCCTGGACGCCGCGCGGCGGAGCGGCGCTGAGGCGATTCATCCCGGCTACGGGTTCCTGTCGGAGAACCCGGCCTTCGCCCGCGCCGTGACCGATGCCGGCCTCGTCTTCATCGGCCCACCGGCATCGGCGCTCGAGGCGCTCGGCAACAAGCTGGCCGCGCGTCGATCGGCCGAGGCGGCGGGCGTGCCGATCGTGCCGGGCACGACGGTCGCGCTCACCGGTGACGTGGCCGCGCTGGAGCGGGTCGGCTTCCCCGTCATGCTCAAGGCAGCCGCCGGGGGTGGGGGCCGCGGCATGCGGCGCGTCGATTCCGCCTCAGGCGTCGAGGATGCCCTGGCCGCCGCCCGGCGCGAGGCGCTGTCGGCGTTCGGTGACGGGACGATCTACGCGGAGCGCCTCGTGGCGCCGGCGCGGCACGTGGAGGTGCAGCTCCTCGGCGACCAACACGGTGGGCTGGCGGTCCTGGGAGAGCGGGACTGCTCGGTGCAGCGGCGGCACCAGAAGCTCGTCGAGGAGTCGCCCTCTCCGGCGGTCAATGCCGCGACCCGCGAGGCGCTCTTCGAGAGCGCGCGTCGGGTCGCCGGCACCGTGGAGTTCCACAATGCCGCCACCGTCGAGTTCCTCCTCGATGCCGAGCGGAGGCACTACTTCCTCGAGATGAATACCCGCCTGCAGGTGGAGCACGGCGTGACGGAGCTGGTCACCGGGCTCGATCTCGTTGCCTGGCAGATCCGGGTGGCGGCCGGCCAACCGCTTCCCGCCGAGGTCCTCGACGCCCCGCGGGGCGGCCATGCGATCGAGGTCCGCCTCTACGCCGAGGACCCGTACGATGGCTTCCGCCCGACGGGAGGCCGGGTGACGGCCTGGCAGATGCCGGGCGGTCCCGGCGTTCGCGTCGATGCCGGTGTCGAGGCCGAGACCGACCTGCGCACCGAGTACGACCCGCTCCTGGCAAAGCTCCTCGTGCATGCCGAGGATCGCCCGTCAGCGGTCGCACGTCTGCGTCGCGCGCTCGACGAGACCCTTATCGCCGGCGTCCAGACCGATGCCGGCTTCCTGCGCTGGCTGGTGGACGATGCGGCCTTCGCCGGAGGCGACTACGACACCAGCCTCATCGCCGAGCGCTGGGCAGGCGGTCCGTCGCTCACCGACGACGAGCGCGGGCTGGCGGCCGCGGCCGCGATCCAGGCGCGGGCGTCGACGCCCTCGATCCCGGCCTCCTCGACCACGGAACCGACCGGCTCCGCATGGGGCCACCTGGCGCGCGAGGAGGGCCTGCGACGATGAGCGATCACGAGGTCCGCATCGCCGACGAGGCTGCCGAGCCGGCCGCCGGATGGCAGCTGGAGTGGCTCGATCGCGCGACGGGACGGGCCAGGCTGGTCGGCACAGAGCGATCAATCGGAGTCGTGGTCGAGGGCGCAGGCACCGAGTGGTTCGTGACGCTTCGCGGCCGCCGCATCGGGGTGACGGTGCGGACCTGGCGGGAGCGACTCCTGGCCGAGGCCGCGACGTCGGGCCAGGTCCACTCCGGCCCGATCGAGGTGAAGGCGACCCTGCCGGGCCTCGTCGTGGCGGTCGCCGTGGCGGTCGGGGACGAGGTCGACGAGGGCTCGTCGCTCCTCACGATCGAGGCGATGAAGATGCAGAATGAGGTCCGGGCTCCCCGGGCCGGTCGGGTCATCGCCGTCGCCGTCAGCTCGGGCCAGGCGGTCGCGACGGGGGCCTCGCTCCTGCGGCTCGAGTAGGCGACCGCCAACCCGCGGGGCTCCGATCGACGGCGGGTCGCACCCGCCCGAGTCTACAATCGGAGGCCGATGACTGAGCCCGAAGCGCCGGAGGCGCGTCCGTACCGGTCCCCGTCGGGCATCGACGTGAAGCCGGTCTACGGCCCCGATGATGTCGGCGCCGATCACGCCCGGCTCGGTTCCCCCGGCTCCTTTCCGTTCACGCGGGGGATCCATCCAACCGGCTACCGGGGCCGACCATGGACGATGCGCCAGTACGCCGGATTCGGCTCGGCCGAGGAGACGAACCGCCGGTTCCGCTACCTGCTCGAGCGCGGGCAGACCGGCCTCTCGGTGGCCTTCGACCTTCCCACCCAGATCGGGTACGACTCCGACGACCCGATGGCGATCGGCGAGGTGGGGCGGACGGGCGTGCCGATCGATTCGATCGCCGACATGGAGCTGCTCCTCGAGGGAATCGACCTCGCCAGCGTCTCGACCTCGATGACGATCAACGCCACCGCCGCCATCCTCCTGGCGCTCTACGAGACGGTGGCGCGACGGCGCGGCGTCGACCCGCATCGGCTCAGGGGCACCGTCCAGAACGACATCCTCAAGGAGTACATCGCGCGCGGGACCTATATCTTCCCGCCCGGACCGTCGATGCGTCTCGTGACCGACACCTTCGCCTACTGCAGCGCCGAGCTGCCGAACTGGAACACGATCAGCATCAGCGGCTACCACATGCGCGAGGCGGGCGCGACGGCGGTGCAGGAGGTTGCCTTCACGATCGCCGACGCGATCGCCTACTGCGAGGCGGCCCTCGCCGCGGGTCTGGCGTTCGACGAGTTCGCGCCGCGCCTCTCCTTCTTCTTTGCGGCGCACAACGACCTGCTGGAGGAAGTCGCCAAGTTCCGCGCCGCGCGGCGGGTCTGGGCGCAGGTGGCCCGGGACCGGTTCGACGCCACCGATCCGAAGGCCATGGCCATGCGCTTTCACGTCCAGACCGGTGGCTCCACCCTCACCGCCCAGCAGCCGGACGTCAATGTCGTGCGGACGACCGTGCAGGCTCTGGCCGCCGTGCTCGGTTGCGCGCAATCCCTCCACACGAACGCGCTGGACGAGGCGCTCGGTCTGCCGACGCCGTCGAGCGCGCGCCTGGCGCTCCGAACGCAACAGGTGTTGTACAGCGAGTCCGGCGTGGTCGCCACGGTCGACCCACTCGGGGGCTCGTACTACGTCGAGGCGCTGACCGACGAGATCGCCGAGCGCGCCACGGCCGAGCTGGCGGCGATCGACGAGCGCGGCGGGACGCTGGCCGCGCTCGAGGCCGGCTACCAGCCCGATGCCATCGCCGATTCGGCGTACGCCTTCCAGCGAGCGGTGGAGTCCGGGGAGCGGGTGGTGGTGGGCGTGAACGCGTACACCGATGACGGCGACGAGCAGCACCCCGAGCCGCAGGCGATCGACCCCGAGCTGGAGGCCCGCCAGGTCGAGCGCACGCGCGCGCTCAGGGCGCGGCGCGACCAGGCCGCCGCCGATGCCGCCGTCCGTGACATCGAGGCGGCGGCGGACGGCACCGAGAACCTCCTGCCACGCATCCGGGCCGCGGTCGACGCGGACGTCACGCTCGGCGAGATCGCCCACGCGCTGCGCCGAACCTGGGGCGAGCACCGCCCGTGAGCGGCCGGCGCGTCGGTCCGCTCCATCACGTCGCCATCGTCGTGCGCTCGATCGACGAGGCGCTGCCGCGCTATACCGACCTCTTCGGGCTGCACCTCGAGGCGGACCCGATCGTCTTCGCCTCGCAGCGGGTGCGTCTCTGCTTCCTGCCGACGGGGCCGGATCCTGCGGCGCGGATCGAGCTCGTCGAGCCAACCGACCACGAGAGCGGCGTGGCGCGCTTCCTGGCGGCGCGCGGCGAGGGCCTGCATCACCTCTGCTTCGTGACCGATGACCTTCCGGCCGAGCTCGAGCGCCTGGCGGCGCATGAGGCCGACCTCATCGATCGTGAGCCGCGTCCGGGTGCGCACGGCACGGTCGCCTTCGTCCACCCGCGGACGCTCAACGGCGTGCTGTGGGAGCTGCTCGAGCCCGATCAGGCGTCGCAGCTGAAGCCGTAGCTGTCATCGGCGAGTCGCTCCCGCCCGATCGCGTCGAGCTCCCGCACGCGTTCGAGCTCTTCGGATCCGCCGCCCGAGCGCAGCGAGGTGGCACCGTTGGCCAGACCGATGATCTGCTCGGCCAGCAGCTCGTTGAGCGGCTCGCCCGGCGCCCACGCTGGCAGCTCGTCGAGGAGGTGGGTGGCCTCGACGACGCTCGCCTCGACCCTCTCGCTCGCCCGGGAGCGCACGGCGTCATCATCGGACTCGACGCCCTCGGCGAGCGCTTCGACGCCCATTCCCAGCTCGGCCCACGCGGCGCATACGGCCTCGCTGTAGGCGGCCGGTGCGGGGTTGCGGCCGGGGTCGTTGCGAATGTAACCGACCAGCAGGATGGCGCCCACGAACACGAAGAGCCCGATGGTCAGGCCCCAACCCCAGCCCGCCAGCCCGAAGAGGCCGATCCCGCCGCGGCGACGCTCATCACGATCCTGCCCCTCGCGCTCCGATGGCGGCGGGGCCGCGCCCGGCGCGCGCGTCATCGATTCAGCGAACGCCCGCGTCCCGCAGCAACCGCGGGATGTCCGAGGGCGAGTCGGCGACGCGGATGCCGGCCGCCTCGAGCGCCGTTCGCTTCGACTCGGCGGTCCCGGCACCTCCTGCGATGATGGCGCCGGCGTGCCCCATGCGGCGCCCCGGCGGGGCCGTGCGGCCGGCGACGAAGGCCGCCATCGGCTTCGCCACCTCGCGGGACACGAACGCCGCCGCCTTCTCCTCCTCGTCGCCGCCGATCTCGCCGATCATGACGATCGCCTCGGTCTCCGGATCCTGGTTGAAGAGGTCAAGCACGTCGATGAAGCTCGTCCCGACGATCGGGTCGCCGCCGATGCCGACCGTCGTCGTCTGCCCCATGCCGGCATAGGTCAGGGCCTGAACCACCTCGTAGGTCAGGGTCCCCGAGCGCGAGACGAGGCCGACCGAACCGCGCGCGTGGATGTTGCCCGGGATGATGCCGACCTTCGCCTCGTCCACGCTGGTCAGGCCGGGGCAGTTGGGGCCGATGAGCCGCACGCCCTTTGCCTTCAGCACGTGGTACACCCGCAGCATGTCGAGCGCGGGCACGCCCTCGGTGATGCAGATGACGAGCGGGAGGTTGGCGTCGGCCGCCTCGAGCATGGCATCGGGGGCGAATGCCGCCGGTACGAAGATGCACGAGGCGTTGGCGCCGGTCTGCTCGACCGCGTCGGCGACGGTGTCGAACACCGGCACGCGCCCGTCGAGCGCTGACTGGCCGCCCTTTCCGGGCGTCACACCCGCGACGATGCTCGTGCCGTAGTCGAGCATGGCGGCCGAGTGGAACTCGCCCTCGCGCCCGGTGACGCCCTGGACCAGGAGCCGCGTGTCGCGGTTGACCAGGATGCTCACGCCGCACCTCCAACCGCCGCGACCGCCTTTGCCGCCGCGTCGTCGAGCGAGTCGGCGGTGATGAGGTTGGCCTCGGCCAGGATCGGCTTCGCGTCCTCGGCGTTCGTGCCGACGATGCGCACGACCATCGGCACCTCGCGGCCGAGCTGTGAGTGCGCCTCGACGATGCCGCGGGCCACCTCGTCGCCGCGGGTGATGCCGCCGAAGATGTTGATGAGGATGGCCTTCACGCTCGGATCGTCCAGGATGATCCTGAAGGCCGCGGCCACGCGATCGGCCTTGGCTCCGCCGCCGATGTCGAGGAAGTTCGCCGGCTCGCCGCCGGCCAGCTTGACGAGGTCCATGGTCGCCATCGCCAGACCGGCCCCGTTGACCATGCAGCCGATGCTGCCGTCGAGCTTGATGAAGCTGATGCCGGCCTCGCGGGCCGCGATCTCCGAGGGCTCCTCCTCGTTGAGATCGCGCATCGCCTCGAGGTCGGGATGACGGGGGAGGGCCGAGTCATCGAGCACGATCTTCGCGTCGAGGGCCAGGAGCGCTCCGTCGTCGGTCACGACCAGGGGGTTGATCTCGGCCAGGTCCGCATCGGCTCCGACGAAGGCGTCGTACAGGCCGCGCATCACGGTCGCGAAGTCCTTTCGGAGATCTGCCGGGATGTCCAGGAAGAAAGCGGTCCGTCGCGCCTGGTGCTCCTGGAGGCCGAGGAGCGGGTGGAGCGGCAGGCGCAGGATCGCCTCGGGGCTCGTCTTCGCGGTCTCCTCGATCTCGACGCCGCCCTCCGCCGACGCGATCACGGTGATCGCCTTCGTTGCGCGGTCGAGGATGAGCCCCAGGTAGTACTCGTGCGCGATGCCGGCCGCCGGGGCGATCAGCACCGTCCTGACGCTGGTGCCCTTGATGTCGAGACCGATGATCTCGCGCGCCCTCAGCTCCGCCTCTTCGGGCGTCGACGCCAGCTTCACGCCGCCGGCCTTGCCACGACCACCGACGAGGACCTGGGCCTTCACGACCACGGGGCCGCCGATGCGTTCGGCTGCGGCACGCGCCTCTTCGGGCGTCGTCGCGATCTCGCCGGCCTGGAGCGGCACGCCGTGGCGGGCCAGGATCTCCTTGGACCGATACTCCTGGAGCTTCACTCAGATCTCCTGCTGCGTGGCGCCGGCGCACGCACTCGGGAGATCACGGCCGACGCGGGGGAAGGACTCCGATTGTAGCCGCCGCCGAGCGCTTGAGGGGTAGCGTACGCTGGCGCCATGACGGCCGTCCCCGAGCGCGGCGTTCGCGCCTGATGTTCCGATCCGCCCTCCGCCAGGTGGCCGGCAACCCGGCGCTGATCCGGCTCGAGGGGTCCTGGCTTGCCGCCTGGGTCGCGGAGGGCGCGTATCTCGTCAGCCTCCTGGTCTTTGCCTACGACATCGGCGGCGTCGTGGCGGTCGGTCTGATCACGATGCTCCGGTCGCTGCCGGCGGGACTGCTGGCGCCGGTTCTGACCGCCCTCGCCGATCGCTTCCCGCCGTCGCGGGTGCTGCTCGGCGTCCACCTCGGGCGGGCTTCGCTCGTCGGCATCGTGGCGCTGGTCGCGGCAACCGACCTGCCGGCCTCGATCGCCGTCGTCGCGGCGATCGCCGAGGGTCTCCTCATCGGCCTCCACCGCGCGACGACGCTCAGCTTCATGCCAGGTCTCGCGCGCTCGCCGGAGGAGCTGCTGGCCGGCAATGCCGTCGTCAGCCTGGGCGAAGGTACCGGCATCCTCGTGGGGCCTCTGGGCGCCGGCCTCCTGCTCACGCTCGGCGGGCCGCAGGTCGGGCTGGCGGCGGCGGCCGGGGTGTACCTGCTGGCGGCGGCGGTCGTTGTGTCCATCCGGGCCCCCGCGACACGGCGACGCACACCGGTCACCGTCGGGCCGGAGTCGCGACTGCTCGCCGCCCTCGGCGGCTTTGCGGCGCTGCGCCGTCATCCGTCGGCCGGCCTGGTCGTCGGGCTGTTCGGCAGTCAGACGTTCGTGCGGGGTGCGCTGACCGTCCTCATCGTGGCGGTGGCCGTCGAGCTGCTGCGCATCGGCGACTCGGGCGTCGGATACCTCACCTCGGCGCTCGGGGCGGGTGGCCTGGTCGGCGCTACCCTGGCGATGACCGTCGTCACCGGGCGCGGCCTCGCGACGCCATTCGCCGTCTCGCTCGCCATCTGGGGCCTGCCGATCCTCGTCATCGGCCTGCTGCCCCAGACGATCGTGGCCTTCGTGCTCGTCGGCGTGGTCGGTGCGGCCAACGCCAGCCTCGACGTGTCGGGCTTCACCCTTCTTCAGCGCTGCGTGCCGAACGAGGTCCGCGGTCGGGTCTTTGGGGCACTGGAGAGCGTGGCGGCGATCGGGCTGGCCGCTGGCGCCGCCGTCGTCCCGGCGCTCGTTGCCGGCATCGGCCTCGAGGCGGCGCTCATCGTGGTCGGCGCGGTGCTCCCGGTGCTGGCCATCGTCACCTATCCGATGCTGCGGCGCGCCGACGACGCGGCGATCGTTCCGCATCGCGAGCTCGACCTGTTGCGGCGGGTCCCGATGTTCGCGCCGCTGCCGCTGACGATGATCGAGCACCTTGCGCGCGATCTCGATCCGGTGGCGTACCCCACCGGTGAGCGGGTCATCACCCAGGGCGATCCGGGCGACTGCTTCTACGTCATCGGCCGTGGGTCGGTCGAGATCGTCCACGATGGAGAGGTCGTGAAGGTCCTCGGCCCGGGCGACGGCTTCGGCGAGATCGCCCTGCTCTCCGACCGGCCGCGGACGGCATCGGTCGTGGTGCGTGATGCCATCGAGGGCTATCGGCTCGACCGTCCGGCATTCCTCGAGGCCGTCACTGGCAGCCCGCACGCGGTGACGGCCGGGGAGGCCCTCGTCTCGCAGCGCCTCGCCGAGCTCGGCCAGGGTCACGATCACGCCCACTGATCTGATCCGGTTGATCGCGCGAGCCTGTCGTGCGGCCTACACTGGAGCCTCCGCACGGTCGGCGCTTTGACCGGCCGCACGAATCGAGGAATGCACGTTGAGCTACGCCGTCACGCTCATCCCCGGTGACGGGATCGGTCC
>JBOGSW010000247.1:0-5339 GCA_050695815.1 Candidatus Limnocylindria bacterium | reverse complement strand
ACGAACGACCTGACCCAGATGGGCTTCGGCTACTCGCGCGACGACGCCGAGGGCAAGTTCCTGATGCAGTACGTCGATCGCAAGATCCTGCCCGAGAACCCGTTCCAGGTGCTCGATGCGGCTGGGATCGGCCAGCTGGTGCGCATCGGTGTCGAGAAGGGCCGATCGACGAAGAAGGATCTGAAGATCGGCATCTGCGGGGAGCATGGCGGCGACCCGCAGTCCATCGCCTTCTGCCACGAGGTCGGCCTGAATTACGTGTCGTGCTCGCCGTTCCGCGTGCCGGTGGCGCGCCTCGCGGCTGCCCAGGCCGCGATCACCCAGACCGAGGCGCGCGACCGGTAGACCGGACCGATGACGCATCGCAGGCTCGCGGCCACCCTGGCGGCCATCTGGCTGATCGCGACGCTCTCCGCCTGCGGAGCCGATGGTGGCAACGCGGCCAGCGAGGGACCTTCGACCTCGGACGCCGGCAGCCCTGCGCCACCGGCGGACGCTCGGGCGTGCTCCGAACCGGAGGGCGTGATCGACCGGATCGTCTGCCAGGCCGATGCCGCGGTCGCGGCCGACAACCTTTCGGTCTGCGACGAGACAGACGAGGACGCGGTTCGCTACCAGTGCATGGCCATCTTCGCCGAGCGCATGGGTGAGCCGGACGCCTGCCGAGGAATCCCCGACACGATCGATGACGGCCAGGAGCTCCGCGATGTCTGCTTCGCCGATGTCGCGCCGGTGCTCATGGATGCCGAGCTCTGCGAGGAGGTCGTGACCCCCGGCTTGCGTGACAGCTGCTACCTCAACGTCTTCAACGTGACGGGGGATGAGTCGCTGTGTGCCGAGATGGATGATCCGGGGCTGAAGAGCCTCTGCACGGGTGAGCCCGTCATCATCGATCCGTAGCGTGGCATCTCTACGGACCAACCGGCTCGAGGCTTACGGGGCCGGCGGAGGCACGACGGTCGGGATCGGTGTCGGCGTTGGCGTGGGAGTCGGGGTCGGGGTCGGTGTCGGCGTTGGGGTGGGTGTCTGGGTCGGCATGAGCGTCGCCGCCGGGGTCGGCGTCAGGAACGCGGTCGGTGACGGCGTCGGCGGCCGAGGCGCGGGGCTGACGGCGGGCGAAGGCGTTCGGGTCGGCGGCGGCTGCCCGGGTGTCGGAGGCTGCGGCACGACCGGGGGCTGTTCGGCCTCGGGTGGGGCCGATGCGATGGGGATGCCCTCCTCGGACGCGCTCGCCGAAGGCGATGCCCCGGCGGACGTTGCGGCAGGTGTCTCCGAGCTCGCGGGACTTCCCTGGCCGCCCAGCACGGCGTCCCTGGCAGTGGGGGAGGACAAGGCAGCAACCGGGATGCGCTCTCCGTCGGGCAGCCACGCGCCGAGGCCGAACGTCACCGCAGCCACCACCACGAGCCCCGCGACGCCAGCGAGCAGGTAGCGCGCGGGTCCAATCGGTTCGGCGCCGGCCAGCGGCGCAAGGAGGGCTGAACCCGGTGGTGCCGGCACGGCGGATGCGTCGATCGTGCCCAGGGCGTCCAGCCCGGCGGCGGAGCGCAGGCAGCCGTCGCAGCCCGAGGCATGCAGCGCGACGTCGCGAGGGAGCTCCTCGACGGCACCGCCCAGGAGCCAGGAGGCGAAGCGCTCGTGCAGGTCGTTCATCCCATCGCTCGCCGGGCCGCGTCACGAACGCGTCGCACGATCGGTCCGTCCGGGAGCGGATCCGAGCCTGACGCGGAGTCGTAGGCGGCCATGTAGCGACGCCGGGCGCGCTCGACGAGCCGGGCGAGACCCGCGCCGTCGAGGCCGACGATCGAAGCGATATCACGCCGGTCGAGCCGCTCGACCGCGTCGGCGATGATCACGGCACGCTCGCGAAGCGTGAGGGTGGCGAGGGACGCCTGGACGGGGAGCTCGACGGCGAGGAGGTCGAGCGCGTGCCGTCGGTCGAGCGCGGTGCTCGCCTCGGACGTGTGGCGCGAGCGCGCAACGCGCAGAACGCGCTCGCGCAGCCAGGCCGCCGCGCGCTCCGGATGCCGGAGCTCGTCCGCGCGTGCCGAGCCGGCTGCGAGCGCGTCGCCGACGAGCGCCGCGGCGAATGGACGGTCGCCCAGGGTGAGCAGGAGCGCGAAGCCATGAAGACGATCGGCGTGCAGGTCCCGAAATGCCGCGCCCACCAGCTCGGGGGCGGGGCGGTCGCCGGCGGGCCTGGTGGATGCCGGTGCCTGCATCGGTCTCCTCGCGATCGTTTGGGTGCGGTAGGGTCCGGTGCGGAAGTGTACCGTGGCGCGCCGCGCCGGATGGACCCTCCGGGCTCGAAACTTGACAATCGGGTAGAATGGGGTCCGAGGACTTGACAAACCTCTTGACAAGGTTCCCCGAGTTTCCCGAGTTTCCCGAGTTTCCCTGAGGGGCGCGTTTCCGATCACTACCTCATCCGGCATCACGGCCGAGATCAAATCGAAGCTTCCCGTCCTCGACGTCGTCGGGGAGACGGTGGAGCTCAAGCGTGCAGGCACCGTGCACAAGGGCCTCTGTCCGTTCCACGCGGAGAAGACGCCCTCGTTCATCGTGAGCCCGGACCGCGAGACCTGGCACTGCTTCGGCTGCGGCGAGCACGGCGACATCTTCACCTTCCTCATGCGGCGGGACGGCCTCGACTTCCGCGAGGCCCTCGGCCGGCTGGCGGAGAAGGCGGGTGTCGAGCTGTCCGAGCGGACGGCCCGCGAGGATCGGCGCAAGCGTCGTCTGCGCGAGGCGCTCGAGGCGGCGATCGCATGGTACCGCGAGGTGCTCCTCCAGGCTCACCAATCGGAGCGCGCGCGTGCCTACCTGGCCGAGCGTGGCTTCAGCGAGGAGACGCTGGATCGGTTCGCCATCGGCTATGCGCCAAACAATTGGGAGGCGATGACGAAGCGCCTGCGCGCGAAGGGGTTCACCGATGCCGAGCTGACCGATGCGGGCCTCGCCAGCCCCTCGAACCGCGGCGGGGTGTACGACCGCTTCCGTGGCAGGATCATCATCCCCATCCGCGACGTTTCGGGGCGTGCGATCGGCCTGGGCGGCCGGATCATGCCTGACGGGGAGGGCCCGAAGTACCTGAACTCGCCGGCCACGATCCTCTTCGACAAGAGCCGCACGCTGTACGGCATCGACCTCGCCAGGGGCGCGATCCGGCGGGAGAAGCTGGCCGTCATCGTCGAGGGCTACACCGATGTGATGGCGGCCCACCAGGCCGGATTCGCCAACGTGGTGGCCAGTCTCGGCACGGCGCTCACCCAGGGCCAAGTCGAGCTCGCGAACCGATACGCCGAGGGCGTCGCCCTCGCGTACGACGTCGACCTCGCCGGCGAGGCGGCAACGCAGCGCGGGCTCCTCGAGGAGCTCGGTCCGGTGGTGAGCAAGGTCCGGGTCATTCGAATCCCTGCGGGCAAGGACCCCGACGAGCTCATCAGGACCGATCCGGACGGCTGGCGCCGGGCCGTGGCCGACGCGCAGGAGCTGCTGCCGTACTTCATCGATAGCGCGTGGCGCGACGTCGACCCTCGGCACGCGGGGGATCGAAGCTCGTACGCAACCCGTATGCTCGACCTGATTCGACGGATACCGAACCGGGTGGAGCGCGACCCGCTCGTGACCCAGGTCGCCATGAAGTCGGGGATCGACGAACGCGTGCTGCGCGACGAGCTGTCGCGCGGCCCGCGGGCAGTTCCGATCCGGCCGATCAATCGGTCAACCCCTGCTCAAGCGATTTCTCATCTGACGACGCTTGAACAGCAGGCGTTGGCAATGCTTCTCCTCAACCCTGGAGTTGCCGGCGACGTGTCTCCTGAGGAGATCGGCCACTTTCGCGATGGAGCGGCACGGGCGCTGGCGGAATCTTGGATCGCTCTGATGCCCACCTCTATAGGGGATCAGAGCGTCCAATCTATTGTCGCGAAGCTTGCTCCGGAGTCCCGGGAGTTAGTGACCAGCCTCTTGGCGTTTCGAGCTGATGTTGAGGATCGCTCGACACTGATCACCGGTCGGGATGGCGTCCACTACGCTTTCGTGCGACTTGAGATCGAACGCATCGACGAGAGACTGCACGACCTGGAGGGGCTATTGCGAATGGCTCAGGAGGACGGCACCTCCACCGAAGTGGCGCGACTGCAAGAGGTCATTCGGGCAGAGCACGCTCGTCGAAGCGAACTTGCCAACGTGAAGAAGCCACAGGGCGAAGCCTGGGTTCGCGCATGACGTGGCCGTTCACTCCACTCGGATGCCTCGTCACCGGGGAACGTCCGACGCGCCTCGTAGGTGACGCCTCTGAGGTCGAATCGGTCGACATCCGAGAGCTGGAACAGCAGTTCCAGGTGCTGCATCGGCAACGAGAGCAGCTCAAACAAGCCATCAATCGGCCGGCCGTCGTGGCCGGCAGCAGGAGGAGCTGAATCAGTGGCGACGAAGACCACACCCACGCGTAAGTCGGCGAACAAGGCACCGCCCAAGAAGGAGCGCGCGGCGGCCACTGCCGCGAAGCCGAAGGCCACTGCCGCGAAGCCGAAGGCCACTGCCGCGAAGCCGAAGGCATCGGCTCCGAAAGCATCGGCTTCGAAGAAGGTGACTGCGAAGTCGAACGGCGAACCGACGGCAGCTGTCGCGAAGCTGCTGAGCCAGGGCAAGGAAGAAGGGTTCATCACCCAGGATCAGATTCTCCAGGCGATCCCCGAGCCCGAGGCGCGCATGGGCGAGGTCGAGGAGCTCTATGCGGCCGCCGCCGACGCGGGCGTGGAGGTGCTGGACGCCGAGAACCAGCCGACGCTGATCGCCGAACCCGACGAGGCGGAAGCGGAGACCAAGCCGTCGACGACGGCAGGCGCCGCCAAGAAGACGAAGGCTGGTGAGGAGGACCTCGAGGCCCTCGCGGCCGATCTCATCGGCATCGACGATCCGGTGCGGATGTACCTCAAGGAGATCGGCAAGGTCGCGCTCCTCACCGCCGAGGAGGAGGTCGTGCTGGCGAAGGCGATCGAGCTCGGTGAGCTCGTCGTCGAGGATCCCGGTCGATCCCTGACCGATCTCTTCACGTGGGTCACGCTCGAGACCGAGCCGAAGGCCCGCAGCATGGCGGCCATGCGCGCGTTCGACCTGCCCAAGGAGGCGCCGCACGTCACGCGCGATGCCATCGACTGGTGGGTCGGACGGAAGCGCAAGACGATCGAGCCCCTGCCGATCAAGCTGTCAAAGGCGCGCAGGGCGTCGAACCTGTCGGACGAGGCCCGCACCCGGATCATGGAGGCCGAGTCGATCCTGAAGGTGCTGGCCGATGACCCGGCCCAGGGGCTGAAGGACGCGGTCCTGTTCGG
>JBOGSW010000246.1:0-13345 GCA_050695815.1 Candidatus Limnocylindria bacterium | reverse complement strand
GACACGACCTGCTACGACTACGAGCCGTGGCACTACCGCTACGTCGGCCGCGAGATGGCGCGGCTGGTACGCCTCTCCGGCCTCACCCTGCGAGAGGTCATCTGGCGCCTGCACGGTCTCTGCCGGTCTTGACATGTGACTGATCGGTCACATATAGTCAGTCCGATGGAAGAGCTGGAGCCGGCGTTCAGGGCGCTCGCGGACCCGCATCGGCGCACGCTGCTCGATCGGCTCCGGGAGCGCGATGGTCAGACGCTGGGGGAGTTGGTCGAAGCGTTGCCGTTCATGACCCGATTCGGGGTCATGAAGCATCTGCGGGTGCTCACCGATGCGCACCTCGTCACCACCCGCCGCGACGGTCGCCGCAAGCTCCACTTCCTCAACCCCATCCCGATCCGCCTGATCGCCGACCGATGGATCAGCCGCTATGCGGAGCCCCTGGTCAACACGATGGCGGACGTCAAACACGTCGTGGAGAACAAACCGATGTCCGAGTTCAAGCATGTCTACGAGGTCTACATCGCCGCATCGCCGGCGCGGGTGTGGCAGGCGCTCACCGATTCGGAGCTCACGAAGCAGTACTACTACGGCAACACGGTCGAGTCCGACTGGAAGCCCGGCTCGCCGCTGGTCTATCGCAACCCCGACGGCACCGAGGCCATCGCGTGCGAGATCGTCGAGGCCGATCCGCCCCGCAAGCTGGTCCACACCTTCATCTTTCCCGGCACCGATGAGTCACCCTCGCGCTGCACCTGGACGATCGAGCCGCGCGGCGACGCGTCGCTCCTGATCCTCACGCACGACGAGTTCGACGGCGAGACCTCGACCTTCAAGAGCGTGGCCCACGGCTGGGTGCCGATCCTGTCGGGCCTGAAGACCCTGCTCGAGACAGGCAAGGCGCTCGAGATCACGTATCCCGCGGCGGAGGGCGTCCACTAGAGGTCTCGTTCCAACGCCACGCGGGGACCCTTGCGCTGGGGCGCACGCAACTACGAAGGAGACGGGTATCTGGGCCGATTCACGATCAGCCTGTGCGACGGGCCGCATGAGCTGATCGGATTTGGCTGCTCGTTCGTTGTTGCGTGCGCTGCGGCGCAAACACCGAGTTCAGGCGAAGCGATCCGCCACGGCCGCGCGGGCCGGGAGCGCCTCGGCCAGCCCGCCCTCGGCGCGCGACTCCTATGCCGGATCCCAGTGGAAGTCGCCGGTGAAGAGCCCATCCACGAAGCCGATCTGGTATCCCAGGTACAGGCCGAACACCAGCGACAGCACGCCGGAGCCGATCGTCAGCCACCGGTTGATCTGCTCCGACCGTGCTCGCGCCACCCAGAACGGCAGCCCGATGACGGTCGTCAGCACGGCCATGCCGGCGGCGACGCCGAGGCAGAAGATGACGAGGTACGCGAGGGCCGTGCCGGTGTCCTGGATCGTGGCGAGCACCAGCAGCGCGACGGCGGCGCTCCCGGCCAGGCCGTGGACGAGTCCGACGACCACGGGTCGCAGCAGCTGGTACCAACCGAAGGTCGCCACCACGCCGGCCGGTCCGCCAAGGTCTGGATCGGTGCCATGGCCGTGAAGGTGAGCGTGGCCGTGGACGTGCTCCAGATCGGTCTCGCCATGCGCGTGGGCGTGCTCGTGGGGATGCCCGTGCATCGGCGCAGGGGGAGTGAACCGCTCGGTGAACGAGCGCAGGCCGCCCGTAAGGTTCAGGACCCCCAGCGCGATGAGCATGATGGCCACCGCGAACTCCATGGCTAGGCCGAGGGGAGGGGGGATCACGACGTTGAACACGATGATGAGCACGCCGACGATGACGACCGTGATCGTGTGGCCGAGACCCCAGAGCGCACCGATCAGGGTCGTATGCGCGAAGCGGCGGCTGCGGTTCAGGATCGTCGTCACCGCGATCACGTGGTCGGCATCGGTGGCGTGGCGCATGCCCAGCAGGAACCCAAAACCGGCCAACGCGAGAAGCTGTGTCATCGGACCTCCGACGGCGTGAGCTATTGCAACCGCTTGCAATAGCGCGATGCAGCATACACTATCGCCTGCGATGCCGATGCGTTCACTTTCCGCACCGTGGGACACCGTCGGTGACCGCCTGCGCCAGCGCGGGCTGCGCTGGACGACGCAGCGGCGCGCGGTGATCGAGGTGCTCGCGGCGGCCGACGGCCACGTCACCGGTGCGGACATCGTCGACCGCTGCCGAGCCCGCGAACCCTCCACGATCCCGTCGACCGTCTACCGCACCCTCGACGTGCTCGAGCAGCTGGGGCTGGTCCGTCACGGCCACGATGCCAACGGTCGCGAGGAGTATCACGTCCTTCCCGCGCAGGACCACGGCCACCTCCACTGCGCCGAATGCGGCGCCACCTGGGAGATCCATGCGGCATCGGCCGACGCCGTGGCGACGGCGCTCCGGATGACCGATGGCTTCGAGATCGACATCGGCCACGTGACGCTCGTCGGTCGCTGCCGCGCCTGCGCCGGAACCCCCACGTAGGCCATGGCCTGGGCCCGCATCGGCGATCTATCGATCGATCCTGTCATGAGCACCGATCCGGGCGCCTCTGCGCCGATGTATCCCTTGCGGCACGGCGTGGAGGCGCCTCACAGGCACCCTCACGCCAGCCAGCCGCCGATAGATCGCGGATCCGCGCCGCAGGATCGGCTCTGCGACACCTTGACGACGATAGACCGTCGGCGAGGCGGGCCGACAGGAGCTGACCGCGAGGCAGGGCCGCGCCGCTGTTACGCTCCGCACGTGCGAACGAATGATCCCGAGGCCGGATTTCTCGGAGCACCGGTCCAGACCGATCTGACGCAGCTCGACACCCATGTCGCCATCCTCGGTGTCCCGCATGGCTGGCTGTATCCACGTGCCGGCGCGACCACAGGCTGCGCGGAAGCCCCCACGGCGGTCCGCCATCAATCGCAGCGCCACGCTCGCTTCCGGGATCACTGGGACTTCGACACCGATGGACCGATGCGCCTGCGGCCACTCGTCGACGCCGGCGACGTTCCCGGCCATGCGGCCGATGGCCCCGGTAACGCGCGACGCACGACGGAGGCCGTCCGCCACATCCTGGAGCGAGGGGCGATCCCGGTCTGCATCGGCGGCGACGATTCCGTGCCGATCCCGATCCTGCGCGCCTACGCGGACCACGGACCGATCACCGTCCTGCAGGTCGACGCGCACATCGACTTCCGCGACGAGGTGGACGGCGTGCGCGAGGGCTATTCGTCGCCGATGCGCCGCGCGTCTGAGATGGGGCACGTCGAGCGGATCATGCAGGTCGGGCTGCGGGGCGTGGGCTCCGCGCGCGCCTCCGACGTGGACGACGCCCGCGCCGCCGGAAACCTGCTCGTCACGGCGCGCGAGCTCCGCGAGCGCGGCGTCCCGTGGCTGCTGGGAGAGCTGCCGGCGGACGCATCGGTCTTTCTCTCATTCGACTGTGATGGGCTGGACCCGTCGGTCTTTCCGGCGGTCTCCGCGTTGGCGCCGGGCGGGCTGAGCTACACCGAGGCGTTCGATCTCGTGGCCGGGATCGGTCCGCGCCTGGCGGGCGCCGTCTTCACTGAATTCGTGCCCGCGCGCGATCGCGACGAAGCCTGCGCATTGGTGTTGACTCGACTGATCGCTCGATTGATCAACGGCCAAGCTATGTGACAACGCGCTCCGGTGCGCCGTGGAATCAGCGGAGTACACTTCGCATTGACCCGGGACCACCGGCTCAGCTACTCGGCGAACCGAGCACGCCGCCGCGCTGGGTCCTGCGGCTCGCAGCTCCTCGCTCTCGGTGAGGAGATCTTCATGTCCCGGCACCCTTGGAGGATTGGGACTTGAGACCGACCACTCCCCGCCTGGTGGCGCTGCTCGCTTCGCTCGCGCTGACGTTCGGTATGGCATGGCCGATCGCCGCGATCGATGGAGGCGAGGTCGCGCCGGTCCAGGCGCCGCCTGTCGCACAGGACCAGGCAATCAACGAGCTGGCGAACACGTGGTTCGTCGAGCTCTCGAGCCCACCCCGGGCGAAGGGCACCGCACCGGGCCAGCTGAAGAAGGAACATGACGCCTTTCGCGCGCAGGCCCGCCAGAGCGGGCTGGCGTATGACGAGCGCTTCTCCTATGACGCGCTCTTCAACGGCCTCTCGATCACGCTCGACGACGGCCAGCTGAGCACGCTTCAACGAATCCCCGCCGTCAAGGCAATCTGGCCGGTCGTGAGCTTCGAGCTCGACCCGACGACGGAGATCAGCCCCGAGCTGGCGACCGCCCTGACGATGACCGGCGCCGACATCGCGCAGTCCGAGCTGGGCTTCACCGGCAAGGGCGTCAAGGTGGCGGTGATGGACACCGGCATCGACTACGACCACCCCGACCTGGGTGGCTGCTTCGGACCTGGCTGCCGGGTCGCAACCGGATGGGACTTCGTGGGCGATGCCTACAATGCCGATCCGAGCTCGCCTGACTACAGCCCGATCCCGGTGCCCGACCCGGATCCGGACGACTGCCAGGGCCATGGGACGCACGTCTCCGGCATCGTCGGAGCCAGCGGCGAGGTGACCGGTGTCGCCCCCGGCGTGACGTTCGGCGCGTATCGCGTCTTCGGCTGCGACGGGTCGACCACGGCCGACATCATGGCCGCGGCCATGGAGCTCGCCCTTGCCGATGGGATGGACGTGCTCAACATGAGCATCGGTTCGTCCTTCGAATGGCCGCAGTATCCGACCGCCATCGCGGCGAACAGCCTCGTCGATCGCGGCATGATCGTGGTCGCATCGATCGGGAACGCCGGCGCAAACGGCCTGTTCAGCACCGGCCCTCCTGGCAACGGCGAGAAGGTGATCGGCGTTGCGGCCTTCGACAACAGCCACATCAGCGCGCTGACCTTCAACGTGAACCCGAGCGAGCAGCAGGTCCCGTATCTGCCGCTCGCGACAACCCAGGCGCCGCCCACCAGCGGCACGTCCCCCGAGATTGCGTACGTCGGGCGTGGCTGCCCGGTCGAGTCGCCGGACGTTCCGGTCGCCGATGAGTACCTGGCCGATCCCGACGGACTGGTGGCGCTGATCGATCGCGGTGATTGCACCTTCGAGGGCAAGTACCAGCGGGCGGTGGATGCCGGCGCGGTGGGCGTCATCATCGCCAACAACGTGACGGGCCTGTTCGCCGGCGGCGGCGTGACGGATCGCGGCGTCTTCGGCATCGGCATCTCGCTGGCCGATGGCGACCACATCAAGAGCCAGCTGCCGGGAGCGACGGTCACCTGGACCGATGTCCGGGTCAATGCCGTCAACCCGACCGGTGGGCTGATCAGCTCGTTCAGCTCGTACGGCCTGGCGCCGGATCTCAGCTTCAAGCCGAATATCGGCGCGCCGGGCGGTCTCATCCGCTCGACGTATCCGCTGGAGCTGGGCGGTTACCAGATCATCAGCGGCACGTCGATGGCCTCGCCGCACGTGGCGGGCGGTGCCGCGCTCTATCTCGAGGCGCATCCGGGCGCCACGCAGGCTGACATCAAGACGGCGTTCCAGAACAGCGCCGATCCCAAGCTCTGGTCGCTGGGTCCGGCCAACCAGCTCCTCGATCACACGTTCCGGCAGGGTGCCGGGATGCTCGACGTCGACGACGCCATCCTTGCCACGACGAACGTGACGCCGAGCGAGATTGCATTGGGCGAGGCGCCGAGCACGACCACCACGCTGACCATCGCGAACGATGGATCGGAGGCGGTCACCTACGAGCTCTCGACCGAGGCGGCCATCTCGACGCCGCTGGCGTCGGCATTCGCGTTCGGCTTCTGGTGGGAGCCCGACCAGGTGACCTTCAGCGCACCGAGCGTGACGGTGCCCGCCGGCGGCTCCGCGACGGTGAACGTGACGATCGCGGCGGGAGCCGGCATCCCTGCCCCGGCCCTCTATGGTGGATATCTCTACTTCACCAGCGAGACCGAGACGCTGAGCGTCCCGTATGCCGGATTCAAGGGTGACTACCAGTCGATCCAGGCGGTGACCGGCGCGGGAGCCGATCTGCCGCAGGTCGGCCGCCTGACCGAGTGCGGGATCCTGCGTGGCCTCGATTGCACGTCCGGTGGCAATTGGGATCTGCTGCCAAACGGCGGCACATTCACGCTCGACACGTCCGGGGCCATACCCGACGTGCCGTACTTCCTCGTGCACCTCGACCACCAGGTCCAGTCGCTGGAGCTCTCGGTGATCGATGCCGGGACCGGCAAGCCGATTCACCCGGTCTTCAACTCGTTCGTGGACCTGGAGCTTGTCGGTCGAAACTCGACAGAGTCGAGCTTCTTTGCCTTCAGCTGGGACGGCACGCGGCCCCACAGCGCGAGCGGCAGGGGCAAGACGAAGGTCGTGCCGGATGGCACGTACCTCATCGAGCTCAAGGCGCTCAAGGCACTCGGCGATCCGACAAACCCGGATCATTGGGAGACATGGACATCACCAGCGGTGACGATCGATCGGCCATAGACAGTCGGAACCTCCCATGAACCGATGAGCCCCCGCCGGTCCGCCGGCGGGGGCTCCTCTCCTGCTCAGCGGTCGACGCCGGTCTCGATTGGTGGTTGCGGGTTGTCGCAGGCGCGATAGTTGCCGCGATCGTCAGCGTGGTAGGACAGCTCCTCGCCCTCCACGTCCAGGATGACGCGATAGCCGGGCACCAGTGCCTGCGTGTACACCTGCCCGGGCTGCGGACAACCCAGCGACCCGTCGCTCCAGGTCACTGCCTCGGCGGACACGACCACGATCTCCGACGCGGGCACTCCCGTCCGCTCCTCCGCGTCGCGCATGACCTCGGCCACCAGCGCGTCGAGATCGCCTCCGGACGGCGGGGGATCGCCGATGACCGCCGGGGCCGATGGGCTCTGGGGTCCAACGCTCGGGATGTTCACCGGGGGCTGGGACGGCGACGGAGACTCGGCCGCGTTCGTCGAGGCAGCGCCGGTCGCCTGCGGACTGGTCGCCGCTGGACCGGTCGCACCGGGCGCTGCGCACGCGGTCAGCATGAGCGTGGCCAGGACGATGGCGCGGATCACGTCTCGACGCTGGTGGCCCTGAAGATCGGTCCGATCTGGCAGATCGAGCCCATGTCGGTGGCCTCGCTCCCGATGACGGTCACCTCGTCCCCGGCGCGTGCGACCACCTCGCCGTCGGGCGCGGTGAGCTGGAGCGGCGAGAGCGTGAGCTGCCAGCCATCGGGATAGAGGATCTCGTAGCGGGTGCCGTCATCGGCCTGGATGTAGCCGCAGCCACCCTCGACCGAATCGGCCCCCAGGATGCCGGTGATCCGATCGCCGTCCGGCACCGCGGACTCGAGCGATGGCTGCGCGGATTCGGGCGCCAGCGATGGCGAGGCGCTCGGGCTCGGCGCCGGCTCGACGGGCGGCGTGCTCGTGTCGGGCGTGTCGCTCGGGTCGGCGCCGCCGGCAGCGCAGGCGGTGGCGAGGAGGGCGATGGCGAGGATCGGAATGAAGCGCATCGGTTTCTCCGGAGTTCTCCGACTGGACGCTCAGTGTGCAGGATCGGTTCCTCGCGCGCTTGGCAGGGGATCGCCACGGCCGACGCACGCTGCTAGGATCGGGTCCTGCGCATCACGCGCCAGGTGCCGCCGGCGCCGTGTCACCGGGGCGACATAGGGAGGGAAGCGCTCCGTGCATCGACGCCAATCGCGAATGACCGCGGCCATGCTCGTGAGCCTCTCGCTGCTCCTCACCACGATGGGATCGGCAGTCGCCGTGGACGGGACCGACCGCTCCGAGCTCGAGGCCGGTGCCAGCGTGAGCGGCATCGAGCAGGCCGGCGAGCCGATCCACGCACCCAAGTCGGCCAGCGGACAGATGGCACAGACCGACCCGGCGCTCCTGGGCCGGAACGACACCACGCCGGTATCGGTCCTGATCAAGCTCGACTTCGACGCGGTTGCGTCGTATGCGGGCGGCGTCGAGGGCCTTGCCGCGACGAGCCCGGAGGTGACCGGAGTCCCGCTGGCGCAGAACGAGGCCGCCGTGGACGCCTATGTCCGGCACCTCGATGACAGGGACGCCGCCGCGCGTGCGGCGATCGAGGCCGCCGTCCCGCAATCGACCGTGCTCAACTCGTTCCACGTCGCCTACGGTGGGGTGAGCGCGGTGGTGCCGGCCAACCGGATCGGCGCCCTGCTCGAGGTCGATGGTGTCGTGGCAGTCCAGCAGGACTCGCTCGAGCAGCTCCAGACGGATGCGACGCCGGACTTCATCGGCGCAACCGAGGCCTGGGACGAGATCAGCGATTCGACGACGGCGGGTGAAGGCGTCATCGTCGGCGTCATCGACTCGGGCATCTGGCCCGAGCACCCGTCGCTGGTCGACAACGGGATCGATCATCCTGGCGGCACGTTCGCCTGCGAGTTCGGCGACGGCACCGATCCGCAGATCGGCGACGCGTTCGCGTGCAACGACAAGCTCATCGGCGCCTATGCCTTCACCGACACATACATGGCGCTGAAGGACGCGATCCCCGGCGAGTTCTGCAACAACACCACCGGTGAGTGCTCGGCGCGCGACGCGAACGGCCATGGCACCCACACCGCCACCACCGCGGCGGGCAGTCACGTGGAAGTGGCCGAGCTGCTCGGCGTCGACCGCGGGCCGATCAGCGGCATCGCCCCCGGCGCCCACGTGATCGCGTATCGCGTGTGCCTCGCCGAGGGCTGCTTCCCGTCCGACTCGATCGCGGCGGTTCAGCAGGCCATCCTCGACGGCGTCGACGTCATCAACTTCTCGATCTCCGGCGGTGCCGATGCCTACACCGATCCGGTCGAGCTCGCCTTCCTGGACGCCTATGCGGCCGGCATCCTCGTCAATACATCGGCCGGCAACTCCGGCCCCGGTGCCGGGACGGCCGATCATGCCGGCCCGTGGACGAACACGGTCGGCGCATCCACCTCCGATCGCCACTTCCTGACCCATGTCAACCTCACCTCGACCGGCGGCCCCCTCGATCTGGTAGGAGCGACCGTGACCGATGGCGTCTCCCCGCCCGCCGATGTGATCCTGGCAGAGGATGTGCCCGGCTACGACGACCCGCTGTGCCAGACCGATCTCCCGGCAGCCTCAGCCCCCGGGCTGATCGTCGCGTGCGAGCGAGGTGTCATCGCCCGCGTCGACAAGAGCAGGCACGTCGAGCCCAGCGGCGCCGCCGGCATGATCCTCTACAACCTGGATCCCGCGAACGGAACCGGGCTCAACACGGACAACCATTTCATCCCCACCGTTCACATCGACGTGGCCGATGGAGAGGCCCTTCTCGATTACCTCGACGCCAACGCGGACGCCCAGGCTTCGTGGGATGGCGGCACCGCGACCCCGGTGCCCGGTGACGTGATGGCGGGCTTCTCGTCGCGCGGCCCACTGGGCGATTTCCTCAAGCCCGACGTCACCGCGCCGGGCGTCCAGATCCTGGCCGGCAACACGCCCGAGCCGGCGGGAGAGGGCACCGGGCTGCCCGGTGAGCTCTACCAGGCCATCCAGGGCACGTCGATGGCGAGCCCGCACGCCGCCGGCGTATCGGCACTCGTGAAGGCGGCTCACCCGACCTGGACGCCCGGCCAGATCAAATCGGCGCTGATGACATCGTCGCTGCAGGCGGTGGTCAAGGAGGATGGCAGCACCCCGGCCGATCCCTTCGACCGCGGTGCCGGCTCGATTCGGGCCGATCGCGCGATCTCGCCGACGGTGACCTTCGACGTCGACGCTGCCGACTACACCGCCAGCGCGGCCGATCCAATGGGCCGGCTGCGCCTGAACCTGCCGAGCGTGTTCGCGGACCCGATGCCCGGCGCGCTGTCGACCAGCCGCACCCTGAAGAACGTCAGCGGCACGGCACAGACGATCGATGTCTCCGCCAGCGGGCCCTCGGGCTCGATCACCGTCACGCCGTCGAATCTCACGGTTGCGGCCGAAGCCACTGCCGAGATCGAGATCAGCATCGACGGGACCGGTCTCGCCGATGGCTGGCACTTCGGCCAGATCGCGCTCGACGTTGTGGGCTCGGGAACCGATGCGGTTCTACCTGTCGCCTTCAACAAGACGGAGGCATCGGTCACGCTCGACCACTCGTGCGCTCCGTCCACCATCTTCAAGGGGGCCGCGTCAAGCTGCACCGTGACGGCCACGAACTTCGCATCGGCCACTGCGGAGGTCGACCTCGAGGTGGGGACCACAGCGTCCGCAACGAACCAGCTGGAGATCACTGACGTCGGCGCCCCCGGCGTCAAGAGCGGGAACGGATTCACCTGGACCGGGACGCTCGCGCCGGCGATCGCACCGATGATCGAGGACCTGGTGTCCGATCCCGGGGGGTACCTGTCGCTCGCGGCTGAGGGAGTCAAAGCGGTCGAGGATGTCGGTGACGAGACGATGGTGAACTTCTCGGTCACCCCCTTCAAATACGGCGGCGAGGTCTACAGCACCATCGGTGTGGTCTCGAACGGCTACGCGGTCGTGGGCGGTGGCGAGGTGGAGGACATCGTCGCCACCCCGCAGGACGTGCCAGATCCGGCACGTCCGAACAACGTCCTCGCACCGTACTGGACAGACCTCAATCCCGCTGACGGCGGAGAGATCTACGTCGCCCAGGGGACCGTCGGTTCCCAGCACTACGTGATCATCGAGTGGGAGGATGTGCCGACCTTCTCGAGCGCAGGGAGCGTCACCAACACGTTCCAGATCTGGATCCCGACCGGCGCGACCGAGGAAATCTCGTTCGCGTACGACGTCATCGAGGGCGCGGATCCGGCAGCCGGCCTGACGATTGGTGCCGAGAACCGGGACGGCTCGAGCGCGGCGACCGAGAGCGCGCCGCCCGCCACTCCTGGCAACGATTGGTACGTCCGCACCTCACCGCCGGAGGGCGGATCGCAGACGATCGCCTACAAG
Organism: Candidatus Limnocylindria bacterium; assembly: GCA_050695815.1. Taxonomy (GTDB): domain Bacteria; phylum Chloroflexota; class Limnocylindria; order QHBO01; family QHBO01; genus JACDBZ01. The sequence goes on along the minus strand of JBOGSW010000246.1, from coordinate 2,408 downwards.
GCGCTCGGCAAGGGCGTCGGCACGTTCGAGATCGACGCGTCGCTGACGGCGGACGTGATGGACGGGACCGCCAGCGACTCGGTCTCGGTGAAGGTGAACGCCGCGGCGCCGCCCGAGCCCGAGCCGGTGCCGTTCACCGACATCGGCGGCTCGATCTTCAAGGGCGACATCGCGTGGCTGTACCGCAACGAGATCACGGGCGGCTGCTCGGTCGATCCGCCGCTCTTCTGCCCGAACGCCAACGTGACGCGCGGGCAGATGGCCAGCTTCCTGTCGCGGGCCATGAACCTGTCGGCGACATCGGTCGACTTCTTCGACGACGACGACGGCACGACCCACGAAGGACCGATCAACCGCCTGGCGGCGGCCGGGATCACCGGCGGATGCGGGCCGCGGGTGTTCTGCCCGAATGACGTGGTGCCGCGCGAGCAGATGGCCAGCTTCCTGGCCCGTGCGCTGAAGCTGCCCACCACGACGGTGGACCACTTCGGTGACGACGACGCGAGCCAGCACGAGGCGGACATCAACCGGGTGGCCCAGGCGGACGTGACGCGCGGCTGCGGCCCGGACCGGTTCTGCCCGAGCAGCGTCGTGACGCGCGGCCAGATGGCGGCCTTCCTCCACCGAGCGTTCAAGGACCTCTTCTAGGCGGTTTGCGCACGGTCCGGTCGGGTCCGGTCGGGTAGTGATGCCGCGAATCGTTCATCGGTCCATTACCGAAGTGGCCATTGTCGTTGGCTCGTCTCGGCCTATGCTGAACGTCCACAACTTCAGACTCGCCCGTCGCCGATGCCGACCGGGAACCGCATCAGCTGGAGGCTCATTCGTGCCCTCGTCCGTACCGATGCCGATGCCGCGCGGTTTCGCATTGCTCCTCTCACTCGCCATGGTCATGGGCGCGATCGTGCCCTTCGTCGTCCCCGCGCCGGCCCGCGCGGCACCAACGGACCTCTTCTTCAGCGAGTACATCGAGGGTTCGAGCTTCAACAAGGCGCTCGAGATCTACAACGGCACCGGTGCGTCCATCGACCTGTCCGCCTACAGCGTCGAGCTCTACTCGAACGGCTCGCCGGACGTCTCCAAGTCGGTCACGCTGAGCGGATCCCTGGCCAGCGGCGAGGTGTTCGTGGTGGCGCATTTGGACGCCGACTTTGCGATCCAGGCGGTCACCGACCTCGTCAGCAGTGAGGTCGCGAACTTCAACGGCGACGACGCCATCGTGCTCCGCAGGGGCACCGACGCGGTCGACGTCATCGGCCAGGTGGGCTCCGACCCCGGTGACTTCTGGGGTTCCGAGCCGACCACCACGAAGGAACATACCCTCGTCCGCAAGGCGAACATCCAGGCCGGCGACACGAACGGCGCCGATGCCTTCGATCCAGCCGACGAGTGGGATGCGTTCGCGCAGAACACCTTCACTTTCATCGGCGATCACGTCCAGACGACGGGACCGACAGGCATCGGCAGTGCCGATCCTGCGACGGTCACCGCGGGTGATGCGGTCAATCTCACCGTGGTCGTGACGCCGGGGAGCGATCCGTCCACCGGTATCACCGTCACGGCCGACCTCGGCCCGATCGGTGGCGCGGCCGACGTCGCCTTCACCTCGACCGACGGCGTCACGTTCACGCTCGCCGCCACCGTGGCGGCAGCCACGACGCCCGGCGACAAGGTCATCACTGCCACGATCGCCGACGCCCAGGGACGCTCCTCCACGGCGCCGATCGAGCTGACGGTGGTGGCCCCGGCTGGACCGTCGCAGGTCGTGATCAGCCAGGTCTATGGCGGCGGCGGCAACAGCGATGCCGCCCTCACCCACGATTTCGTCGAGCTTTTCAACAGATCCGATGCGGCGGTCTCGGTGGCGGGCTGGTCGGTCCAGTACGCGAGCGCCACGGGGAGCGGCAGCTTCGGAGCGAACTCCGGCCAGTTGACCGAGCTGACGGGCACGATCCCCGCCGGCGGATACCTGCTCGTCCAGGGCGCAACCGGCGGCGCCACGGGATCGCCGCCGCCGACGCCCGACATCGCGGACCCGACCCCCATCAACATGTCGGGCACGTCGGGCAAGGTGGCGCTGGTGACGGACAGCGCGTCCCTCGGCTGCAACGGTGGTTCGTCGGCCTGCGACGCCGCGGCCCTGGCGCGGATCGTTGATCTCGTCGGGTATGGCTCCGCGAACTTCTTCGAAGGGACCGGTGCTGCCCCGGGCCTGTCGAACACCACGGCCGCGCTTCGCAACGAGGACGGCTGCCAGGACACCGATGACAATGCGGCCGACTTCACCGAGGGCACGCCCGGGCCGCGCAACAGCGCCTCCCCGCTCAACCTCTGCGCCGGTCCGCCGGCGGATGCGGCCCCGTCTGTCATCAGCACGATCCCGGCCGATGGGTCGGTCGGCGTGGCCG
>JBOGSW010000245.1:0-6635 GCA_050695815.1 Candidatus Limnocylindria bacterium | reverse complement strand
GCGCCGCCACCGTGAGCGAGATGGTCACCCGGCTCGTGCGCGAGGGCCTGCTGACGGTCGAAGCCGACACGCGCCAGCTGAACCTGACCGATGACGGGCGCACCGCCGCCGAGCGCACCTTCCGCCGTCATGCGCTCTCCGAGTGGCTCCTGACCGAGGTGATCGGCCTTGGCTGGGCCGAGGCCGATGAAGAGGCTCACCACCTTCAGCACGCGTTCAGCGACCGCGTCACCGACAAGATCGACGAGCTGCTGGGCCGGCCGCCGACCTGCCCGCACGGGAACCCGATCCCCCGTGACGGCCGTACCCCGGAGCGCCCGGACGGCCTGCCGCTCTCGAAGGCGGCCGCCGGCGGCGACGTGACGATCCTGCGCGTCACCGAGGAGGCTGAGGAGGACGCCCGCCTGCTCACCTTCCTCCAGGAGAACGGCGTGCGCCCCGGGCACGTCTTCGAGGTGGTGGACGTTGCCGAGCACATCGGCACCATGACCCTGCGTCGCGCGGACGGCGGCGCCCAGGATGGGCACCAGGTGACGATCGGGCTCGTGGCGGCCGCCAAGCTGCGCATGCTCGAGGGCCGCGCCGACCAGGGCCTCTTCCATCGCGTGCCGAAGCGTGCCCGCCTCGCAGCGACCCCCTGAACCGGTCTGCTAGGATCGGAGGAGCATGGTTCGAGATCGAAACAGGCGCGGCATCATCGCTGCGGTCGTCACCGTCCTCTGGATTGGCTACATGGCGCTCGGCCTCGGGGCCATCAACACGGTCTTTCCAACGGTCGGCGGCGAGGGCCCGGAGGGGACGGCGGCATTCATCGGCCTCGTCTGGGGCGTCTTCACCGTCGGTTTCATCATGTGGGCCGCCTCCGACTGACCGCCTGAGCACGCGGACGGATGGATCCCTTGGCCGGCCTCGGCCTTGCCCTGCGCGCTCCCACCCTCGATGACCTCGAGGCGGTGGTCGAGCTCTACGTCGCCAGCGACCTCGTCGAGTTCGGCGAGCCCGACACCGATCTCGACGAGACGCGCGACTTCTGGCGCCAGCAGGACCTGGCGAACGACCACTGGATCCTGACCGATGGCGGCGGCTCCGTCGTCGCCGCCGCCGAGGTGAGCCGCGATCGCGGGGTCCACCTCGAGGTCTGGGTCACGGTGCATCCCGACTGGCGTCGGCGGGGGATCGGCTCACGACTGGCCGACCTGGGCGAAGCGCGAGCCGCGGAGCTGGTGGAGCGCGCGCCGGAGGGGACACGCGTCACCGCGCGGGCCTGGGTCAACGCCCGGGAGGAGGGCGTTCGGGCGTTCGTCGCCGCACGCGGCTATGGCGCCGCCCGTCGCTTCTGGCGCATGAAGATCGAGATGGGAGAGAAGCCGCCGGGCGCGCCGGCGTTCCCGACCGGCATCACCGTCCGGACATTCCGGCCCGGCCAGGACGAGCGCGCCACCTGGCAGGCGAGCGAGGAGGCCTTCGCGGATCACTGGGGCCACGTCCCGGCCCCATTCGAGGAGTGGGTCAAGCGCACCCAGGGCGAGACCTTCGACCCACGCCTCTGGTTCCTGGCGATGGACGGCGACGCGATCGCCGGGACCTCGCTCTGCGCGCGCTACCTCGAGATGGGCTGGGTCGGCACGCTGGGCGTGCGGCGCGCCTGGCGCGGTCGAGGTTTGGGCGAGGCGCTCCTGCGTCACTCGTTCGTCGAGTTCCACCGGCAGGGCCGCCGCAGTGTCGCGCTCGGTGTCGACGCCGAATCGCTCACCGGCGCCACGCGTCTCTACGAGCGCGCCGGCATGCACGTCGATCGCGTTCACGAGCTGTGGACGAGAATCCTGCGCGACGGCCGCGTGCTCGAGGGGACCTGAGCGGGGCAGTGGTCCGCCTGGCGCGCCGACGTATCGGGCACCACGGGGTTCTTGCGCCCGGACGATCTATCGCACGAAGTTGTCGCCGGGCATCTTCCATGTCGCGGATTCGCGATCTATCGGCGGCTGGCTGGCGTGAAGGTGCCCGCGAGGGGGTCCCGCGCCTCTGCATGGTCGATACATCGATCCAGGGCCGCCCAGCAACGCGTCCACGTCAGAATCGGTCGATAGATCGCCACACACAACCGTCGAGCCCCGGATGTCGACCCTCGCGCATCCCAGTGCCCGATCCATGGGCCGCGCAAGGCCCGAGCCGACCGGTGGGCCAGTCGGCGGTCTCTTCCAGCGTGCGGTAGCCTTCGCCGATGGCCGCTCACGTCCCGTTGTCCGGCGCATTCGCTCGCCTGCTCGGCAGGACGGCGCCTGCCGTGATCGGGACCGTTGACGGCGGCCTTCGGTATGATGCCGGCGTGAGCCGAGTACCCAGCGGCGTTCGCGCATGAGCGGACCATGGGACCGGCGGCCAAACCAGGACTCCGATGACGACTGGCCGGCGGAGGATCGGAGCACGGCTGAGCCGCCTCGCCAGGAGGAGGATCCCTGGTCGGCGAGTGATCCGTGGGCCGAGCGCCCGCGCGAGCCGGCTCCCGCCTGGGACGTGTGGCCGTCGCCCGCCGCGCCCGACGAGTACCTGACCGACGAGCCTCCGGCGCCTTCGAGCGACCCGTGGGCCGAGTCGTGGACCGACGAGCCTGACCCGCACGCCGAGCCGACGGCGGCCGAAGCGCCCGCGGAGATCGCTCCCGAGCCCGTGCCCGCCATGGAGCCCGAACCGATCCTCGAGCCAGTCGCCGAGCCGCCATCCACCGATGCTGAGCCGGACCCGTGGGTTGCCGCCGACCAGGTGCAGGCGCCGCTGCCTCCTGAGTCGGCGCCCGAGCCCGCACCCGAGACGCGTCCCTCGCCCTGGCGCACCGACAGCCTGCCCGACTGGCTGGCTGAGCCGATCCCTGAGCCCGAGCCAGAGCCCGAGCCCGAGCCCGAGCCCGAGCCCGAGCCGATGCCAGAGCCCGAGCCCGAGCCCGAGCCCGAACCGATGCCCGAGCCCGAGCCCGAACCGATGCCCGAGCCCGAGCCCGAACCGATGCCCGAGCCCGAGCCGGAGCCGGAACCGGCGGCCGCCGATGATGACGCCTGGTCGGAGAAGGCCGAGTCGACCCAGGTCCTGCCCACCGACTGGGCTCCGACGCCGGCCGTCCCGCCGCGCGAGCTGGCGCCGGCACGGGGTGACGTGCGAACCAGTCTCGCCGACCGGGACCGCGAGGTCGACGACGAGGCCGAGCTCGACGCCGAGGGCAGCACGTCGACGGTCGAGCAGGCGGTCCCGTGGCTGATCGGCGTGATCCTGCTGCTGGCGGGGATGGTGATCGTGCTCCTGGCGCTCATCTTCGCCGGCGATGCATCGCTGGGCGGGGTCGTTCCGAGCCCATCGGACGCCGTCCTGGCGGGCGGCCCATCTGGCTCACCGGAACCGAGCCGGACGCCAGAGCCGAGCGTCGCTCCCACGACGAGCGCGGCACCATCCAGCACGCCGGCACCCAGCGCAACCCCGCCGCCGCCCCAGTTCGGCGCACTCGAGATGGTCTACCAGGGGCGCAGCGCCGCCCTTGCGCCGATCTACCTGCTCCGGCGCGATTTCACCAGCCGGGAGGAGCCATCGGTCCTTGCGCAGGACCCGAACCTGGACGTGCGTCGCTTCGCGTGGGCGCCCGATGGGTCGGTCGGGGTCGGCCAGCTCGCCGACGTGCTCGTGTCCATCGACCCTGGTACCGCCAAGCAGACCCTCGGAGAAGGCATCACGACGGCGACCTTCGGCAACGCTGCGGACACGGTCTACGCGGTCCGCGTCACGCAGGACGGCGCCAACGACGTCGCGACGGTGCTCGCCATCGAGTTCGCCACCGGCGACACCCGCGAGGTGGGCAGCGCCACGTACCCGCGACCGGACCTCGTCGAAGAATCGCAGCTGGAAGAGGCGCAGGCGAGCGATGACGGTGGACCGGTCCGCCTCTTCTGGATGGAGGACGACGTGCTTCGGCTCTGGGTGCTCGGGGGCGGTGCCTGGGAGTTCCCGCCGGCGGGCGGCGAACCGACCGAGGTATCAGGCGCCGTGCCGCTCCTGTGGAGTCCGGACGGCGAGGCGCGGGTGACGCTCAGCGTGGACGGCGGCACGACCACGATCGCCACGGTCGACGAAGCGGGCGAGACGACCGCCAGCACGACCGCGACGGGCCTCGTCAGCCACGCCCGATGGTCCCCGGACGGGCGGGGCCTCGTCTTCACGCTCGGCCACACTGCCCCGAACGGTGGAGTCCTGCAGGACCTCTTCCTCTGGGACCGGGTCGACGGCGAGGCCCCGAAGCGGCTGACCACGACCGGAGCCGCGTTCGGCGCGGAGTGGCTGGGAAGCATGCCGAATTGGGCGGACGCCGATGCGTGAGATCGTGAATCCGATCGGCGTCGAGCTCGACGAGACGGCACGCCTCATGCGGATCCGTTGGGACGATGGACATCTCGGTGAGTGGTCGTGGCTCGCCCTGCGACGGGCGTGCCCCTGCGCGCTGTGTGCGGGAGAGGGCAGCCTGCCCGGCGTGGTGACGCTCGAGACCGCCTTCGACGAGCGCCAGACCACCATGCAGGAGGTGCGCTGGATCGGCCGATACGCACTGGCGCCGATCTGGGCCGATGGGCACGACACCGGCCTCTTCACGTACCACAAGCTGCGGGAGCTCTGCGAATGCACGGAGCACGCACAGGACCGATGAACCTGGCGCGCGGCTTCACCCTTGCGCTGGGCGGTGGCGGCGCGCGCGGCTGGGCACATATCGGCGTTGCGCGAGCGCTCGAGGAGCGCGGCCTGAGGCCGCGACGCATCGTCGGCACCAGCATGGGCGCCATCATCGGTGCCGGCATGGCCGCCGGACGCACCGCGGACGAGATGGAGGAGGCGGCGCGACGTCTATCGGTCCATCGGCTCATGCGGAAGCGTGGACGCCTCGCCCTATTCGACCCGCGTCCGGCGCTCGAGGCGATGGCCCGCGAGCTCGGTGACCCGCGCATCGAGGACTTCCCGATGCCGCTGGGCATCACGGCCTACGATCTCGTCGCCGGGCGGCCGCGCCTCATCACCTCCGGCTCGCTCGTCGACGCGCTCGAGATCAGCATCGCGGTCCCGCTCTTCTTCCCGCCGCGCCGGGACGCCGACGGGGTGTGGTGCGATGCCGGCCCGTGGGAGGGCATCCCCGTCAGCCAGGCACGCGCCTGGGAGCCGGAGCTGCCGGTGGTCGGGGTCCTGGCCGACATTCCGAAGCCGGGGTTCCTCGCCGGTCGCATCGGTTCGCGGGTGCTGCGCGCCGCCAGCGCCAGGCTCGGGGTCGGGTCGACGGCCGAGCGGCTCACCGCGCGGCGCTACCTCGGGCTTCTCACCGCTCGCTGGGCGGATCCGGTTGTTGTCGAGCCACCCGACCTGCTCATCGTGCCGCGCCTGCGCTGGATGAACGCGCTCCAGTTCGGAGCGATCGATCGAGCCGTGACCATCGGTGAGCGCGATGCGCGGCGCGCGCTCGCTACCATCGGTCCATCCGAGTTGAGGGAGGCATCGGTCCATGCAAGCTGAAGGCGGCGTGCTCTTCGTGCACGCCCATCCCGATGACGAGTCGATGGGCACCGGCGGCACCATGGCCCGCCTCGTGGCCGAGGGGGTCCGAGTCGACCTCGTGACCTGCACCGATGGCGCCGAGGGCGAGATCCACGATCCCACGCTCGACCCGGAGGAGGCGCGGCCCCGGCTGGCGCAGATCCGCGCCGACGAGCTCGCCTGCTCGGTTTCGGCCCTGGGTGGCGACGCCATTCATCACCACCTGCTCGGCTACCGCGACTCGGGGATGATCGGAACCGATGCCAACGATCACCCCGACTCCTTCTGGCAGTCGGACGTGGCGGAGGCTTCGCGGCGCCTTGTGGGGATCGTGAAGGAGGCGAGGCCGTCGGTGATCGTCAGCTACGACGAGAACGGCAACTACGGCCATCCCGACCACATCAACGCCGCCCGAATCGCTCGTGAGGCGTACCTCGTTTCGCAGGGCGAGGCGTGGGCCGTCTCCCGCTTCCACGAAATCGCGTTCGTGCGCGAGCGCTGGTTCGAGCTCATGACGCAGATGAAGGATCGGGGGATCGACCTGCCGTGGGACTTCGACGAGGCTGCGGAGGAGGCCGCGGAGGAGGCCGCGGAGGAGGCCGCGGAGGAGGCCGTGGAGGGCGACGCCATGGAGTTCGGTCGCCCCGAGGCCGAGGTGACCACGCGCATCGACGTCTCAGGGTTCCTCGGCCAGAAGCGGGGCAGCATGGACTGCCACAAGACGCAGCGCCAGGACCTCGGCTGGCTCCTCGACCTTCCCGAGGACCTGGCCGATGCCGCCATCGACACCGAGTACTACGTCCTGCGCTGGCTCGACGGCGCCGAGGTGCCTTCGTCGCACCGCGAGGCGTCGCTGATCGGGGAGTAGAGGCGACCACCGCGCACGGCGAGCCGGCGCCGCTGAGCGGCGCTATCCGCGAACGAGGCCGTTCGGATCGGCCAATTCTGGCGCTCCTTCACCGTGGCCGCCGGTGAGCGGCGCGGATGATGAACGGAAGCCGGTCCGGCAACGCTGGCAATCATTGCCGGGCCGTTGTTCGCGCATATCGCCGCTCAGCGGTGATTCCCGCTGTTGGAACGGT
>JBOGSW010000244.1:0-3135 GCA_050695815.1 Candidatus Limnocylindria bacterium | reverse complement strand
GACGCTGATCGTGTGGATCGGCTACCACGTCGAGGGTGTCCGCACCCACGGCGTCAGGGGCTACTTCGCGACGTGGGTGCCCGCTGGCGTCGAGGGCCCGGCGCGCATCCCGATCTTCGTCATCGAGGTGATCTCGCACTTCGTGCGGCTGATCTCGCTCTCGGTGCGATTGTTCGCCAACATCCTGGCCGGCCACCTGCTGATCCTGTTCATGGGCGGCGGGCTCGCCGTGCTGCTCGGCCTGGCCGCGCTCGGCTGGATCACCCTGCCGATCGCGATCGCCTTCTTCATCTTCGAGGTCGGCCTGATCGCCACGCTGCAGGCCTTCATCTTCGCCACGCTCACATCCATCTACTTCGGCGAGGCAAGCGCCGGAGGCCACTAAGGAGGAACCAGTGGAACTGCTGCCCATCGCTCAGGGAACCGTCGACGGCCTCAAGTCGATCGCCCTCGGCGTCGGCGCCGGGCTGGGCACGATCGGCCCCGGCATCGGCGTCGGCTACATCTTCGGCAAGGTGATCGAGTCGGTCACCAGGCAGCCCGAGATGCGCGAGGAGATCACGAGCATCCAGTGGCTCGGATTCGCTCTCACCGAGGCGATCGTCTTCTACGCGTTCATCTTCGGCCTGATCGCCTTCTTCCTCTAGGCCATGGAGCTCGTCGGCGACATCGGCAGCTTCCTCCTCTTCGCGCAGGAGTCAGGCGGAGGCGGGGAGGAGGAGGGAGGCGGCAGCTTCCTCGTCAGCCCCAACGTCGGGTTGATGATCTGGACCCTGCTCGCCTTCGGAGCCACGCTCTTCCTGCTGAACAAGCTCGCCTTCCCCCGCATCGCGGAGGCGCTCGACCGCCGGCGTCGGGCCATCGAGGAGTCGATCGACCACGCCGAGCGGACCAAGCGCGAGGCCGACGAGCTGCTCGAGGAGTACCGCGCCCGCCTGCGCGAGGCGCGCGAGCAGGCCGAGGACATCACGTCACGCGCCCGCAAGGCGGCCGACTCGCTCGCCGACCAGGCCAAGGCCGACGCCACCCAGCAGCGCGAGGAGCTGCTGGCCGCGACCCGGCGCGACATCGAGGCCGAGACGCGCCGCGCGCTCGACGAGATCCGCAAGGAGGTGGCCAACCTCACGGTGGTCGCCACGGAGAAGGTCACGCGCAAGTCGCTCACGCCGGACGACCACCGGCGCCTGATCGAGGACGCCCTCAGCGAGGTGGACTTCTCCGCGCTGAGCGGCCGGGAGGGCAATGGAAGAGATCGCTGAGGTCTACGCCCGCGCGCTGTTCGAGGTCGCAAGGGAGCACGACGTGCTGGACCGCGTCCACGACGAGCTGGGCGAGTTCGCAGACGCCCTCGACGAGGACCGCAACCTGCAGGTCTTCCTGTTCTCGCCCTACTTCTCCAGCGAGGAGAAGAAGCAGGGCGTCTCGCGCATCGTGAGCGACGCCGACGAGCGCACCGTCAACTTCCTGGAGCTGCTGGCCGAGCGCCACCGCATGCCGGCGCTCTTCCGCATCCGGCGCGGCTTCGATTCGCTCTGGACCGAGGAGAACCAGCTCCTGCCGGTGACGGTGACCGCCGCGGTCGAGCTCGACGAGGAGCTGGTCCAGAGCATCGGCCAGCGGATCGAGGAGCAGACGGGCCGCCGGGTGGACCTCAATTCGACCATCGATCCCGACGTGCTCGGGGGGCTCCAGGTGCGCGTGGGCAACATGGTGCTCGACGCCACCGTGCGCAACCGACTCGAACAGCTACGCAAGCAGGTCGTCCGCGCGGCCTAAGGAGACCAATGCAGATCAAGCCAGACGAGATCACCAGCATCCTCAAGGACCGCATCCAGGGCCTCGAGGACGGCGGCGCCGACCTGTCCGAGGTGGGCACGGTGCTGTCCGTGGCCGACGGCATCTCGCGCGTTCACGGCCTCGACAACTGCATGTCGATGGAGCTGCTCGAGCTGCCCCACGACGTGACCGGGCTCGCGCTCAACCTCGAGTCCGACAACGTCGGCGCCGTGCTGTTCGGCGACTGGGACGAGATCGAGGAGGGCGACCAGGTCAAGCGCACCGGTCGCCTGCTCGAGGTGCCGGTGGGCGACGAGCTGCTGGGGCGCATCGTCAACCCGCTCGGCGAGCCGCTCGACGGCAAGGGCGACGTGAACACGAGCCAGACCCGCCCGGCGGAGTTCAAGGCCCCTGGCGTGGTCTCCCGCCAGCCGGTCAAGGAGCCGATGATGACCGGCATCAAGCCGATCGACGCGATGACGAACGTCGGCCGCGGCCAGCGCGAGCTGATCATCGGCGACCGCCAGACCGGCAAGACGTCGATCTGCATCGACGCGATCATCAACAACAAGGGCAAGGACCTGGTCTGCGTCTACGTGGCGATCGGCCAGCGCATGTCCACCGTGGTGGACGTCGCCCGCCAGCTCGAGGAAGCCGGCGCGCTCGACCACACGATCATCGTGGCCGCCCCGGCCGACGAGGCGGCGCCGATCAAGTTCCTCGCCCCGTACGCCGGCTGCGCGATGGGCGAGCACTTCCTCTACAACGGCAGGCACGCGCTGGCGATCTACGACGACCTGACAAAGCACGCGTACGCCTACCGCCAGATGTCGCTGCTGCTGCGCCGCCCGCCCGGCCGCGAGGCCTACCCGGGCGACGTCTTCTACCTGCACTCGCGCCTGCTCGAGCGCGCGGTGAAGCTCAACGACGATCTGGGCGGTGGCTCGCTCACCGCGCTTCCGATCATCGAGACGCAGGCGGGCGACGTGTCGGCCTACATCCCGACCAACGTCATCTCGATCACGGACGGGCAGATCTTCCTGCAGTCCGACCTGTTCCGCTCGGGGGTGCGCCCGGCGATCAACGTCGGCATCTCGGTCTCGCGCGTGGGTGGCTCAGCCCAGACCCAGCCGATGCGCAAGGTGGCCGGCAAGCTGCGCCTCGAGCTGTCCCAGTACCGCGAGCTCGAGGCGTTCGCGCAGTTCGGCTCCGATCTCGACGCAGACACTCAGGCCACGCTCAACCGTGGCGCCCGGCTGGTCGAGGCGCTCAACCAGGACGAGCGCGACCCCTGGGCGATCGAGAACCAGGTGGCGGCGATCTACTCGGGCACCGGCGGCTTCCTGGACCGGATCAAGA
>JBOGSW010000243.1:0-11087 GCA_050695815.1 Candidatus Limnocylindria bacterium | reverse complement strand
CCCACCAACGGCGGCGCCCGGCAGCGAGTGAAGACCCGAGCAGAGGAGCGGATCGAATCGGTCAAGACGCCCTCGCGGATCGAGCTGGCAGAGCGGATCGAGGCCCTCGAGCGCGAGCTCGAGCAGGCGACCGCCCGAGCCGAACAGAACCTGTCCAACTGGCAGCGCTCCGCCGCCGACTTCGCGAACTTCAGGCGACGGACCGATGAAGAGCGCGCCGCACAGTCGCAGTTCAGCACAGCGGTCCTCATCGGCAAGTTGCTCGGAGTGCTCGACGACTTCGATCGAGCCCTCGAGAGCGTGCCGGAGGACGCTCACGAGTCATGGCTCGAAGGGCTGCGCCTGGTGGATCGCAAACTGCGCAACGTGCTCGAGTCCGAAGGCGTGACGCCGATCGAAGCGATCGGCCGGCCCTTTGATCCACAACTACACGAGGCGGTCGTCCACGAGGAGACCGCCGAACATCCCGACAACCAGGTGATCGGCGAGGTGCAGCGCGGCTATCGGCTGCATGACCGGGTTCTCCGGCCGAGCCTCGTCCGAGTCGCGAACAACCCGAAGGAGAGCTGACGACCAATGGGCAAGATCATCGGAATCGACCTGGGCACGACCAACTCGGTCGTGGCCGTCATGGAGGGCGGCGAGCCCCAGGTCATCACCAACGCGGAGGGCGGCCGCATCACCCCATCGGTGGTCGGCTTCGCCAAGAGCGGGGAGCGGCTGGTGGGCCAGGTGGCCAAGCGCCAGGCGATCACCAACCCGGAGAACACGGTGTTCAGCATCAAGCGCTTCATGGGGCGTCGCTTCGAGGATCCCGAGGTCCAGCGCAGCAAGGACCTGGTGCCCTACCAGGTCGCCAAGGACCCCAAGTCCGATGGCGTGGTCGTCACCCTGGCCAACGGCAAGTCCTTCACGCCGCCGGAGATCAGCGCCATGATCCTCCAGAAGCTGAAGGCCGATGCCGAGGCCTACCTGGGCGAGAAGGTCACCGAGGCGGTCATCACCGTCCCAGCCTACTTCGACGACACCCAGCGCCAGGCGACCAAGGACGCCGGGCGGATCGCCGGGCTGGATGTGAAGCGGCTCGTGAACGAGCCCACCGCATCGGCCCTGGCCTACGGGCTCGACAGGCAGAAGGACGAGAAGATCGCCGTCTACGACCTGGGCGGCGGCACGTTCGACATCAGCATCCTCGAGCTGTCCGAGGGCGTCTTCGAGGTTCGCTCGACGAACGGCGACACCCACCTCGGCGGTGACGACTTCGACCAGCGCGTGATCGAGTGGCTGATCGAGGAGTTCCGCAAGGACCAGGGGATCGACCTCTCGCAGGATCGGATCGCCCTGCAGCGCCTCAAGGAGGCGGCGGAGAAGGCGAAGATCGAGCTGTCGAGCACGACCTCGACCGAGATCAACCTGCCCTTCATCAGCGCCGATGCGTCCGGGCCGAAGCACCTCGTCGTGCCGCTCACCAGAGCGAAGCTCGAGGATCTCGTCGCCGACCTCGTCAACCGCACGGCCGACCCGGTGAAGAAGGCGCTGGCCGATGCCTCGATGCAGGCCTCCGACATCGACGAGGTGATCCTCGTCGGCGGCATGACCCGCATGCCGTCGGTGGTCGAGGCGGTCAAGAAGATGTTCGGCGGCAAGGAGCCGCACAAGGGCGTCAACCCCGACGAGGTGGTGGCGGTCGGCGCCGCGATCCAGGCCGGGGTCCTTGGGGGCGAGGTGAAGGACGTCCTCCTCCTCGACGTCACTCCGCTGAGCCTCGGCATCGAGACGATGGGCGGCGTGGCCACGAAGATGATCAACCGCAACACCACGATCCCGACGTCGCACACGCAGATCTTCTCGACGGCATCGGACAACCAGCCATCGGTCGACATCGTCGTGCTCCAGGGCGAGCGCGAGATGGCGACCGACAACAAGAAGCTTGCGACCTTCCGGCTCGACGGCATTCCGCCGGCGCCGCGCGGCGTGCCGCAGATCGAGGTCACCTTCGACATTGATGCGAACGGCATCCTCAACGTGGCCGCCAAGGACAAGGCCACGAACAAGGAGCAGAAGGTCACGATCACCGCGTCCTCGATGCTCGCCAAGGATGACGTCGACAAGATGGTCCGCGACGCGGCCGAGCATGCCGAGGAGGACCGTGCCAAGCGTGCGGCGACCGAGTCGCGCAACGAGGCCGATGCGCTCGTCTACCAGGGCGAGCGGCTGCTCAAGGACCTCGACGACAAGCTGTCGGACGAGGAGAAGGCGGAGGTCAACGCCCGCATCGAGTCGGTGAAGGAGGCCCTGAAGGGCGACGACACCGGCGTCGTGGACTCGACCAAGGCCCAGCTTGCCGAGGTGCTCCAGCGGCTCGGGACGAAGGCCTACGAGGCCAGCGGTGCTGCCGGCGACGGCAACGGGACCGATGGCGACGCGGGCCCCGACGGCGGCGCCGCGGGCGGCGAGGCGACCGGCGAGGAAGAGGGCGAGACGATCGAGGGCGAGTACAAAGAGGTCTGACGCTTCCCATCGCGATCAGCTAACCCTGGGCGCGCGATCGTGGTACGGACCTTGCGGCCTCTGGCCGTCAAGAGGCCCCGCGAACGCGTGGCCCTGGAGGCAACTCAGGAGGAACTGATGGATCAGCTCATCAGGATGGTTCAGGACAAGGCGAACATCGACGAGGGCCAGGCGAAGAGCGCCATCGACACCGTCGTCGGCTTCCTGAAGGAGAAGCTGCCCGATCCGATCGCCGGCCAGATCGACGGCGTCATCTCCGGGTCAGGCGAGGGCTCCGGCTCCCCGATGGACAAGGTCGGAAGCATGTTCGGCGGCGATCGCTGACGAACCAGGCCAATCGGCCGTACTCACGCAGAAGACCGGCCCCGCCAGGGCCGGTCTTCGTGCGTCTGGGCGCGGTTCGTCCGCGTCAGGTGGCCGCAATCTGCGGTGCCGTGCACATCGGGCAGCGCTTCGCCGCGAGCGGAATCTCCGAGGTGCACTCGGTGCAGGCCTTGGTCGAGGGGTCTTCCTTGGCCTTGAGGCGGTTCATCGGCACGATGACGAAGAGGTACACGGCCAGCGCGACGATGATGAACGCGATCAGGGCGTTGATGAAGAGGCCCCAGTTGATGGTCGCGCCACTCGGAAGGGTGGTCGCCACCTCCGAGAAGTCCGGCACGCCGAGCAATCCGGTCAGCGGCGTGAGGATGTCCGCCACGAAGGAGCTGACGACGGCTGCGAACGCGAGGCCCAGCACGAGGGCGACCGCCAGGTCGACGACGTTGCCTCGCATGATGAAGTCCTTGAATCCCTGGATCATCACCCTTCCTCCACTTCGGTTGTCCTGGCTCGGGCAGGACCGAGTATAGGCGGCGCGCGGGGCTACACTCGGACCGATGCGACTCGCGACCTGGAACGTCAACTCGCTCAAGACCCGCCTGGAGCGGGTGCTGGCCTGGACCGAGCGCCACGAGCCCGACGTGCTGTGCCTCCAGGAGACGAAGCTCACCGACGCGCAGGCGCCGCTCATGGACTTCAGCGCCCTCGGCTACGAGCTGGTCCACCACGGACCGGGCCGATGGAACGGGGTCGCGATCGCGTCGCGCATCGGCATCGCGGACGTCGTGACCGGGATCCCCACACCCGACGGCTGGACCGATGACGGTGGCCGCTTCCTGGCCGCCACCTGCGGGCCTCTGCGCGTCGCCTCGATCTACGTCCCCAACGGCCGGGTGGTCGGTTCGGAGTTCTACCTGGAGAAGCTCGAGTGGCTGGCGCGGCTATCGGTCTGGTTGGATGACAGCGATCCGTCCACCGAGCTCGCCATCTGCGGCGACTACAACGTGGCGCCCGAGGACATCGACGTCTGGGATCCGATGGCCGCCCACGGTGGCACTCACGTCTCGCCGCGTGAGCGAGCGGCGGTGGCCAAGCTACGGGAATGGGGGATGGTCGACGTCGTGCGCACGTTCAACCCCGATCCGGGCTACTTCACGTGGTGGGACTATCGTGCCGGGCACTTCCACAAGAACTTCGGCATGCGGATCGACCACGTCTATGCCTCCGCGCCGCTCGCCGCTCGGGCCGTGGCCGCCGAGCGTGATCGGGAGGCGCGCAAGCCATCGACCTACCCAGGCATCCCCTCGGACCACGCCCCCATCATCGTCGACTTCGCGGACTGACCGATGCGCGTGACCCCGTATCTGATCATCGATGGCGCGGCGGCGGCCATCGACTGGTACCGCGAGGTCTTCGGCGCCGAGGAGATCACGCGCTGGTCCGGTGGCGCCGGGCGGATCGCGCATGCCGAGCTCCGCATCGGCGACTCGGCGATCTTCATCGGTGACGAGCACGTCACCTACGAGAACATCCACGCTCCGGCGCGCATCGGCGGCACGCCGGTCTACCTGGACATCGAGACCGATGACGTCGCCGGCCTCTTCGACCGCGCCATCGCCGCCGGCGCCACGGAGATCCGCGCGCCGACCGACCGGGACATGGCGGTCCAATCGGCCAAGTTTCGTGATCCATTCGGCCACATCTGGCTGATCACGCGCACCGAATGAGGTCGATCGATCACGCGGCCGACGTGCGTCGCAGGGCTCCGGCGAGGTCACGTCCGGGGCGGGTGCGCGGCCAGACGACCTTCGTCGCGCCGACGAATGACCGGTACGCCTCGATCGCCTCGCGCAGGGCGCCGATGAAGCGTGGGTCCTCCATCGGCGCGGCATCGGGCTCGAACCAGATGCCGAGGATGTTCAACGTCCTGGCCTTGCGGTCGAGGCGCGGCTCGATCCGCCCGACGAACCTGTCGCCGTACAGCAGGGGCAGGACGTAGTAGCCCCACTTCCGTTTCGCCTCGGGGACGTAGACCTCCCACAGGTAGTCGAAGCCCCACAGCTCGCGGAGCATCCGGCGGTCCCAGATCAGCGGGTCGAGCGGCGCCAGGAAGGCGACCGACGGCGCGGGCAGGGAGGCGGGATCGACAGTTCCCTCGAGGATCGGCTCCTCGTCGGCGATGATGTAGTGCGGACCCTTCAGTCCGTCGACCTCGACGGGCAGCAGCTCGCCGTCCTCCACCAGGCGCGCCGTGCGGCGGACGCGATCGACCCCCGATCCGGCGCTGTACATCACCTCGGTCTGCGTTCCGGTCGGCCTCGTGAGCCCGACCGCCCGGTATCGGCTCAGGAGCCGATGCGTCATGGCATCCTCCTCCGACTCCCTGAGCTTCAAGAGCTCGGCCGGCACGAGCCGCTCGATGAGGTCGTAGTAGCGGCGGTTGCCATCGCGCCGGCTGATGCCGATGCGCCCGGTCACGAAGAGCGCCTCCATGACGGCGCGGGAGGCTCGGGTCGGCGCCCACCACCAGTCGACGGCGTGGCCGTGCTCGCTGAAGGCGGCGGTGGAGAGGGGCGCATCGGTCTTCAGGCGTCGCAGGATGGCCTGGGCCACCTCGGCCTGCTCCTTCAGGATCCCGTTGTCGATCTCGGGGCCGTTGCGCTGCCAGGTGATGCGGTAGTGGGGAAGCTCGTGCATCGGCACCATGTTCAGGCTCTTGTTGTAGAGCTCGATCAGGCGGCGGTCCGGCCCGTACAGCCATGCCTCGCACCAGGCTCGCTGGTAGCCGGCGATCCGCGCGTGCAGGACGAGATCGTGGTTGCGCGCTCCGGGCACCTCGAGCGGGTCGAACTGGAGCAGTCCCAGGCGCTCGACCGCCTCCATGACCGATTCCGGCTCCGCCGGGAGGGCGCGCGGCGGCGCGAGGAGATGGCGCGAGACGAGGAAGCGTCGGGCGTGGTCGCCCGAGATCTGGATGACCGACATCAGGGCCGATCCTAGCGCCCGATCCTGACGAAAGGTGGCAGGAATCCTTCGGGTGGGTGGCGGCGCGTGTACAAGCTCCTTGAACACTCGTGGAGAAGCCCGCTGAGTTGTCCACAACGCTGGCACTCGTACACGTTGAGTGCCAATTGGTATGATCCGGCAGCGATGGCCGTGAAACGCGACTACTACGACATCCTCGGCGTGCCGCGCCATGCCGACGAGGCCGAGATCAAGCGTGCCTTTCGGCGCCTGGCTCAGCAGCACCACCCTGACGTGGACGTCACCGACGGCGCCGAGCAGCGATTCAAGGAAGTCAACGAGGCGTACCGGGTGCTCTCGGACCGCCAGCGTCGCAGCGCGTACGACATGTTCGGCCATGCCGGCGTGGATGGCGCCGCAGCCGGTGGGTCCGAAGGCTTCGGTGGTGGCTTCGGACCGTTCGGCGACATCTTCGACGCCTTCTTCGGTGGCTCGCCGGCCGGGGCGCGCCGGCGGACGCGGGTGGTGGCCGGGGCCGACCTGCGCTACGACCTGGCGATCGACTTCGCCGAGGCGGTCTTCGGGCTGACGAAGGAGATCAGCTTCCCGACCCTCGTCACCTGCCATCGTTGCGAGGGCGCTGGCGGCGAGCCCGGGTCGGAGCCGGAGACCTGCCCCGAGTGCAACGGGACCGGGGAGAAGCGGCGCGTGGCACAGACGATCCTGGGGCAGATGGTGAACATCGTCGCCTGCCAGCGGTGCCACGGCGAGGGCCGGATCATCGCCACGCCGTGCACGGAGTGTGGCGGCGACGGGCGCGTCCGCGAGGAGAGAACGCTGCAGGTGGCGATTCCGGCCGGCATCGACGACGGGCAGCGAATCGCGATGGAAGGCCAGGGCGAGGCCGGGCCGCGCGGCGGCCCGAACGGCGACCTATACGTGGCGGTCCACGTCCGCGAGCATCCGCAGCTCGTTCGGCGTGGGACGGAGCTCTACCACGAGCTGCCGATCACCTTCCCGCAGGCGGCGCTCGGCGCGACGCTCTCCGTCCCGACGGTCGAGGGCACCGAAGATGTTGACGTGCCCCCGGGCGCGCAGTCCGGCCACGAGATCCGGCTGCGCGGCAAGGGCGTGCCCCGGCTGCGCGGTGCGGGGCGCGGGGACCTCCACGTGCTGGTGAACGTGGTCGTGCCGACGAAGCTGTCGAAGCGCGAGCGCGAGCTCCTCGCCGAGCTGGGCGACGTGACGGGGCCGGCGGTCCTGCCCAGGGGCGGCGGATCGGTGTTCGACCGGTTGCGCGACATCTTCACCTGAGCCGGCTGTCCGGGAACCGATGCGCTGGCGCGAGCTGAGCGTCGAGGCGGACGTCGAGGCCGTGGAGGCCGTTTCGGAGATCCTCGGACGGGTGGGGAACGGAACGGCCGTGCGACCGACGCGCCTGATCCGCGACCCGAACGACGAGCTTGCCGCCCGCGCCGACCCGGCCGCGCCGTTCGTCGTGACCGCGCACGTGGCCGACGACCCCGCCGCCGATGCGTCCGTCGAATCGACGGAACGCGCACTCTGGCACCTCCAGGCCTTTGGCCTCCGCCCGGTCGGGTCCCTGCAGGTCCGAACGGTCGACGACGCAGACTGGACCGATGCCTGGAAGCGGCACTACGTCGCCCAGCGCATCGGCCGCGTGGTCATCGTCCCGTCCTGGCTGGATGAGCCGATGCGCGACGGCGAGGTCGCCATCACGCTCGATCCCGGCATGGCCTTCGGGACCGGCCTGCACCCGACCACGCGCGGCTGCCTCGAGCTGCTCCAGGCCGTCGAGCCGATGCCGGGCCGGGTCCTCGATGTCGGCTGTGGGTCGGGCATCCTGGCGCTCGCAGCGCTGCGGCTCGGCGCCGACCGGGCCGTGGCGATCGACACCGACCCGCAGGCCGTCGAGGCGACGCGCTCCAACGCCGATCGCAACGCGCTCGCCGATCGGATCGATGTGCGCGAGGGCACGCTCCCGGCCGATGCGAGCGAGCCCTACTCGCTCGTGCTCACCAACCTCGTGGCCGCGGTGCTCGTCGAGCTGGCGCCACGGCTGGCGGCGCACGTGGCGACCGGCGGAACGCTGCTGGCCAGCGGGATCATCGAGCCGCGAGCGGACGAGGTGATCGCGGCGATGGCCGCACGCGGCCTCGGCGTCCACGGCCGTCGCGACGACGGCGAGTGGGTCAGCCTCGTGCTCGGGCGGCCGACGTGACGTTGCATCGGTTCTTCGTCCCCGCCGAGGAGATGGCCGGCGATCGGTTCGTGCTCCCGGCACGCATCGAGCGACAGGTGCGATCGGTGCTGCGGCTCGGTGACGGCGACCGAATCGCGCTGCTGCCGAATGACGGCACCCTGGTCCTGTGCCGCCTCGACGCCGGCGCCTGCGTGGTCGAGGAGCGCCGCCTGGCCGGCGGCGAGCCCCGACATCGGTTGACAATGGTGCAGGCGCTCCTCAAGGGCGACGGCCTGGAACGGGTGATCCAGCACGCCACGGAGGTCGGCGTGCATCGGTTCCAGCTGGTCGTGGCCGCCCGGTGCGTGGCGCGCGACATCTCCGGGCACAAGCTCAAGCGGCTGCGGGCCATCGCCCGCGAGGCCGCCGAACAGTCGGAGCGCGGGATCGTGCCGGCCGTCGAGGCCCCGGTGGCGCTCGCACAGGCGCTGACCTCGGGATCGGTCCTGCTCTACGAACGGCATGCCGGCACGGGGCTGGCGAAGCTGGCGCAGCTGACGCCGCCGGCCAGCGTCATCATCGGTCCGGAAGGAGGCTTCACCCATGGCGAGGTGGAGGCCGCGACCCGCGCGGGATCGACGCTGGCCGGCCTCGGGCCACGCATCCTTCGCTCCGAGACCGTTGCGCCCGCGGCCGCGGCGGTCATCTTGTCGGCGACCGGCGACTTCGCATAGGCTCCGAGAATGACCGATCGAGACCCTGACTGCCTCTTCTGCAGGATCGTGGCGGACGAGATCCCGTCCGACCGCGTGTACCAGGACGAGGACGTGATCGCCTTCCGCGACATCGCGCCGCGCGCCCCGACGCACGTGCTCGTCATCCCTCGGAACCACATCGAGGACGCCCACGCACTGACCGATGCCGACGGCGACCTGCTTGCGAAGCTCTTCGGCGTCGTGCGTCGCGTCGCCGACGACGAAGGACTGGAGAAGGGCTATCGGGTGGTAACGAACGTCGGGCCGGAGGCCGGCCAGAGCGTCTTCCATCTCCATCTCCACCTGCTCGGCGGCCGGCCGATGTCCTGGCCGCCGGGCTAGCTCGATTGACCACCGGGGGCGCCGCTGGTAGTCTGCGCTCCGCTCACGTGCCCGGCGGCGCATGCCGCCCAACACCATCGGCACGACTCTGGAGCGGGAAGGAGGCGAGACGTTTGGCAGAAGTTCGCGTGGGCGAGAACGAGACGTTCGAGAGCGCGCTGCGTCGCTTCAACAAGAAGATCCAGCAATCCGGGATCCTGGCTGAAGCACGACGCCGCGAGCATTACGAGAAGCCCAGCGTGAAGCGAAAGCGCAAGGAAGCCAAGAAGCGAAAGGCAACCTCGCGCGCATAGTCGCCAGACGCCAGCCCCCAACCGAACCGATCTCGGCGCAGCGGAGGATCCACCCAGACCGATGACGCCGGAGACCGACGCAGCCGTGACCCTGCAGCAGCGGATCGAGTCCGCGATGCGTGACTCCATGCGCGCTCGTGACGAGCGGCGCACCCAGACACTGCGCATGGCGATCGCCGCTGCCCAGAACCTGCGCATCGCCCGCGGCCGCGACCTGACCGATGAGGACCTCGTCGACGTCCTGACGAAACAGGTCAAGCAGCGGCGCGAGAGCATCGGCATGTATCGGGACGCCGGCCGCGAGGATCGCGCCGCCGCCGAGGAGGCGGAAGCCGCCATCCTGGCCGAGTTTCTCCCCGAGCAGCTCGGCGAGGCCGAGATCGAGGCACTGGTGCGCGCCGCGATCGCCGAGACCGGCGCCTCGTCCCCCGGCGACATGGGCCGCGTGATGGGCCGAGTGGCTCCGCAGACGAAAGGCCGTGCCGACGGCAAGGTCGTTAGCGACGTCGTGCGCCGCATCCTCGCGGAGGACGGGACCTAGCCGATGTTCATCCCGCGCACCCTCGCCGAGCTCGACGGTCGCCCAGGTGGAAGCGCCGTGGTCCGGGCACTCGTCATCGGCGCCATCGTGGCCGCGGCGCTCTTCCTCATCCTGTCTGCCAACATCACGCTCGGGCAGGAGGACCTGGCGGAGGGCCAGGTTGCCGAGGGCGACATCCGCGCGCCACGCGACGCGAGGTTCGACTCCGAGAGCCTGACCGATGCGGCGCGCGACGAGGCGGCCGAGGCGATCCAGCCGCTGACCGAGGTCGTCGAGCCACCGGCCGACAACCAGGAGGACCAGCTCGCCGAATTCGACCTCGTCGGACGACGCGTGAGCCGCATCCTCGAGCAGCTCGATTCGGGCACGATCGGTGCGGCCGAGGCCGAGAGCCGCCTTGCCGAGGATGTTCCGGAGGTGCCGTCCCCGTACCGCGACCTGGTGGCCAACATGACGCTGCCGCTCTGGGAGGACGCGCTCCTGCCGGCGGCTCGCGCGGCCCTCGGAACGACCCTCGCGGACTCGGTGCGCGAGGACGAGATCGACCAGGTCCGCACCGCCATTCGCGATCTCATCACGACCGACCTGGCCGGCCCCGAGCGCGGCCTGGCGGGCGAGCTGGCCGCCGAGTTCGTCGAGCCCAACGTCGTGATCGACGAGCAGGGCACCCAGCAGCTGCGCGACCAGGCCCGTGCCGAGGTGCCGCCGGTCCCGGTGACCGTGAGCGCCGGCGAGATCATCGTGCGCGAGGGCAGCGTGCTCGACGTCGAGCAGATCGAGAAGCTGGAGGAGCTCGGGCTCACGCGGCCGCGCGTCGCGGCGGGGACCGTCTTCGGCAACGCGCTGGTGGCCCTCCTGATGGCAGGCCTCCTGGTCGGCTACCTGTGGCGCTTCGCACCCGAGATCTGGCACCGCAACCGATCGGTGCTGCTCTTCTTCCTGGCCCTCATCGTGAGCGCCGTGGCGATCCGGGTCGCCGCCGACCGCACCCTGTGGGCGTTCGTGGTGCCCACCACCGCCACGGTCCTCCTCACCGGCATCCTGCTCGGAAGCTCGGCCGGCGCGACGATCGCGGCCGCGCTCGCCGTGCTGGCGGGCGTCATGAACCGCGACGCCCTGGACCTCGCGGTGTACGTCCTGGCCGGCGGCCTGGCGGC
>JBOGSW010000242.1:0-8318 GCA_050695815.1 Candidatus Limnocylindria bacterium | reverse complement strand
GCATCGGTGCCCTCTTCTCGCCGCCGACGCTGGGGGCGGCAGCGTTCATCATCGCCGAGCTGCTCCGCGTGTCGTATCTCGAGGTCCTCATCTGGGCGACCATCCCGACCCTGCTCTACTACCTGGGCATCATCCTGGCCATCGAGATGGATGCCCGCCGCTATCGCACGCACGCCGTCGACATCAAGGCGGAACCGGCCGGCCGCCTTCTCCTGCGCTTCGGCTATCACTTCAGCTCGCTCATCGCGATCGTGATCTTCCTGTGGTTGGGAATGACAGCGTTCCGGGCAGTCGTGCTCGCCACGGCCGTCGCATTCGCGCTCAGCTTCCTCGAGCGACGCTCCTGGCTCACGCCGCGGCGCACATTCGAGGCGCTGGCGGCCGGTGCCATGGGCGCCCTGCCGGTGATCTCGGTCATGGCCGCGGCCGGCATCGTGGTCGGCGTCATGACGCTGACGGGCCTGGGCCTCAAGCTCGCGAACATCATCGTCGCGTTGGCAGGCGGCAACCTGCTGCTGACGGCGATCTACTCTGCGGTCTCGGTGATCCTGCTGGGCCTGGCCGTGCCGGTCACGGCCAGCTTCATCATCAGCTGGGTGATCATCGGTCCTGCGCTGCAGCAGCTCGGCGTCCCGGACTTCGCTGCTGCCATGTTCATCTTCTACTACGCCGTGCTCTCCGAGGTCTCGCCGCCCACGGCCCTCTCGCCGTTCGCCGCCTCCGCCATCACCGGCGGGAAGCCGCTGCGGACGATGTGGCTGACCTGGAAGTACACGCTCCCGGCCTTCCTGGTCCCGTTCGTGTTCGTGCTGGCACCGGCCGGAGAGGGGTTGCTGCTGGAGGGAAGCCTGCTGACCATCATCGTGGCCAGCCTCTCGACCGCGGCCGCGGTCTCGGCGCTCGCCGTGGTCACCGGCGCGTGGCTGCTCGGACCCGCTCGATTGCTGGAACGGCTCCTCTTCGCCGCGGCCGCGATCAGCCTGCTCTTCACGGAGCCACTCTGGATCGGTGTCGGGTGCGCCTTCGCCGCCGCCGGCCTGGTCGTCCATCTTCTGCACAGGCGACGGGCCGCCGGCACGCCGGCGACTTCCTGACCGATGGAGCTCGGGCTTCGCGGCCGCACCGCAGTCGTGGGAGGCGCCACCTCGGGCCTGGGCCGAGCCTCGGCCGATGCGCTCGCCGCGGAGGGATGCCGGCTGCTCATCTGGTCGCGCTCGGAGGAGCGCCTGGCGACGACCGCGGAGGACCTCCGCGCGGAGCACGGCGTCGAGGTCGTGCACGTCGCCGCCGATGCCGCCGCGGCGGGCGCCGCCGCCGTGGTCGCGGAGGCCGCCATGCGGCTCGGCGCCGTCGACATCGTCGTCCTCAACGCCGGTGGTCCGCCGACCGTCGATCCGACCGCCACGGACGCGGCGGGATGGAGCCGGTCGCTGCAGCTGTTGGCCAGCACTCCGATCGAGCTCGCGACGCGGCTGCTTCCCGGCATGCGCGAGCGCGGCTGGGGCCGCGTCATCGGCCTCCTCTCGAGCGGGGTGCGCCAGCCCATCGGCGACCTGGTCTACTCGAACGCCGGCCGCTCCGCGCTGGCCGCCTGGCTGAAGACGACCGCTCGGGCCATCGCTGCCGAGGGCGTGACCATCAACGGGGTCATGCCGGGCCGGATCGACACGCCGCGCATCCAGCAGCTCGACTCGGGTCGCGCCGAGCGCGAGGGCACCACCGAGGACGCCGTCCGCGGCGGGCATCTCGGCACCATCCCCGCGGGACGCTACGGCCGGCCGGACGAGCTCGGCGCGCTGGTCGCCTTCCTCGCT
The DNA here is from genome assembly GCA_050695815.1 of Candidatus Limnocylindria bacterium. Classification (GTDB taxonomy): domain Bacteria; phylum Chloroflexota; class Limnocylindria; order QHBO01; family QHBO01; genus JACDBZ01. The sequence goes on along the minus strand of JBOGSW010000242.1, from coordinate 6,504 downwards.
TCGGAGCCCGCGTCCTACATCACCGGACAGCTCATCGCGGTGGACGGGGGCCTCATCGCCGGGCTGTAGGATGGCGGCCATGCACGAAGCGGCCATGAACGAACGCGAGGCGGCGCTGCGTCGCGCGGCGGAGCTCGGGCTCGACTATCTCGCGGACCTTCCGGAGCGTCACGTCGGCCCGCGTGGGGACGCCGCCGCGGTTCGCGCTCGCCTCGAGGGTCCCCTCCCGGAGCACGGGCTCGGCGCGACGGCCGTCGTCGAGCAGCTCGCCGCGGCGGTCGACCCCGGCCTCGTCGGGTCTGCCGGGCCGCGCTACTTCGGGTTCGTGATCGGCGGCGCGCTGCCAGCGCCGGCCGCGGTCGATTGGCTCACGACGGCGTGGGATCAGAACGCCGCGGGGCACGCGCTCTCTCCCGCGGCGGCAGCCGCCGAGCAGGCGGCCGGGGAGTGGATGCTCGACCTGCTCGGACTGCCGACGGACGCGAGCTTCGGGCTGCCGACCGGCGCGGGGCTCGGCAACGCCGTCGGGCTGGCGGCCGCCCGTCACGCGGTCCTTGCCCGCGCCGGCTGGGACGTGGAGGCCGACGGCCTGTACGGGGCCCCGGATCTCAACGTCGTGATCGGCGAGGAGGCGCACGCAACGCTCCTCACCGCCCTGCAGTACCTGGGCCTCGGCCGCGAACGCGTGGTTCGCGTCGCCACCGACGCGCAGGGCGGGATGCGAGCCGACGAAGCGCGCGATGCGATCGGCCGTACCGACGGGCCCCTCATCGTGTGCACGCAGGCCGGCAACGTGAACACCGGCGCGTTCGATCCGATCGGCGCGATCGCCAACGCGGTGGCCGGGCGCGACAACGCGTGGATTCACGTCGACGGCGCCTTCGGCCTGTGGGCCGCCACCTCGCCCGGCCTCCGCCACCTCGTCGAGGGCGTCGATCGCGCGGACTCCTGGTCGACCGATGCCCACAAGTGGCTGAACGTCGGCTACGACTGCGGGTTCGTGGCGGTGCGCGACCCGCAGGCGCACCGTGCGGCGATGGCGACCACCGCGGCGTACATGCTTCGCAGCGAGGAGCGCGAGCCGTGGGAGTACGTGCTCGACAGCTCGCGTCGCGCGCGCGGCTTCGCGCTGTATGCGGCGATTCGGTCGCAGGGACGCAGCGGCGTGCAGTCCCTGGTCGAGCGCTGCTGCGCGCTCGCGCGTCGTTTCGCCGATGGGCTGCGCGATGCCGATGGCGTCGACGTGCTGAACGACGTCGTGCTCAACCAGGTCCTCGTCCGCTTCGGCGACGACGCTCGGACCAACGCCGTCATCGCGGCGATCCAGGAGGATGGGACCGCGTGGATGGGCGGCACGGTCTGGCACGGGATGGCGGCGATGCGCATCAGCGTCAGCAACTGGTCCACCACCGAAACCGATGTCGACCGCAGCGTCGAGGCGATCCTGCGCTGCGCGGCGCGGAGCTGAGACCGGCCTCAGGCGTCCGGCCTGGTCTCCTCGATCCAGCCGTCGTCCGGCGGCGCTTCCACGGATGCACGACCACGGACGTCGCGACCGATCCATCCGAGCAGCCGATCCGGGCCCAGCGCGATGGCCAGGCACAGGACGATCATCGCCAGTGGAGCCAACATCGCCTCCGCGTGCGCCTGCGGCAGGAGGACGAGCCAGACGGCGACGCCGGCCATGCCGGCCACCATCACCGCCCGATCGCTCCTCGAGACAAAGGCCAGGGACGCGACGAGCACGAGTGTGGGCACCACGACGAGCGAGATCGGGTCACCGGTCGCGGCTCCCATCGCGGCGGCCATGAAGCCGACGCCGATGGTCAGCCCGAGCACGACGCGCGCCGCCGCCACCGCCTCCTCCGAGGCCTGACTGCGCGACCCTCGACGCGTGGCGACGGTCATGATCGGTCCAGTCTACGCCCGCGGTTGCGACGTGTGGTGTAATCGGACTTCCCCGCGAGCACCCCCGCGAGCACCATCGGAGGATGACGGACAGCGCATGGCGATCGAGACCGAGCGAGGCAGCATGACCGGCGACGAGATGGTCGCCCTGACGAAGCGACACACGCTCTTCGAGTGGTCGGCGCAGTCGAAGGTGGACCCGATCCCGGTCGCGGGTGCGAAGGGCTGCTACTTCTGGACGCCCGAGGGAAAGCGCTTCCTGGATTTCAACTCGCAGCTGATGTGCACGAACATCGGCCATGGTCATCCGAAGGTGGTCGCGGCCATCCAGCAGCAGGCGGAGACGCTCGCCTACGCCAACCCGTTCATGGCCACCGAGCCGCGTGCCCGACTGGGCCGAAAGCTGGCCGAGCTCACGCCCGGCGACATCGACACCTTCTTCTTCACGAACGGCGGTGCCGAGGCCAACGAGAACGCCATCAAGCTGGCCCGACTCGTCACCGGCCGGCAGAAGATCCTGGCCCGCTACCGCAGCTACCACGGCGGCACGGCCGGTGCCATCAGCCTGACCGGCGACCCACGCCGCTGGGCGGCCGAGCCCGGGATCCCCGGCGTGGTGCGCGTGATGGATCCGTACCACGGCATCCAGCGCGGCTGGGACACGGCCGCGAACGCGCTCGCCAACCTGGAGGAGACGATCCAGCTGGAGGGGCCGAACACGATCGCGGCCTTCATCCTGGAGACGGTGACCGGCACGAACGGCATCCTCGTTCCGCCCGACGGGTACATCAAGGGCGTCCGTGAGATCTGCGACCGATACGGGATCCTCATGATCGCCGACGAGGTGATGGCCGGCTTCGGCCGTACCGGGAAGTGGTTCGCCATCGACCACTGGGACGTTGTGCCGGACCTCATCACCATGGCCAAGGGCCTGACCAGCGCCTATGTCCAGCTCGGCGCCCTCGGCATGCGCCGCAAGTATGCTGAGCATTTCGAGAGCAACGTCTTCTACGGCGGCCTGACGTACAACTCGCATCCGCTGGCATGCGCCACGGCGCTGGCGACGATCGACGTGTACGAGGAGGAGAACCTCATCGAGCGCGCCGCAGCGATGGGCGAGCGGATGATGGCTCACCACCAGGAGCTGGCGTCGAAGCATCCCAGCGTGGGCGCCACGCGCAGCATCGGCCTGTTCGGGATCGTCGAGCTCGTGCGCAACCGGGAGACGATGGAGCCGATGGCGCCCTTCAACGGCACCTCAGACGAGATGGCGGCGCTCGGCAGGCGCTTCCGCGACGATGGCCTCTACACGCTGGTGCGCTGGAACTACTTCTTCACGAACCCGCCCCTGATCATCAGCACCGACGAGATGGACGAAGGGTTCGCGATCATCGATAAGGCGCTCGATATCACCGATGCCGCCGTCGCCTGATCGCGGCTGGCTTCGGCGTCTCCTCACCTTCGTCGGCTTCGCGGCGATCGTCCTCGTCGCCTGGGAGGGCGCCAAGTTCATCGGCGGCGACCCCTGGCGCGGCGACGGCTGGACCTGGAATCCGCCGCTCGAGATCTGGTTCGCTTCGGACCTGCTCCTGCCGCACGTGTGGGACGTGGCCGGCGCGCTGGCGGCGCCGGTGCAGCGCGGCTCGGACGCGTCGCTGGGCCAGTTCCTGGTCGGGGCGGCGCTCTACACGTGGCGGGAAGCGGCGATCGGCTTCGTGGCGGGGGCGATCATCGGCATCGGCCTGGCGGCCGCCTTCGTGCACTCGATGCTGCTCGAGCGGGCGTTCGTGCCGTACGTGATCGCCAGCCAGACCGTCCCGATCGTGGCGTTGGCGCCGATGATCGTGTTCGCCTTCGGCCAGAGCGTCATGAGCGTCGTGATCATCGCAACGTACCTGACCTTCTTCCCGGTCACGATCGCCATGATCCGCGGGCTGCGCTCGCCCGACCCGCGCGCGCTGGAGCTGATGCGCTCGTACGCGGCCAGCCGGCGCAGCATCTTCTGGAAGCTGCGCATGCCCGCCTCGCTGCCGTACCTCTTCACGGCGCTGAAGATCAGCGCGACGGCCAGCATCGTCGGCGCCATCGTGGGCGAGGGTCCCGGCGGCATCCCCGACGGCCTGGGACGGGCGATCATCAACTTCAACAACCAGTACATCTCGGGTCCGGAGAAGCTGTGGGCCACGATCCTTGCCTGCGCCGTGCTGGGGATCGTCTTCTTCAGCCTGATCCGCGGCGCGGAGCTCCTGGCGCTGCGCGGCCGCGGGGCCATACCGGATGCCGCATGAGCAAGGACCGATGACCGAGGCGCAGGCACCCGTGGTCCGGATCTCCGGTCTCGACAAGGAGTTCAGCGCCGGCGGGCAGGCGGTCACGACCGCCCTGTCGGGGATCGACCTCGCCATCGGCCGCGGCGAGTTCGTGAGCCTCATCGGTCCGTCCGGCTGTGGAAAGAGCACGCTGCTGCGGCTCATCGGCGACCTGACCGCGCCGACCGCCGGGAGCGTGGAGGTGAACGGGAAACCGGCCCATGCCGCCCGCCTGGGCCGCGAGTACGGCATGGTCTTCCAGGCGCCAGTCCTGTTCGAATGGCGCACGGTGGAGGACAACGTGCGCCTGCCGCTCGAGCTGCTCGGGATGAACCGATCCGAGCGCGATGAGCGCGCTGCCCAGATGCTGAAGCTGGTCGAGCTTGGCGACTTCGCGAAGCATCACCCCTACCAGCTCTCGGGCGGGATGCAGCAGCGCGTCGCCATCGCCAGGGCGCTCGCTCTGCAGCCGGCGATCCTGCTCATGGACGAGCCCTTCGGGGCGCTCGACGAGATGACCCGCGAGCGGATGAACTCCGAGGTGCTGCGCATATGGGAGCGGACCGGCACGACGATCGTGTTCGTCACGCACTCGATCCCGGAGGCCGTCTTCCTCTCCACCCGGGTGGTGGTGATGAGCGCTCGGCCCGGGCGCGTGACACGCGCCGTCGAGGTGCCGCTGCCGCAGCCCCGCAACGACGAGACGCGCGAGGACCGGCGCTACTTCGAGCTCGTCACCGAGGTGCGCGAGGCGCTTCGCGCCGGAGACGGCGCCGGCGACGGCGATGGCGATGGCGATGGCGCCTCGGAGGAGCGCCTGGCCGCGGAGGGCCGGATCGGATGACGGCCGCCGCGCCACCGGTCGGCGCACCTCCGGCTGCCACTCCGGGACGGATGGAGCGGATCGGCCGCAACCTGCGCTGGTACGCCCCGGCGATCGCGGTCTTCGCCGGCGGCATCGGGCTGTGGGAGGTCATGGTCCGGCTGCTCGAGATCCGCGCCTTCATCCTGCCGCCGCCATCCACCATCGTGGCCGCCCTCATCGAGAATTGGGGCGCCGGACGCTGGCCGCTGTTCGAAGCGGCGCGCACCACGCTGTTCGAGGCGGTCGGCGGACTCGTCATCGGGACGGTGGCCGGGCTGGTGGTCGCCTTCAGCGTCGCGCGCTGGGCGAGCGCCCGCGACTCGGTCCTGCCGTTCGCGATCGCCGCCAACGCCATCCCCATCATCGCCATCGCCCCGATCTTCAACGCCTGGTTCGGCGTCACCAACCCGCTCTCGAAGATGATGATCGCCGCGCTCCTCGTCTTCTTTCCGGTGATGATCAACGTGACGCGCGGCCTGACCCAGGTCGAGCCATCGGCACTGGAGCTGATGCGCTCATACGCGGCGTCAGAGTGGGAGATCCTGCGCAAGGTGCGCCTGCCAAACGCGCTTCCCTACTTCCTCACCGCGCTGAAGCTGGCCACGACCCTCAGCCTCATCGGCGCCATCGTGGGCGAGTATTTCGGCGGCGCATCGAACGTGATCGGCCGCGTGGTGGTGCAGTCGGCATCGGCGCTGCGCTTCGATGTGACCTGGGCGGCCATCTTCCTGGGGGCCAGCTCCGGCATCGCCTTCTACCTGGCGATCGTGGCCCTCGAGCGGATCCTCATCCCGTGGCACGCATCGGTGCGCGGGGAGGAGCCGGCCTGAGGTTTCGCCGGCTACCGACGCACGTTTCACGCCGTGAAGGCATCGGCGGCGGTCAACGCTGGCCGACGCACGGCAGGCATCGGCTCGTGTCAGCTTGCTGACCCGGCGAGGTGCCTCCGCCACATGTGCTGGGGCACCTCGCGGGGCTCGATGCGGCGTCAGCCAACTCGGACGACCGTGATCTCGACAACTGGATCCGTCCAGCCGTGGATGGTCGGGACGAGGTCGGCGATGCCCTGGATGCCAGCGTGGTGCCGGATCACGTCACCCTCGAACAGGGCGGGATCGGTCATCCCGGTCCCGGGCTCACCGGAGGTGACCCCGATCAGGCCCTGGCAGGGAGGCACGATATCGGCGAAGTCCTCGGTGTTGACCTCGGTACCGGCATCGTAGGCGGCGCCGTGGACGGTGACCGATGACCCGATCTGGTTCGGGAGCTTCATGGCGTCCACGCCGGTGAACCCGTCGTTGGTGCAGATCAGCATGGAGGCGAACGAGAAACGGGCGTTTGGTGCGGCGGTGATCTCGAAGGTCACCGAGGCGCCAGGGGCGATCGGCGGGGGCCCGGTAGGTGACGGGGTCACCCTCCAAT
>JBOGSW010000241.1:0-1731 GCA_050695815.1 Candidatus Limnocylindria bacterium | reverse complement strand
CCTACGAGCGCGGCGCGGCCGGCGCCTGCCTGTCCGGCGCGGGACCGGCCGTGCTCGCCATCTGCGACTCGCCCCCGACCGCACATGCCGTGGAGAAGGCCTGGAACGCGGCCGCCGTGCCGGGGATCGCGACCCGCCTTCGCTTCGACACCGCCGGCGCCCGCCTCATCGCCGACTGAAGGGGCATCGGGTTCGGCGTTCAGTGGCGCCGTCCGGCATTTCGCGGCCCCTTTCGGCGTTCCGCGGCCCCTTTCGGCGTTCCGTGGCCCAGTCCGGCATTCCGCGGCCCGATGCGCGATCTAACGACGCAGCGTGGCATCGATGGCGATCCGGGCGCCAGGGCGCCGGTCTATCAGTCGGTCGCTGGCGTGGGAGTGCTCGGCGGGCACCCTCACGCCGCCCAGCCGCCCATAGATCGCGGATGCGCGACACGGACAACCCCTCATGCCAATCCAGCTCGATAGATCGCCGATCCACGAACCCCCGTCCGCCGGCAACGAACCCGGGTCCGCTGGCGACCACGAACCCCGCGTCCGATGGGGTCGGCGCCGATAGGTAGGATTGACGGCGTGAGCCCCTCAGCCGACGCAACCAGCGCACAGCGTTCCGCAACATGAGCCTCGTCACCGTCAGCGGGGTGTCGAAGAGCCACGCCGCCCAGCACATCTTCAGCGACGTGGGCCTGCTGATCAGCGCCGGGCGTCGGATCGCGGTGGTCGGTCCCAACGGGGCGGGCAAGACGACGCTGCTCGAGCTCATCACCGGCGACCAGGACCCCGACAGCGGGACCATCAGCCGAGCCAAGGACACCGTCATCGGCTACCTGCGCCAGGAGGTGGCCGAGAGCAAGGGCCGCAGCGTCCTGGCCGAGGTGCTGGCGGGAGCCGGCGAGGCGAGCGGTATCGCGCGACGCTTGCGCCACATCGAGGCGGAGCTGTCCGACGCGGAGGACGACGAAGAGCTCAACGAGCTGATGGACGAGTACGGCCGGCTGCAGCATCGGTTCGAGGCCATGGGCGGCTACGGGATGGAGGCGGAGGCGCGGCGCATCCTTGCCGGGCTCGGATTCGCCGATGCCGACGTCGCGCGCGACATCGGTGAATTCTCGGGAGGCTGGATGATGCGGGTGGCCCTCGCCCGGCTCCTGCTGCAGAACCCCGACGTGCTACTGCTCGACGAGCCGACCAACCACCTGGACCTGGCATCGGTCGAGTGGCTCACCGGCTTCCTGGCGGTCTACGCCGGCGCGATCGTGCTCGTCAGCCACGACCGCGACTTCATCAACGAGGTCGCCAACCGCGTGCTCGAGCTGCACGACAACCGGGCCACCGAATACGTCGGCGACTATGCCGACTTCGTCGAGCAGCGCACCGAGCGCATGGCCCAGCTCGAGTCAGCGGCGAAGAACCAGCAGCGCAAGATCGCGCACACTCAGGCCTTCATCGATCGGTTCCGCTATAAGGCGTCCAAGGCGCGCCAGGTGCAGTCGCGCGTGAAGGCGCTGGAGCGCTTGGTCCGCGTGGCCTCTCCCAACAGGCGCGCGAGGTCGGTGAAGTTTCGCTTCCCCGAGCCGCCACGCAGCGGCCGAACGGTCATCACCCTGGCCGACATCGAGAAGCGCTACGGCGACAACGTGGTGTACGCCGGCGACCTCGACCTCACCCTCGAGCGGGGCCAGCGGGTGGCCCTCATCGGTCCGAACGGGGCCGGCAAGTCGACCCTGCTCAAGAT
>JBOGSW010000240.1:0-9993 GCA_050695815.1 Candidatus Limnocylindria bacterium | reverse complement strand
ATCCAGCGCGGCCTGGCAACGAAGCCTTGGGTGAAGACCTCGCTCGCCCCGGGCTCGCGTGCGGTGACCGACTACCTGAACGCGGCCGACCTGATGGACCCACTCGAGGCGCTGCGCTTCCACCTGGTCGGCTACGGCTGCACGACCTGCATCGGCAACTCGGGCCCCCTTGCGGAGCCGATCGCGGAGGCGATCGAAGGGAACGACATCGCGGGCGTGGCCGTCCTCTCCGGCAACCGCAACTTCGAGGGTCGCATTCACCCGCTGGCGCGTGCCAGCTACCTTGCCTCGCCGCCGTTGGTGGTCGCGTTCGCGCTGGCCGGGCGGATCGACATCGACATGACCACCGAACCGATCGGCACCGACCCCGACGGCAAGCCGGTCATGCTGGCCGACATCTGGCCCAGCGCGGAAGAGATCGCGAGGGTGGTGCTCGAGGCGGTCAGCGGCGACGTCTTCAAGCGCAACTATGCATCGGTCTTCGACGGCGATGAGCAGTGGCGCAACCTGCCGGTGCCCCCCGGCGATCGGTACGCGTGGGATCCCGAGTCGACGTACGTCGCGCGTCCGCCGTTCTTCGAGAACCTCGGAGACGGTCCGGCCGATCCGGACGACATCAGCGGCGCTCGCGCGCTGGCCGTGCTGGGCGACAGCGTCACCACCGACCATATCTCGCCGGCCGGCTCGATCGCCCGCACCTCGCCGGCCGGGGAGTGGCTCACTGCACATGGCGTGGAGCCGCGCGAGTTCAACTCGTACGGCTCGCGACGCGGGCACCACGAGGTGATGATGCGCGGCACGTTCGCCAACATCCGCCTGCGCAACGCCCTGACGCCGGATGCCGAGGGCAACGTCACCGAGCACCTGCCGTCGGGCGAGCGGATGAGCATCTTCGACGCGGCCATGCGCTATGCCGATGACGGCACCCCGCTCGTCATCCTGGCCGGCAAGGAGTACGGCGCCGGCTCGTCACGCGACTGGGCGGCCAAGGGGCCGATGCTGCAGGGCGTGCGTGCGGTCATCGCGGAGACGTTCGAGCGGATCCATCGGTCCAACCTGGTCGGGATGGGCATCCTGCCCCTCCAGTACCGGCCCGGTGAGTCAGCCGCGTCGCTGGGGCTGACCGGGCGCGAGACGTTCGACATCGCCGGCATCTCCGACGGCCTGAAGCCGCGCATGGAGCTGGGCGTCGTCGCTCACGGCGAGGACGGGCGCGACACCTCGTTTCGCGTGATCGCCCGCCTCGACGGCGAGATCGACGTGACCTACGTGCGCAACGGCGGTGTGCTGCAGACCGTGCTCCGCCGCCTGGCCGGGAGCGGTTCGGCCTGACGTCGCTTCGACCTGGCGGGCTTTGGGGCGTCGGTGTGCCGCAGCGTCACGCATCGGCCATTCAGAGGCCGCAGGTGGTGCCCTCGATGGTCCTCGATGGCGGGCTCGTGCCGCTCCGGCACATCCGAGGCATCGAGACGGTCGCGCGGACGCTCTGCTTCTCCGATGCGTGACGCTCCCGCACACGGGGTGGCGCGCATCGGTCAACAGGTCGCTTGAGACGCACGGATGTGCCGCACCGGCACGTGACGGCCAGGGCGTGCGGAAACAGGCGGGCTTACCGGAGCGTCATACGGACGATGACCGGATACGCGAGCTCCTCCGCGCTCAAGATCGCGACTCAGGCACTAATTCCGAACTCGGGTCGGCCTGAAGCGGCCTTGATCCGTCTCGACCGTGTCAGATGCCAACCAACGCCGGCTGAGGCAAGACACGGGCAACTCGGGCTCGATGCGTGCCGCAGGTTTGAGCGTGAGCAGCGGCACCGCACCCGATAAAACGGACTGTGGTTGGCACATGACCAGCGCGCTTGGCCACGACCCTGCCTAAGCCGACCGTGACTGGTACGTGGCAGATGCGACAAGGTCGCCGCCCCGTTGCCGCCCCGGGACGCATCGGTCTAGACTCTCCGGGCGCCGCATCGGCCATTGCTGCACTGGAGTGCCCACACGACCGTGACCGTCTCAAGCGTCGACGACCTTCGCGCCCTCATTCGCGAGGTCCCCGACTTCCCGAAACCGGGAATCCTGTTCTACGACATCACCACCCTCCTGAAGGAGGCCGATGCGTTCCGGGAGGTGATCGACCGGATGGCGGACGACGTCGGCGACACGACGATCGACGTGGTCGTCGGCATGGAGTCGCGCGGCTTCATCTTCTCGGCGCCGCTGGCGTACAAGCTGGGAGCGGGCTTCGTGCCGGTCCGCAAGCTGGGGAAGCTGCCGGCCGAGACGATCGAGGTTGAGTACGAGCTCGAGTACGGCACGGCCACGCTCGAGATCCACTCCGATGCGATCGCCAAGGGTCAGCGCGTGCTCATCGTCGACGACCTCCTGGCAACGGGAGGGACGGTGATGGGCACGATCGAGCTCGTTCGGCGGCTTGGCGGCGAGATCGCCGGACTCTCGTTCATGGTCGAGCTGAGCGCCTTGAAGGGCCGAGACAAGCTCGACGAGTTCGAGATCCACACCCTCCTGAGCTACTGATCGGCGCCTGACCGATGGCGGTCGCGACCTCGATCCGAACCCGAGCCCGCGCCGTCGCCGATCGCGGCGAGATCGCCGCCTTCCTGCGAACCGACCGGCTCTACGCCGCCTACGCCCTGGGCGACCTCGATGGCCCCAACCGTCGCCGGGTCGCGTGGGGCATGGCGTACGACGAGGCCGGCCGGCCGACCGCGCTGGCCATGCACCATGAGGGGCTGGTGCCGCAGCCGCTCTTCCTCATGGGCGATCCGGCCGGCTGCAGGGCCATCCTCGAGCACGTGCTCAAGCCGCGCGACGCCTACCTTCAGGGATCCGAGCTCCACGAGGCGGCCGTGCGCGATCTCTACGAGCTGGACCCGCCGCTGGAGATGCTGCGGATGGTGGTCGATGGCGACACGTTCCAGCCGTTCGCCGGGCCAGCGGAGCGCCTCGGCTCGGCGGACATCGAGGAGCTGAACCGGCTCTACCAGCTCGGCTTCCGCGGTGGCTTCCCACCATCGGTCCTCGAGGAGGGGACGTACTACGGCGTCCGCGTCCGTGGCCGGCTGGTGAGCGCGGCGGGAACCCACGCCATGAACCCGCGCGAGGGGATCGCGGTGGTCGGCAACGTGATGACCCACACCGACTTCCGCGGCCATGACTTCGCCAAGATGGTGACGAGCGCCGTGACCGCCGAGCTGTTGAGCCGCGTCACCGACGTGGCGCTCAACGTGCACGCCGACAACGAGCCCGCCGTCGCCGCCTACCGCCGCCTCGGGTACCGTACCCACTGCCAGCTCATCGAGCGTCTCGCGCGGCGTCGCGCCGGTGGCTGGGGAATCATGCGACCGATACGAGAGGCAATGCGACTCGGATGGCAACGCGAACCGAAGTGAAGGTGGCCGACGTCGCGGACATCGGCCTGGCCGATGCCGGACGGCTGAGGATCGAATGGGCCGACCGGCAGATGCCGGTGCTTGCCGGCATCCGCGAGCGCTTCGCGGCAGAGCGGCCGCTCAGCGGCTGGCGCATCAGCGCGTGCCTGCACGTGACCGCTGAGACGGCCAACCTCATGCGCACGCTGGTCGATGGAGGGGCCGATGCGGTCCTCTGCTCGTCGAACCCGCTCTCCACCCAGGACGACGTTGCCGCCTCGCTGGTGTCGCACTACGGAATCCCGACCTACGCCATCAAGGGCGAGGACCGCGACTCGTACTACGCGCATATCGGCGCGGCGCTCGATCACCGGCCCCACATCACGATGGACGATGGCGCCGACCTCGTGAATGAGCTGCACACGAAGCGGACGGAGCTGATCGACGGGGTGGCCGGCGGCACCGAGGAGACGACCACCGGCGTCATCCGCCTGCGGGCCATGGCGAACGCCGGCAAGCTGCGCTACCCGGTGGTGGCCGTGAACGAGGCGCTCACCAAGCACCTCTTCGACAACCGATACGGCACCGGCCAGAGCGCCATCGACGGTGTCCTGCGCGCCACGAACATCCTCTTCGCGGGCAAGACGGTCGTGATCGGCGGCTACGGCTGGGTCGGACGCGGGATCGCGTCCCGGGCGCATGGCATGGGTGCCAACGTCGTCGTGTGCGAGGTCGACCCGATTCGCGGCCTCGAGGCGGCGATGGACGGCTACCGGGTCATGAACGCGGCCGACTCGGCGAGGGTGGGCGAGCTCTTCATCAGCGGGACCGGCAACCTCAACGTGTGGGGCCGCGAACACTTCCCGGTGATGCGCGACGGGGCGATCCTGGCCAACGCCGGGCACTTCAACGACGAGTTCGAGCTGGCTGCGCTCGAGGATCAGGCGACCTCGTCGCGCGAGGTGCGCCCGTTCACGCGCGAGTACCTGATGGCCGACGGCCGGCGCATCTACGTCCTCGCCGACGGGCGCCTCGTCAACCTCGGCGCCGCAGAGGGTCACCCGGCGATGGTGATGGACATGAGCTTCGCGAACCAGGCGCTGGGGCTCGAGTGGCTGCGAGCCAATCTCGAGGGGCTCGAGCCGAAGGTGTACGGCATCCCCGATGCGATCGACCGCGAGGTGGCGCGGCTGAAGCTCGAGAGCATGGGCATCCGCATCGATGCCATGACGGCAGAGCAGAAGGCATACAGCGAATCCTGGGAGTCGGGAACCTAGGCAAAAATAAAGGTTCTCCAGATGCGCGATGGCCTCCTTTAGTCATACGGTACATTCCATGGGGATGGCCCGGGGGGAGACGATTGGCGACCGGGGCGTTCGCAGCGTCGGGGGGAACCCGGTCGCCACGTTGGCCATCAGCCCCTCCTCGGCCTACACCGACCACGCCGACGCCCTTCGCGCCTACCTCACCGCATTCACCCATGACGCATCGGCCGCGGAGGATCTCCTGCACGAGACCTACCTCAGGCTCCTCATCGAGGTCGGAGCGGGCCGGCCGCCGACGCACCTGCGCGCGTGGCTCTTCCGGGTGGCGGGCAACCTGGCCACCAGCCGGGCGCGGCGCGAGGGCGTGGCGGTGCGGCGGGCACCCGAGCTGCTGAGGCACGACGTCGCCCCGTCGCCCGAGGATGTGCTCCTCGACCGAGAGGCGGCCCGCTCGCTCACCAGCCGCCTCTCGACACTCCCGGAGCACGTGCGCATGGCGCTGCTGCTGTCTGCCCTCGGCTACTCCGGGGCGGAGATCGCCCGCCGCATCGGCCGCTCGGAGCAGGCGACCCGATCGCTCCTGTGCCGGCAGCGGAGTCGCCTGCGCGCCGACGCCTCGGTCGCCTGACCACCCGTGCCGGTGCCACCGCGACGATGAGTATGATCGCCGCCATGGGACGGGTCAGCAGTCCGGACTTCATCGGTCGGACGAGCGAGCTCGAGCGCCTGTGCCGTGCCCTCGAGCAGGCATCCGACCAACGGACCGCGACATGGCTGGTGGCGGGCGAAGCGGGCATCGGCAAGACGCGGCTGGTCGGCGAGCTCGCGACGCGAGCACGCGATGTGGGCGCGCAGGTCCTGGTGGGCCACTGCCTCCAGCTCGGCGACACCGGCCTCCCGTACGCGCCCTTCGTCGGTGCGCTGCGGCCCCTGCTGCGCTCCACGCCACCGGAACGCCTCGACGCGCTCATCGGTCCGGGACGCGCCGAGCTGGCGCGGCTCCTGCCCGATCTCGGCCCCGTCGACAGGCCGCGACGGATTCCCGATGGGCTGCTCAGCGCCCCGGCCGATCAGGCGCGGCTGTTCGAGATCGTCTTCGGGCTCCTTCGGCGCCTCGCGGAGGAACGCCCGCTCGTGCTCGTGCTCGAGGACCTCCATTGGGCCGACTCCTCGACGCGCGACCTGCTCCGATTTCTCGTGCGCAATGCGCGAGACGTCCGCGTCCTGTTTATCGCCACCTACCGATCCGATGAGCTCCACCGCCGGCATCCGCTCCGACCGCTCCTGGCAGAGCTCCAGAGGCTCGCGTCGGTCGAAAGCATCGAGCTCGACGCATTCGGTCCGACGGAGCTGGCCGAACAGCTGCGGGGGATCACCGGCGAGCAGCCCGCACCCGAGCTCGTGACCGAGGTCCTGTCGCGCTCGGGCGGCAATCCGTTCTTCGTGGAGGAGCTGATTGCCGCGGGCGAGGCCGGCCTGGCCCTCCCGCGCAGCCTGCGCGACACACTCGAGGATCGCATTCGCCGCCTCGGGCCGGACGCGCAACGGCTGCTCCGCGTCGCGTCGGTCGGCGGGGCGCGGATCGATCATCGGCTCCTCGTCGCCGTGGCCGGCATGCCGGAGGCGGCGCTCACGAAGGGCCTGCGCGATGCGGTCGAGCACCACCTGCTCGTCGCATCGGCGCCCGACGAGGTGCCTGGCTACGCCTTCCGCCATGCTCTCGCGCAGGAGGCGGTCTACGAGGAGCTGCTGCCGAGCGAGCGAACGCGGCTGCATGCCGCATTCGCCACGGCGATCGAGGCCCAATCGGGACCGTCGCTCGCCGATCCGGCCGCCGAGGCCGCTCAGCTGGCGCACCACTGGCTGATGGCCCACGACCTGGATCGCGCGCTGCCGGCCTCGCTGCGCGCGGCGCGGATCGCCGCTGCCGGGTTCGCCTTCGCCGAGGCACAGGCATTCCACGACCGCGCTCTCGAGCTGTGGCCGAAGGTGCCGGCGTCCTCGCTGCCCGGCGACACCGATCGGGTCACCGTCCTCGAGGAGGCCGCCGAGGCCGCCGCCCAGGCCGGAGATCCCCGTCGCTCGACCGAGTACGTTCGAGCGGCGCTGGCCGAGACAGATCCGATCGCGGAGCCGATGCGGGCAGGAACGCTCCAGCACCGGCTGGCCTGGTACCTCAACGAATCGGGCGACTGGCAGGAGGGCGTGACCGCCCTGGAACGCGCGGTCACGCTCATTCCGATCGATCCGCCCACCCGCGAGCGAGCCCGTGTCCTCTCCGACCTGGCGCACTCGCTCATGGTGCGCAGCCGGTTCGGTGACTCGTTGGCCCTGGCCGAGGCGGCGCTCGCCATCTCCCGCGCGGTCGGGGCACCGGTGGCCGAGGCGAGGGCCCTCAACGCGCTCGGCCTCGACCTCGCCTGCCGATCCGACCTCGACCGCGCGATCCCGATGCTGCGCGATGCCCATACCCTCGCCTCCGAGATCGGCGAGGTACAGGCGATCTTCCTGACCGGCGTCGGCCTGGGCTGGGCGCTCGACGAGACCGGCCGCCACGAGGATGCGCTGACCGTCGCGCTCGGGACGCGCGACCGGCTGCGAGCCCTCGGCGCCGAGGCCCGGTTCGGCGGGCATCTCGCCTCGAAGGCCGCGCGCGCCATGTTCGAGCTGGGCCGCTGGGACGAGGCGCTGGCGCTCCTGGACGAGACGATCGCGGCCGAGCCGACGCGCTACGCGATGCGCTGGCTGCTCTCGAACCGGATCTGGCTTAACGTGCGGCGCGGCCAGCTCAACCGTGCCCGCCGGGACCTCGCCACGTACGCGGCCCTCGGCGAGCGCGTGGTCGGGTCCGATCCCGACATGATCGGCGCGCGGCGGGCCGAGCTCGCGATCGTCGCGGGCGAGCCGGTATCGGCGCGCGCGCTCATCGCCGAGACGCTCGAGCGGCTCGTCGAGCCGGAGCTGGACAGCGATGGTCGCGGGCTGCGGATCATCGGGCTCCAGGCCGAGGCGGACGAGGCGGATGCGGCGCGTGCCGCCGGCGATCGGGAACGAGCCGCCGTGGCGGTCGAGCGCGCCGTCGAGATCGAGGACGGCATGCGCAGGCACCTGGCGCGTGTGGCTGAGCTCGTGGCGCAGCCGGCGCGAGTCATCGATGCCGACCGCGCACTGGCCGAGGCGCTCGCCGCCCGCGCCACCGGAGCCGGGGACCCCGCCCTGTGGCGGGCGGCGGTCGAGGGCCGCCGAGCCCTGGGCCGTCCCTACGAGATCGCGGCCGCACTCGTCGAGCTGGCCGCCGCGGACCTGGCGCAGCGCCGGCGCGAGGACGGAGCCGCGTCGCTGGCGGAGGCGCACACCATCGCGGTCGGGCTCGGGGCGAATCCGCTCCGCACGCGTATCGAGGTGCTCGCGCGACGCGCGCGCATCGGTCTCGAGGGCGTTGACAGTGCCGATGATGCCGCCGACCGTCTCGGTCTCACCCGCCGCGAGCGCGAGGTGCTGGCGCTGCTGGCCGATGGGCGCAGCAATCGGCAGATCGGCGAGGAGCTCTACATGGCAGAGAGCACGGCCGGCGTTCACGTCAGCAACATCCTCGGCAAGCTGGGAGTCACGCGGCGAAGCGAGGCAGCGGCCGTGGCGCACCGCCTCGGGCTCTTCGGGCTCGCCTGACACCCGCGCCAGCGGCGTGGCATCGGCGATCACGCCTGACGGGCGCTACACTCGGCCCGCCTGACAACCCACGGAGCCCCGAATGCCTGAGCCCACGCCGCCCATCCTCTTCACCTCCGAGTCCGTGACCGAAGGCCACCCCGACAAGCTTTGCGACGCGGTCGCCGACGCCGTGCTCGACGACGTGCTCGGCCACGATCCCGAAGCGCGAGCGGCGGTCGAGGTGGCCACCACGACCGGCCTCGTGCTCGTCCTGGGCGAGCTGACCACGACCCATTACGTCGACGTGCATGACGTGGTGCGCCGGACGGTGCGCGAAATCGGCTACAACGACAGCCGCCTCGGCTTCGACTGGGAGACCTGCGGCACGCTGACCGCCCTCAAGGAGCAGTCGCCGGACATCGCCCTCGGCGTCGACCACGCGCTCGAGTCGCGCCAGGGTGTCGAGGCAGAGGAGCTCGGCGCGGGCGACCAGGGGATGATGTTCGGCTACGCAACCGATGAGACCGATGAGCTCATGCCGATGCCGATCACGCTCGCGCACCGCGTGGCACAGCGCCTGGCCGAGGTGCGCAAGGACGGCACCCTGCCATTCCTTCGCCCGGACGGCAAGAGCCAGATCACGGTCGAGTACGACGCCGACGGGCGTCCACTCCGCGTCCACACGGTGCTCGTCAGCACCCAGCACGACCCCGATGTCGACATGACCGACCTTGCCGGCGCCGTGCGCGAGAAGGTCGTCGAGGCCGCGATTCCGGGCCATCTCCTCGATGGGCAGACCCGCCATCTGGTCAACCCCACCGGGCGGTTCGTCATCGGCGGCCCGATGGGTGACTCCGGGCTCTCCGGGCGGAAGATCATCGTCGACACGTACGGCGGCACGGCGCGCCACGGTGGCGGCAGCTTCAGCGGCAAGGACCCGACCAAGGTCGACCGCTCCGGCGCCTACATGGCACGCTACGTGGCAAAGAATGTCGTCGCCGCGGGCCTGGCGCGCCGCTGCGAGATTCAGCTCGCCTACGCGATCGGCGTGGCGCATCCGCTCTCCATCAACGTCCAGACCTGGGGGACCGGCGCGCTCTCCGACGCGCGCGTGGCGGAGGTCATCGGCCGCGTCTTCGACCTGCGTCCCGGCGCGATCATCCGCGCCCTGGACCTGCGTCGGCCGATCTACCGGCAGACGGCGGCGTACGGCCACTTCGGCCGGCCCGAGCTCGACCTGCCGTGGGAACGAACCGACCGCGTCGACGAGCTGCGCGCCGCCGGCCGCGGTACCTGACCGGACCGTCTGGTGGGCGGACCGCCTCGTGACTGGGGGGAGCCGGGCCCTTCGCTGCCGGCTCGAGCGGTCCGCTGGTTCCGGACCACCCTGGGCATGGAGCGTCCCACCCCCCGCACCGGGCTGCCCGAGCTGCCGCTCGCCCTGCGACGGGGAGACCTGGCCGGCACCTATCTGACCGCCGCCGGAGCCGGCGACCATGGCGCGGCCGGCGCCGCGGCGAAGGCCGCCATGGAGGGCGCCGTCGCGGCCGAGGAGTGGTGGTCCGCCGACCTGTGGGCGCACCGAGCGCTCTGGCACTTCGAGGGGGCAGGGCTGCCGCTCGAGGCAACGCGACAGGCGCGGCGCATCGGCGACCTGCGGTCCGCGGCCGGCGACCCGGCGAGCGC
>JBOGSW010000239.1:0-10498 GCA_050695815.1 Candidatus Limnocylindria bacterium | reverse complement strand
CGCCACGGCCACGAAGCGCCCGGTCATGCCGCGCAGGTCGTCGACCAGGCCGCGCAGTGCGTTCGCATCGGCCTCGGGGTAGGACTCCACGATCACCTTCGTGTTCCCGGCCTGCTGGGCGCCGTGCAGCGCGGCCGCCGCATCCAGCCGCGGGGCGGAGGCGTTCGGCGCCTTCGCCGCCTTGGCCGCCTTCTCCGCCTCCCGCAGGCGTGCCAGGAGCGCTTCGACCCGCTGCGGAACGTTCTCCTCCCGCTCTCCGAGCAGCTGGGCCGCCGAGCGCAGCGCCTCGAGCCGCGTGGCGACCAGCTCGGCCGCACCCTCGCCGGTGACCGCCTCGATCCGGCGCAGCCCGGCGCCGATGCTCGACTCGCCGGTGATGACGAGCTGACCGATCTGCCCGGTGGAAGCCACGTGCGTGCCGCCGCACAGCTCCTTGCTGTAGCCGTCGACCTGCACCACGCGGACCGATTCGGGCAGGTACTTCTCGCCGAAGAACATGTCGGCGCCGAGGGCCTGCGCCCGCTCCATCGGCATGCGCTCCGGGAGGACCGGCGCATCGCGCCGGATCTGGGCGTTCACCAGGCGCTCGACCTCGCGCAGCGCCTCGCGTGTCGTGGCCGACTGCGCCGGGAAGTCGAAGCGCAGCCCTTCGGGACCGACCCACGACCCCGCCTGCTTGGCCTGCTCGCCCAGCACGTCGCGCAGCGCCCGATGCAGCAGGTGCGTGCCGGTATGGTTGCGCGCCGCCGCCCAGCGCCGCTCCTCGTCCACGCGCGCCTCGACGACCTGGTCGCCGGTGCCGAACATCCCCTCCACGGAGCCGATGTGGACGATCGCGTCCCCCACCCGCTGCGTGTCGGTCACCTGCATGCGCCCTCGCTCGCCGAGGAGCGTGCCGCGATCGCCGACCTGGCCGCCGCCCTCGGCGTAGAACGGGGTCCGGTCCAGGACAGTCGCCCAACGCCCGTCGTCGAGCTGCTCCATGCCCATCACCCGCAGGTCGCTGGCGGCGATGACGTTCGGATAGCCGATGAACTCGCTCGTCAGGCCCGCGAGCTCGTCGCTCACGGCAAGCCGGCCGCGCTTCTCGCCGCGCGATCGCTCGCGCTGCTCGGCCATGGCCGCGTCGAACCCGGCGCGGTCAACGCTCACGCCACGCTCGGCGGCCATCTCGACGGTCAGATCGATCGGGAAGCCGAACGTGTCGTGCAGGCGGAACGCATCGGCACCACTGATGACGCCGCCGGCGGCCACCAGCTCGGCCAGGCGCGCGCTGCCGGCCTCGAGGGTGCGCGCGAACTTCTCCTCCTCGGCCTGGATCGCGTCGAGAATCTCCGAGCGGGCGTCGCGAAGGTGGGCATAGGCGTCGCCCATGAGGTCGATCACCACCGCGCTCGTCTCGCGCAGGAACGGGCCGCCGATGCCCAGCAGGCGACCGTGTCGGACCGCCCTGCGGATGATGCGGCGCAGGACGTATCCGGCGCCGTCATTCGCCGGCTTCACGCCGTCGGCCAGCAGGAAGGTCATGGCGCGCGAATGATCGGCCACGACCTGGTAGCTGAAGCGCTCGCTCTCGACGGTCTCAGGGTCGTGGCCGATGAGCTCCGCCAGCCGCTCGATGATCGGCACGAACAGGTCGGTCCGGTAGTTCGAGTCGACCCCCTGGACGACCGACGTCAGCCGCTCCAGGCCGGTGCCGGTGTCCACGCTCTGCATCGGCAGCGGCGTGAGCGAGCCGTCCGCCGCCCGGTCGTATTGCATGAAGACGAGGTTGCCGACCTCGAGCCAGCGCGGGCACATCTCCGAGTGGTCCGGGATGCAGTGCGGTCCCTCGCTCAGCTCCTCGCCGCGGTCGTAGTGAAGCTCACTGCACGGCCCGCACGGGCCGGTGTCGCCCATGCGCCAGAAGTTCTGCTCGTTGCCCTCGGCGATGTTCCCCCAGCGCACGATCCGTTCGGCCGGCAGGCCGATCTCATCGGCCCAGACCCTGTACGCCTCGTCGTCATCGGTGTAGACGGTGGCTGCCAGACGGTCGATAGGAATGCCGAATTCGCCCGTCAGCAGCTCCCAGTGCCAGTGGATCGCCTCGCGCTTGAAGTAGTCGCCGAAGCTCCAGTTGCCGAGCATCTCGAACAGGGTCTGGTGGCGGGGCGTGCGGCCGACCTCCTCGAAGTCATTGTGCTTGCCCGCCACGCGGAGGCAGATCTGCGAGTTCACCGCGCGCACGTAATCGCGCTTCTCCTCGCCGGTCAGGACGCGTTTGAAGGGCGCCATGCCGGAGTTCACGAAGAGGAGCGTCGGATCGTCGCGCGCGAGCAGCGGGGCCGATGGCACGCGGGTGTGGCCGCGCTCCTCGAAGAAGCGCTGGAAGCGCTCGCGGATCTCGGCCGCGCTCATCGGCTGCATCGGCTCACCCAAATCTCCGTCAACCCCGGTCGTTCACGACGAGAGCCGGCGACCCACCGGCTCTCGTGAATGCTTGGCTCGGGTCGTCGTCGGTCGAGGGTCAGAGGGCGGCGCCCTCGCTGGTCTCGTAGTCGTCCACCATGCCGGCGCGCGCCTGTTCGGCGGCGGCGCGGCCCTCGTTGACCGCCTCGTCCCATTCGGCCTTCTTGCCGTCCACGAAGTCGCCGACGTGGTCGCGCAGCTCGTCGCCGGTCTGCGGGGCGAGCAGGAGGCCCAGCGCGGCACCGATCAACCCGCCGATCACCACGCCCGCCAGGAAGCTGCCGAGTCCGGAGTCCTTCATGAGTCGGAAGAGTCCTCTCGCGTTTCCCACGATTCTACCGAGCCCGCCGCGGCCCGTCGCGGAGCCGCGGTGATCTGGACGGTGTCGAGGCTGTGCTGGAGCGAGTTCATGAGATCGGTCATGCGATCGAGCTTCACGGCCACGTCCTCGCTGAGCACCTCGACGTTGCTCGTCAGCTCCTTCGTATGCGCCAGGATCGGTCTCAGCTCCTCGTCCGTGGTGCGCGCAAGGCGTCGCAGGTCGCGCGTCAGGGCCCGCGACTCACGGATGAGCGGCGTCAGCTGCCAGGCGAGGTAGACGAGCGCCCCGCCGGCGGCCAGCACGCCGAGCCCCGCACCGATGTTGAAGATCGCCAGGGCGAGATCCATGCGCGCGACTCTACACCGCCCGCCATCAGTCTTCGATCCGCACGGGGCCGAGCGCCGCGAGCAGGGTCACAGCCACCATCAGGATCTGCGCGGTGACCGATGCGGCCACCACGTGCATGTCGCCGATGCGCAGCAGCTCGAGCCCGGTCCGGTCCCCGACCTGGTCGCCCACGATCACGCCGATGACCGCCGCCACGGCCAGCACGAGCACGATGCGCCCCCAGCGGCCGCGGACGGCGATGAACACCAGCAGGTTGATGAGTGCCAGGAGCGGGACCCAGATGAGCCAGGGCGGCATCGTGGCCGGTGCTCAGGCCTCGGCGCGAGCGATGCGCCCCCCGCCCAGGCACTCGTCGCCGTCATACAGCACGGCCGCCTGGCCCGGCGCAGGCGCCCAGACGGGGTCGGCCGTCTCGACCACGAATCGATCGCGTCCGACCATCGTCACCTCGGCCGGCACGTCCGGCGCCCGGTGCCGGATGCGGACCGTTGCGTCGAAGCGCTCGCGTGGAGGATCGCCCGCGGTGAACCGCGCACCGTCGACGCTGAACGTTCGCTGCGCGACCTCGGCGCGGCGGCCGATGACCACGGTGTTCGTGGCCGGCTGCACCTCGCGCACGTAGACCGCCTCGCCGAGTGCCACGCCAAGCCCGTGACGCTGCCCGACCGTGTAGTGCGCGTAGCCGGTGTGGGTCCCGAGACGGGTTCCATCGGCGTCGACGATCGGTCCTGGGTCGCCGGCATACCCACGCCGCTCCTCGAGCAGCGTCCGGTAGTCGCCCAGCGGAACGAAGCAGATCTCCTGGCTCTCCGGCTTCTGCGCGGTCGGCAGCGTGAGATCCGCCGCCATGGAGCGCACCTCCGGCTTCGTCAGCTCGCCCAGCGGGAAGCGCGTGCGCGACAGCTGCTCCTGGTCGAGCACCCACAGGAAATAGGTCTGGTCCTTGCCGGCATCGGCGGCGCGCATGAGGCGCCAGCGGCCGTCGCGGTGCTCGAGGCGGGCGTAGTGGCCAGTGGCGACCGCATCGGCTCCGTAGGCGGCCAGGCTGCGACGCAGGAGCTCGTCGAACTTGATGTACTGGTTGCAGGCCTGGCACGGGTTCGGCGTGGCGCCCTCGAGGTAGGAATCCACGAAGGCGTCGATCACCCGCGCGCCGAACTCCTTCTCCACGTTGAGGATGAAGAATGGGATGTCGACCAGCTGAGCGACCCGGCGCGCATCGTCGGCGGCATCCGGCGAGCAGCAGCTGCGGCTGAGCTCGTATCCCTCCGGCAGGTCGCCGTGGGTGCGCATCCAGACGCCGATGACCTCGTCCTCGCCGCGCTCCTTCGCCAGCAGCGCCGCTGCGACCGACGAGTCCACGCCGCCGCTCATGGCGGCCACGATGCGGCTCACGCGGTGGCCGCCATCGGCTGCGTCGAGCGAAGGCGATTCACGCAGGTCCCGATCACCTCGATCGTCCTGTCGATCTCCGCTTCGGTGGTCTCGACGCCCAGCGTCAGGCGCAGCGAGCCGTGCGCCAGGCCCTCGTCGATGCCCATTGCCAACAGGACGTGCGACGGCTCGACGCTGCCGGTCGTGCAGGCGCTGCCGGTGCTGGCCTCGATCCCCTCCAGGTCGAGCGCCGCCACGAGGTCGCCCCCCTCCACGCCGGTGATGACGACCGATGCGCTGCTCGCCAGGCGCTCGCTCGGGTGCCCGGTCAGCGTGACGCCGTGGGTCTCGGTGAGCCCGCGGATGAGCCGATCGCGCAGGCCCGATATGTCGGATGCGTCGGCGTACGCCAGGCGCATGGCGGTCGCGAAGCCGATGGCGGCGGCCACGTTCTCGGTCCCGGCACGCCGCTGGCGCTCCTGCGAGCCTCCGTGGACCTGGGCCAGCATCGACGTGCCCTGTCGAACGTAGAGCGCGCCGATTCCCTTCGGCCCGCCCATCTTGTGCGCCGAGAGGCTGACCAGGCTCGCCTGCCAGGCATCCGGCGTCGGGGCGTCTACGGCGGCGGCCTGGACCGCATCGGTATGGAAGGGAACCTTGCGATCGCGGCAGACGGCGCCGATCTCGGCCACCGGCTGGAGCGTGCCGACCTCGTTGTTGGCGGCCATGACGCTGACCAGCGTGGTGCGGCTCGTGATCGCCGCGGCCACGTCGGCCGGGTCGACTCGTCCGTATCGGTCCACCGGGAGGTAGGTGACCTCGAATCCGGTGCGCTGGAGCATGGCGCACGCGTTCATCACGGCCTTGTGCTCGACGCTGCTGGTGATGACATGCCGGCCCCGCGCGCTGCCGGCCCAGGCCACGCCCTTGAGGGCAAGGTTGTCCGACTCAGTGCCGCCCGAGGTGAAGACGATCTCGCGCGGCCTGGCGCCGATGAGCTCGGCGATCGTCTCGCGCGCCTCGTCCAGCCCCTGCCGCGCGCGCCGGCCCGATGCGTGGATGCTCGACGGGTTGCCGTGGTGCTCGGTCAGGTACGGCAGCATCGCCTCGAGCACCTCGGGACGGAGCGGCGTGGTCGCCGCATGATCGAGGTAGATCGCCATGGACCGATGATACCCGCGCTCCCCGGCCGCGTCCGGCGCGACGTTCGGGCCGCGAATGGTCCGAATTCATGCCGGGTGTGCGTTAGGGGGCCCCGAGGCCGTTTCCAGCCCGCAATCGAGCGTTGAGCGTCACAATTCACGCGTGGCGTGAAATCGGACGCTGCAGGCGCCTGGCCGAGCGCGTACCGCACGCTCCATGTGAATTCGGACGCTTCGCCAGGCGAAGGACGAGGAGGTTCGCCAATGCTCATTCGCAGGCTGGACGACATCACCGGTACCGAGCTCGACGTTCGGGGCGAAGGGTGGCGGGCGCGGCGTCACTTCGTCCGCGCCGACGGCCTGGGCTTCTCGATGTCGGAGACGCTCGTCGACGGCGGTGGCGAGATGAACCTGTGGTACAAGCATCACGACGAGGCGTGCTTCGTGATCGAGGGAGCGGCCGAGATCACCGAGCTCGACTCCGGCGCCGTCCACCGGATCGGTCCCGGCGACGCCTACGCCCCGCAGCACGATCGCCACACGATCCGCGTCCTCGAGCCACTGCGCCTGGTCTGCGTCTTCAACCCGGCACTCACGGGACGCGAAACGCACGACACCGACGGCGACTACTTCCCCGCCGACGACTGATCGTCAGAGCGATCCTTTGGGTGCGGCCCAACGCGTCGGCTGGCCGGTGATCGCGGCGACCGTGTCGTAGTCCGAGTCGTAGTGGACAACGGCGACTCCAGAGCGCTCTGCGCACGCGGCGATGAGCAGGTCCTGCATCTGGACCCTGCGCTGGTGGCCGCCGCCTTGCCGCGCCAACACGCCGTACACGGCACGGGCGCGGGACCAGTCCGCTGGCTCGATCCGAAGCCAGGGAAGCCCGAGCATGCGGGTCTCCATCGCCTCGAACTCGTCGCCACTCCGCGCGGAATGCAGGATCTCCATGGCGACGACATCGCACATCGCGATTCGCGCGCTGTCCACCGCAGTTGTGAACCATGGCTCGATGCTCGGGTGATCCTTACGAGCCCAAACGCCGGTGTCAGCGATCTCCATCAGTCGCCGGACGTGGATTCGCTCGCATCGAACGTGCGAGGCGCGCGCATCTCAGCGAGCGCCTCGGGGGTCAGATCCGGCATCGGCATGCGCACGAGCGCCGCTCGCCGCTCCCGAGCAATCACGTCCTCCAACGCCGCGTGAACAGTGTCAACAATCTTCTTGGTGCCCAGAACACTTGCGGCGCTGCCGACCAGTTCGTGGTCCAATTCCAGCGTAGTACGCCTTCTCATGGCTCCATTATGTGCATGGCGTCAACCTCTCACGCCATATTGTGACTCGGCTAACGGCATTGAGGGTGTCAGCTGACGAAAGGTTCGGCCCGTTCGTCACGAGCCGAGCGGCAATGGTGACCCCGGCCGCGCCGTGCGCCGCTCAGTCCTCCTCGACCACGCGCAGCCTGAGCTCGGAGAGCTGCTGCGGTGCGATCGGCGCAGGGGCGTCCATCATGAGATCGGTCCCCGACTGAGTCTTGGGGAAGGCCATCACCTCGCGGATGTTCTCGGCATCGGCGAAGAGGGCGGCCCATCGGTCGATGCCGATGGCGATCCCGCCGTGCGGGGGCGCCCCGTATTCGAGCGCGTCGAGCAGCGCGCCGAACTCGTCGCGCATGCCCTCGACACTGTGGCCCATGAGGGCGAAGGCGCGCTCGAGCAGCGGCCGCTGATGAATCCGGACCGATCCGCCCCCCAGCTCCCAGCCGTTGAGCGCGAGGTCGTACTGCTGCGCGCGCACCGAACCCGGGTCGGACTCCATGCGATCGACGTCCTCCGGCACGGGCGCGCTGAACGGGTTGTGCGTCGCGTCCCAGCGGTCGCCCTCGGCATCCCAGGTGAACATCGGGAACCGATGCACCCACACGTACGCCAGGACCGATGCGTCACGCATTCCGAGGCGCTCCCCCATCTCGAGCCGCACATGGCCGAGGGCTTCGGACGCGATGATCCGATCCGCATCCGCCACGATGAGGACCAGGTCGCCGGCCGAGGCACCGGTGGCGCCGAGCAGCGCCGCCTCGTGGCCCTCGAGGAGCTTCGCCGCCGGGCCGTGGAGCGCGCCATCGGCCTGGACCGAAAGATGGACGAGACCCTTTGCGCCGTGGCGCTTGGCAAGGTCGATCAGCTCGTCGAGCTGCTTGCGTGAATAGTCACCGCAGCCCGGCGCGGTGATCCCGAACACTCCCCCACCGGCCGCGATCGGCTCGGCGAAGACACGGAAGTCGATGCCGCGCACCGCATCGGTCAGGTCGACGAGCTCCATGCCGAACCGGATGTCGGGCTTGTCCGATCCGTATCGGCTCATCGCATCGGCGTACGTGAGCCGCGGGAAGGGATCGTGGAGGATCGGGCGCTCCGGCACGACCTCCGTGCTCACGGTGACGGCCGTCTTCTCGACCATGGCCATCACATCGGCTTCTTCGACGAAGCTCATCTCGAGGTCGAGCTGGGTGAACTCGGGCTGCCGGTCACCGCGCGAGTCCTCGTCGCGAGAGCAGCGAGCCAGCTGGTAATAGCGGTCGTAGCCGGCCACCATGAGCAGCTGCTTGAGCTGCTGCGGCGACTGGGGCAGCGCGTAGAACTCGCCCGGCTGCTGTCGGCTGGGGACGACGAAATCGCGCGCCCCCTCCGGCGTTGACCGGATGAGGGTCGGCGTCTCGATATCGGCGAAGCCATCGGCCTCGAGCGCCCGGCGGATCGCACCGCTCAGCGCGGCGCGCATGAGGATCCGCCGCTGGAGCGGCGGTCGGCGCAGGTCGAGATACCGATGCTTCAGACGCAGCGACTCGTCCAGCCCGGCCTGCTCCTCGTTGATGTAGAACGGCGGCACTTTCGAAGCATTGAGCACGCTGAACCGATCCACCGCAACCTCGATCTCGCCCGTATCCAGCTCCGCGTTGACAGTGCCCTCCGGGCGCGCACGCACGAGCCCCTCCACCTGGATCACCCATTCGTTGCGCGCCGGCTCGGCGGCGGCGTGCGCATCGGCGGCTTCTTCGGCGCTCGTCACGACCTGGGTGATGCCGTGCCGGTCGCGCAGGTCGAAGAAGGCGAGGTGGCCATGGTCGCGCCGCCGATGGACCCATCCCGCCAGCGTCACGCGTGCCCCCACATGAGAGGCGCGCAGCTCGCCACAGGTATGCGTGCGGAAGGCGGTGCTCATGGGAGCCGCCATGGTAGCCGATGGGCTGCGGCTATCATGCGACGCCGATGACGACCTCCCGCACGCATCCCGACCGTCACACCGCGCTGCGCGATGCGTTCCGCCGCGCCCAGGGTTGGGGGCCGATCTCGTGGCCGCCGACGCTCGGCCTGGCCGCCGGGCTCATCGCCGCGTACATCGTCGATGGGCTGCTCCGCGACCGGCTCGGCGTCCCGGTGCGCCAGGTGGTGGACGCGGCCGCGTTCGCCATGGTCGCGGCCCCGGTGTGGCTGCTCGTCCAGCGGCCCGGCGTGCGCGCCGCATACGACGTGATCACCTGGCTCAACGGCTGGGAGGCCGAGCGCTGGCAGGACGAGATCGGCCGCCGCCTGACCGCCGTCCCGCGTGCAACGCCAGCGATCCTCGACCGGCTGCCAGACACGATGGGCCTGCGACCGCTGCGGGTCGAGCTCCTCGCCGTCCGCGGCGAGCTCGACGAGGCGCGCGAGCGCCTTGAGCAGCTCCCGGCCGACACGCCGTGGCAGCGCTTCGAGCGCGCGGCGCTGGCCGAGTGGATCGCATGGTGGGCCGGTGAGCCCGACCTGAGAGAGCCGATGCGCTCCGCGCTCCCCGCGATGGAGGGCGACGAGCGTCATATCGCGGCTCGCGCCCTGGTCGCCGCGGCCGACGCACGTCGCGCGGCCGTGTCGGGCGGTGACGCGATCGCGCCCCTGGCGGCGCTGCGTGGGGCGCTGGGGGATCGGGCCGGCCGCTATGCGTTCGGCTACCGGACCGGGGTGATCGTGATGGTGATCATGATGAGCATCGTCGCCTGCATCGTGATCTCCGTCGCCGCGGGCGTGGTCAGGTGAGCGGCTGACGGACCGCGGCGGGCACCGCGTCGAGCGCGACGAGCTCCTGCTCCCCCACCGCGAGGTCCCGCAGCATGACGTTGCCGTCTGCCAGCTCCTCGCCGACGATCACGGCCCACGTCGCCCCCGCCTTCGAGGCCGACTCGAGCTGCTTCCCGAGCTTGCGGGATGTCCCGTCCGGGCGGACGGCGAGCCCGGCATCTCGCAGCGCCCCGGCGACGCGCAGCCGATCGGCCTGGTCGTCGCCGGTACCGAGGACCGCCACGAGCGGTCCCGAGCCTGGCGCCTCGACCCCCTGCTCCTCCATGGCGATCACGACCCGGTCGAGACCGATGCCGAACCCGATCCCCGCCGTCGACCGTCCGCCCAGGAGCTCGATGAGGCCGTCGTATCGGCCGCCGCCGCCGAGCGCCTGCTGCTGTCCCTCGCGGCCGGCGATCACGAACTCGAACGCGGTGCGCGAGTAGTAGTCCAGACCGCGCACGAGCCGATGGTCGACCACGTGGCGCACGCCCAGGCCATCGAGCAGGTCCAGCACGCCGCGGAAGTGGGCACGGCACTCGTCGCACAGGTAGTCGGCGCTCTTCGGGGCGCCGTCGGCGATCTCGGGTGCCAGCAGCTTGTCGTCCAGGACGCGCAGCGGGTTGATCTCGAGCCGGCGCCGGGAGTCATCGGTCAGGCGGTCGAGGTGCCTCGTGAAGTAGTCGACGAGTGCGGCACGATACGCCGGCCGGCACGTGGCGTCGCCGATCGAGTTGACATGGGCTACGACATCGGTCAGGCCAACCTCG
>JBOGSW010000238.1:0-3485 GCA_050695815.1 Candidatus Limnocylindria bacterium | reverse complement strand
CCGCCTGGCGGGTGCGGAGGCGGCCCTCGCCGACCCGCGGCCGTCGGCGCCGGCGGGCGAGCTTTCCGCCCGGATGGCTCGCGGCGTGGCCGTGACCGTCGACGGCAGGCTCGAGGCGCTCCATCCTCGCGGCGCCGGACGCGCCCTCGCCACGCGCTTCGCGGCAGCGCATGCTCGGCTACTGGTGGCGCACGATGCGACCGGCTCGCGCAGCCGGCGTACCCGCGACGGCATCTGGCTGCTCGAGCGGCAGGTCGGTCCCGGGGCGTCGGTGTGGCTCTTCGACGACGTGCCGTTCGCCAGGGTCGACGAGGTGGCCCTGGATGCCCTGGCGATCACCGTCCGCGCGCTGCTGCGACGCCCGCCGACGGGTGGTGCGCGCGCCAGGGTCGCGGAGCGCGTTCCGCCGTCGACCGGTGATCCGCTGCGAGACACGCTCATCGCCGTGGCGCGCGCCAACGGGCGGACCGCGCCGGCCGCGCGGGCCCTGGGTGTTCACCGCAACACGGTGCTCTACCGGCTGCGGCGGGCCGCCGCTGAGCTCGGCATCGATCCTCGGCGTCCTGAGGACGCGATCAGGCTGCTCCGCGACGAGCCGCCCTAGGCGGCCGGGTCGTCGATCAGCGCCCGTCGCCGCTCGCTCCACGCGGCGACGTCGCCAAGGCCGGTGACCCACACGTCGCTCCGTTGCGCCAGACGCTCCAGCAGTTCCTGGTACACCTGGCCCCAGGACCGATAGCGCTCGTTTGCCGGCACGGCGCAGCGGACGTGCCAGTCAAGCGCGGCGACGCCACCCGCCTCGATCACGCCTACCAGCCGCTCCCATACCATCCCCACCGCGGCGTCGACCGAGGTCATTCCCGCGCAGGCCGCGCTGTCAAGGCAGATGGTGGGGACCTGGAGCGTTCGCAGGGGGCGCTGCTGCCCCTCGTCCCAGGGATGGTAGGGGAGCGCGATCCCGCGGCGCAGGCCGACATCGTCGTTGTAGGCCAGGGACGAGTCGTACGCGAATCCCGCCGCCTCGTGCGCGCGCAGCGTGGCGGCGACATCGGGTCCGACCTGCCAGAAGTGATGGCGCAGGCCGCGAATCTCGGTGCCGCTCAGCTCCTGGAGCCGGGCGCGCTCGGTGACGAAGCGGCTGGCATCGGCGTGGGCGTTGTAGCTGGCGTGCAGGGCGATCTCGATCCCGGAGTCGTGGAGCGCGCGCATGGCTCGGCGCAGATGCGGCCACGACGCGTCATAGAGGACGTCGTTGGTTGAGCCATACGGCGCAAAGGCGGGGACCACTGCGAAGAGGAAGGTGGAGACCATGCCGCGCTCCTCCTCCGAGGCCGCGAGTGGCTCGAAGAGCCAGAAGTCGTCGGGGGCTCGGTCTCGGAGCCGATGGGCGAGGTCGCGTGCCGTCCGCGCGAGGAACCACGGCAGCCTCTGTGGCGGGGGGAGACGAAGCGAGCCGGCCGCGCGGAGGACGGCGTACTTGTCGGGCCGATCCACGTCATGCGAGAGGACGATGGCCGCCCGTCGGCCGTCGGGCCAGGGATCCGCCATCCGGAACCGGCCGCCATCGGCGAGGGCCAGGCGCAGGGCGATGGCATATCGGTTCACGATCGGCGCGGCGACCAGGCCACGGCGACCCAGGTGGCTCGCCGCCGCGCGGAGGCGACCGTGCCGGTCGAGGTCGCCGGGAGCGGGTGAGCGGTTCACCGCATCGGTCACGAGTGCGATGGTGGCCGAGATGACGTCCGCGTCCAGCACCCGGCGGCCGTCGTGCCGGTGGGTCGCCACGTCGGCGGGGACGTCGGAAGGTTCACGCTCGGGGACGACGATCGCCTCAGGCCCAGCGGCCCCGCTGCCGTGGTGGACGTAGACCGCCGGCTCGGTCGGCGGGGCGTCGAGGAAGGTGGCGCGCAGCCCGATCGATTCGGTGAGGAGGTCGGCGGCGTAGCGGCGCACGGCGGTCGGCCGCTCGAGAAACCAGTCGAGGCGCCTCATCGTGCCGCCCGAAGCCGCGCCTCGGCGGCTCGACGCTGATCGCCCGTCATGCGCCGGCGCAGCGGATGCCGCCCGGCGACCGTCTCCGTCGGCAGCGACCCGCGTTCCAGGAGCTCGGATGCCGCGTCGGCGAGCCGCTCTCCGCCGACACCCTCGACCCGTGCCTGGAGCTTGGCGAGGTCCTCGCCCGGGCGGAGGTCGACCGGCGTGCGCGAGACGATGCCGCCGGTGTCGATCCCGGCGTCGACGAAGTGCACCGTGGTTCCCACGGGGTCGCCGTTGAGGACCGCCCACGGCACGACATCGACGCCACGGTACGCGGGGAGCAGGCCGGGATGTGCGTTGAGCGTGCCGAGGGACGCGATCTCGAGCAGCTCGGCGGGAAGGATCGGGGCGCCGCCCAACAGGACGACGCGCGGCTGCAGGGACCGGAGCGCGGCGACCGCCTCGGCGCCGGTGAGTCGCGGGACCGTGACCACCCGACCCGCGCGTGCCTCGTAGAAGGCACGCGTCCGCCAGGGCTCATCCGCCGGCCGGATCCGGGCGCGGACGTGGCGGGCAAGCGCGAGCACCGTCGGGCCCCATCCACGGCGCCGGCGCGAGTCACGGATGCGCGCCACCAGCGCGCTCCCGACCGGCCGCTCGAGCAGGACGGCGTGCGGTCGAAGGCCGTGCCGCTCGAGCGCGGCGAGGATGCCGGCCGCGTGGGAGGTGCCGGTGGTCACCAGCACCAGCCCTTGTGCAGGCTGCACAAGAACCTGGTCGTCGGTGCCGCTCATTCGGCCCCGGGCCGGGTGTCGTGCTGGGGTACGGTCATCGGCGTTGCATCCTACATGTCCCGGAGGATCCTGAATGGCCCCGACCAAGCTTGCCGCCGCCCTGAAGCTGGCGGAGGAACGCAACCTGCGTTTCGTCAGCCTCCAGTTCACCGATATCGTCGGCCAGGTGAAGAGCGTCCAGGTGCCGATGCACCAGCTGGAGGAGGCGGTCGAGCACGGCAAGTGGTTCGACGGCTCGAGCATCGAGGGATTCACCCGCATCGCCGAGTCCGACATGTTCCTGGTGCCGGACCTGTCGACCTTCTCGCCGATCCCCTGGGAGCCGGGCATCGGCCCCGACGGGGAGAAGCTGCACACCGGTTCGGCGCGGGTCATCTGCGACGTCTATGACCCCAACGGCGAGCCCTTTCCAGGCGATCCGCGTGGCGTCCTGCGCCGCCAGCTCGACCGCGCCAGGAAGCTCGGCTTCACGCTGAACACCGGACCTGAGCTCGAGTTCTTCCTGCTCAGCCGGTCGAACGGCCGGGTCGAGCCACTCCCGCACGACGCGGCCGGCTACTTCGACCTCTCCGAGGACCTCGGCACCGAGGTCCGCAAGGAGATGATGAACGCGCTCGAGGAGTTCGGGATCAGGGTCGAGACGGCGCATCACGAGGTCGCCACCGGCCAGCACGAGATCGACTTCCAGTACGCCGATGCATTGCGCACGGCCGA
>JBOGSW010000237.1:0-4550 GCA_050695815.1 Candidatus Limnocylindria bacterium | reverse complement strand
AGCCCCGCGACCAACCCGGTCGTGGCTGCCACGGCGGCTGCGCACGCGAGGATGGCGGCCACGGCCGTGGAGAGCCAGCTCGCGCCCGCCGCATCGAGCTCGGCCGGCGGCAGGATGCGCAGCGCGGCCATGCCGGCCAGCGGCAGGCCGACCGCGAGCGCGACGAGCATGACGCCGAAGGCGCGTGCGGCGCCTGATCGCTCCATGGGGCCGAGTCTCCGACGGGCGGCGTGTACGGGCAATGGTACGAACGGAAAGCGCGGACCGAGCACACCTATACTCGGCCATCGTGACCCACCGACCAGCCGCCGTGATGTCGCGCGCGGCGTTCCTCGCCGCCACAGACCGCCTCATCGAGTCCGGCGATCGGATCGTCGCCGAGCCCGCGTGGGACGGGTTCCGGCAGTGGCTCATCGAGTCCGACGCGCTCCTCGAGCGCGTCTGGGGACGGATGGACCGATACCACCTCGCCTGGCTCAACGTGGGACGCGACAGCGCCCCACCCGGCTCCGCGCTCGACGATGCGGGCACGCGCCGCTTCATTGCGGAGGTCGCCAGCGGCAAGCTGGCCGTCCTGCGTACGATGAGGACCTCCGTCGAGCGGCAGGGCTGGATCCTGCTGTCGGACGAACCTGAGGACGACGCGAACAAGGAGGATCGGTGAGCTTTCCGATCGCCGCGGGTGGCCTGGCCGCCGTGCTGGCGCATCCCGACGACGAGAGCTTCGGCTGTGCCGGCGCGCTCGCGCTCGCCCACGACAGCGGGGCGACGACACGCCTGCTGGTCGTGACCCGCGGCGAGGCGGGCACGCCGGATGGAAGCGCCGACGCGGCGGCCGGGGATCAGCGCGAGGCGGAGCTCATCTGCGCGGCACGCGTCATCAGGCTGGACGAGGTCTCGATCCTGGACGGCTACCCGGATGGGGGCGTTGCCGACCAGCCCTTCGACACACTCGTGGACGAGATCGCCGCGTGGCTCGCCGAACGACGTCCGGCGGCGGTCATCACCTTCGGCCCGCACGGTGTCACCGGGCACCCCGACCACATCGTGGTCGGCAACGCCACGCGCTGGGCGGTGGAACGCCTGGATGCGTCGGGGATCGCGCCGAACGCCGTGTACGCCATCAGCCCGATCTTCGATCCCGGCGGCAACCTCTACGACCTGTCCCCCGAGGAGCAGGCTGCCACGCACCGGATCGAGGTGACCGGCGTGGCGGATCGCAAGGCCGATGCGCTGGCCTGCCACGCCAGCCAGACCGATGTCGCCCCGCAGCTCGACGCCCTGCGCGCCGCCATCGAGGCCGGCGGACCGATCCACGAGGGCTACCACCGCGTTCGCCCGCTCGTTCCAGCGCCGCACCCGAAGTTCGACACCCGCCTCCTGTAGCCGTGGGGGATTCCTGGCTCGATACGCTGCGCGGACGGTTGCCGCGCCATGCCGCGCTCATCGAGGCGCTCCTCGCGATCTGCCGCGACGACGAGCGGATCCGGGTGCTCGAGCTGCAGGCTTCGATCGCACGGGGCGCCGGCGACGAGCTGAGCGACCTCGATCTCGGGATCGCGGCGCGCGACGACAGCTGGGAGTCGGTGGCCGATGACCTGCCCGCGCGTCTGCGCGGCATCGCCGACACGGTGGACCTGCTGGGCCACGCCATCCCGGCGTGGGGGACGCGGCCGCATCGGCGCATCTTCGTGCAGTACGCCGACGGCCGCCAGATCGACCTCGTGGTGCAGCCGGCGGGCGGCGTGAGCGGGCGCGCGCCCGGCGCGGTCGTCCTGTACGACCCCGACGGCCGGCTCGCCGCGGAGCGGTCCGTGCGCCTCGCGACGGCGAGCGCCGACGACGTCCGGGCGTGGGAGGTGCTCGGCTGGGAGCTGCTCGCCAACGTCTCGAAGTACGTGGTTCGGGGCAGTGCCTGGGAGGCGCTGGCCCGGTTGACCATGGCCCGCGATGTCGCCCTCCAGCTGTGGGCCGTGGCCGAGGGCGTGCCATACCCCGCGTTCGGCCTCACCAGCCTGCTCGATGCCGATCCACCTCGCCTGCCGCACGGCCTCGACGCCACGCTGGCGGGGACCGATCCCGATTCGCTGGCGGCGGCAGCCCGCGCCTGTGCCGCGCTCCTGCGCGAGTCGGCCGCCGCGGCACGGGAGCATCTCGGGTCGGAGCATCCGGAGAGCCCGATGGCGGCCTGGGTCAGCGAGCGGCTCCTCCGCCGCTGAGCGGCGGGTGGGGGCCTCCAACGGTTGCTTCCCGCGCTCGACGTGGGGATCATCCGACGCCGTGAGGCGCTCGTGGCGGTTGGCGCTCGGATGCTCCCTCGCGCAGAGGGGTATCCTTGGTCCATGACGATCGACTCCAACCTCGGCAAGGTGGACGAGGTGATGACAGCGCTGTATGACATCTTCGATCCGGAGATCGGGATGAGCATCGTGGATCTCGACCTGATCAAGGCGGTCGAGATCGGCGCCGATGACACGCCCACCGAGATCAAGATGGTTCTCACCACGCCCTTCTGCCCGTGGGCGGGCGAGCTGATCCAGGACGTCAAGACGAAGGCCGAGGAGGTCGTCGGCCCGCCGGTCAAGGTGACCCTCCTCGCCGAGCGCTGGGAGCCTCCCCCCGGGCTCTTCTAGGAACGCGTTCGCGTGCGCATCTACACCCGCAAGGGCGACACGGGCAGCACCGGCCTGCTCTTCGGTGGCGACCGGATCAGCAAGGCCGACCTGCGGACCGATGCCTACGGCACCACCGACGAGGCGGTCTCGGCGCTGGGGATGGCGCGCGCCGCGATCGGCGCCCAGACCGGTCGCACCGAGGCCCGGCTGGCAGAGCTCATCCTCCGCCTGCAGCGCGAGCTGTTCGTGGTCGGCGCCGAGCTTGCCACCCATGCCGACCGCCGCGAGCGTTTGACCGATGGCGTCTCGCGAGTGACGGCCGAGATGGTGACGGCGCTCGAGGGCGAGATCGACGGGCTGGAGGAGCTGGTGGAGCAGCCGAAGGAGTTCGTCGTGCCGGGCGAGACGCTGACCGGCGCCGCCCTGGACCTGGCGCGCACGACCGTCCGGCGCGCCGAGCGTCGGTCGGTCGCCCTGGCCGACACGGGCGAGCTCGCCGATTCCCAGGTCGTTCCCTACCTGAACCGCCTGGCGGACCTGCTGTTCGTGATGGCCCGCGCCGCGGATGGGGGCTTCCGCCCGGTCCGCGATTGAGCTCGGAGGGCGCGCGCCGTCGGTGGCTCTTGCCCGGTCGGTGGCTCTCGCGCGGTCGCAGACGTTCAGGGGGCGAAGGTAACGGCGAAGTTGAGCGCGAGAACCCCGCCGCCCTCGCCGCACGTTGCACGGGCTGAATCGAGCGGCCATCCACACGGTTCACGTTGGCAGATACCTTCGTCCGGTGAAACGGGCGCTTCGGGCGCCTGGCCCCGAGTGCATCAGCGCGGATTCCTCGGTTCGAGCGCGGCGTGGTGGTGGATTCCTCCAGAATCGCGGGTAGAATCGGCCCGTAGTCGGTAGCACCGACCAAGATTCGCCCCCTCATACCTTCGATCGAGGTCTTGACGAGCCATGACCCTCACCGCCTCACGTCAGCAGATGTTCATCGACGGCGATTGGGCCGATGCCGCCAGCGGCGAGACGGCATCGGTCGTCAACCCGGCCACCGAGGAGGAGATCGCGCAGGTACCGAAGGGCGACGCCTCCGACGTCGACCGCGCCGTTACCGCCGCGCGCGCCGCCTTCGAGACATGGTCGCAATCGACCCCGGCCGAGCGATCGAAGGCCCTGTACGCATTCGCCGATGCGATCGAACGCGACGCCGAGACGTTGTCGGGCCTCGAGCAGGCCAACGTCGGCAAGCCGAAGGGCACCGCCGACTTCGACGTCGAGTTCACCGTCGACAACGTCCGCTTCTTCGCCGGCGCGGCCCGCGTGGTGGAGGGCAAGGCCGCCGGTGAGTACGTCAGCACCCACACGTCCATGATCCGGCGCGAGGCGGCCGGCGTGGTCGGCCAGGTCGCGCCGTGGAACTACCCGCTCATGATGGCGATCTGGAAGCTGTGCCCGGCCATCGCCGCCGGCTGCACCGTGGTCCTGAAGCCGGCCTCCATGACGCCGCTCTCCGCGATCCGCCTGGCCGAGCTGGCGGCCGACATCTTCCCGAAGGGCGTCTTCAACGTGGTCACGGGGCCCGGGGCGGTCGTGGGGGATCGGCTCATCAGGCACCCCGACGTCGACATGGTGAGTCTCACCGGCGACACCGCCACCGGCAGGGAGATCGCGGCCGCCGCGGCCCAGACGGTGAAGCGCGTCCATCTCGAGCTCGGTGGCAAGGCGCCGGTGCTGGTCTTCGACGACGCCGACATGGACGCCCTGGCCGAGACGATCAAGGTCGCCGGCTACTTCAACTCGGGCCAGGACTGCACGGCCGCGACGCGGATCATCGCCATGGGCGACGGCTACGACCGGGCGCTGGCCGCGCTGGTCCCGGCGGTGGAGTCGATCAAGGTCGGCGACCCCGCCTCGGATCCCGAGCTCGACATGGGACCGATGGTC
>JBOGSW010000236.1:0-3618 GCA_050695815.1 Candidatus Limnocylindria bacterium | reverse complement strand
GCATGAGCCCGTCAATGCCGGGAACGAGGCGACGGCGGAGCGGACGTCCGAGCACGAGCTCGTCGTCAGGCGAACCGTCAACGCCCCGGCGCGCCTGGTGTTCGAGGCCTGGACCAAGCCCGAGCTGTTCAGGCAGTGGTGGACACCGAAGTCGTTTCCCATCGCGCTGCTGTCCTGCGACATGGACGTGCGGGTCGGGGGCGGATACCGATTGACATTCGCCCACGAGGGTTCGACCGTCGAGTTCTACGGCCGGTACCTCGACGTGACGCCGCACGAGCGCCTGGCGTGGTCCAACGACGAAGGTGACAGCGGCGAGCCGGTCACCACCGTGACGTTCGAGGAAGTGGACGGCAGGACGCTGGTGGTGGTGCGCGATCGGTATCCGTCGAAGGAAGCGCTCGACGCTGCCATCGCCTCCGGATCGACGGGAATATCGAGCATGCCGGAGTCGCTCGCACAGCTGGACGAGGTGCTCGCCACCCTGTAGCAGGGGCAGCCTACGAGGTAAGCGCCTCGCGAACGATGCGCGCCTGCTCGGCGTGGTGGGTGGCCGGGTAGCCCTCGGCGGGGCGTGAGCGCTCGGGGCGCGAGATGTCGCCCAGCGGGATCTTGTACGGCACGAGGTGGCGGAGCTTGGGAAGCACGAACTTGCGCGCGCCCATGTTGCGTGGCTCCTCCTGCACCCACGCGAACGACTCGATCTTCGGATAGCGATCGATCGCGGCCTGGACCTCGTCGGTGGGGAACGGGTAGAGCCGCTCGACGCGCACGATCGCCACGTCCGATGACTTCGCGTAGTCGTCGGAGCCGATGAGGTCGTAGTACACCTTCCCGCTGCAGAGCAGCAGGCGGCGCACCTTCGATGCGGCTTTCGCGTCCGCGACGAAGCGCGGGTCGTCGAGCGCGCCGCGGAACGTACCGCTCGCCAGGTCAGCCGGCCCGGAGGCGGCCTGCGGCAGGCGCAGCAGCGACTTCGGCGTCATGACGACCAGCGGCCGGGCGTCGGGGTGACGCGCCTGGCGCCGCAGCAGGTGGAAGTACTGCCCCGGCGTGGTGGGGTAGACGACGCGGATGTTGCCCTCCGCGCCCAGCGACAGGAAGCGCTCGATGCGCGCCGACGAGTGCTCCGGCCCCGACCCCTCGTACCCGTGCGGCAGGAGCAGCGTCAGGCGGGAGGTGAGCCGCCACTTGGCGAGCCCTGAGACCAGGAACTGGTCGATGATCACCTCGGCGCCGTTCACGAAGTCGCCGTACTGCGCCTCCCACAGGACCAGCGCGTCGGGCGCCGTGACCGCGTAGCCGTACTCGAAGCCCAGCGCCGCGTACTCGCTCAGCGGCGAGTTGTGCAGCTCGAATGATGCCCGCGACCCCGGGAGGTGCTGGAGCGGGACGTGGCGTTCGCCGCTCTTCGCGTCCCACAGTCCGGCGTGCCGCTGGCTGAACGTGCCTCGCACGGTGTCCTGGCCGGTGAGCCGGATCGGCGTGCCCTCCGCGAGCAGCGTGGCGTAGGCGAGCAGCTCGGCCTGGCCCCAGTCGATCCGGCCGTCATCGGTATCCAGCGCGACCGCGCGGCGCTGAAGCTGCTTGACGAGCTTGGGATGCACGGTGAACCCGTCCGGAACGGCTCCGAGCGCCTGGTTGAGCTCGCGAAGCCGATCGAGCGGTACGGCGGTGTCGGGCTCGGCCAGCTCCTCGGTCGGGATCTCCTCGGAGCCACGATCGAGCTCGTTCTCGCCCTCCTCGGCGCCCTTGCGCATTGCCTTCTGGCGGGTGATCCACTCGCGCTGTGCCTCCGCCACGGCCGCATCGGCCTGGTCGGTGGTGAGGGCCCCCGCCTCGACCAGCTCGGCCTGGTACCGCTCTCGGACCGATGGCTGCTTCGCGATCTTGGCGTACATCGCCGGCTGCGAGTAGGCCGGCTCGTCACCCTCGTTGTGGCCGTAGCGCCGATACCCGACGAGGTCGATGACCACGTCATGGCCGAACTTCTGGCGATACATCATCGCCAGGCGCGCGGCCGCCAGGCAGGCCTCGGGATCGTCCGCGTTGACGTGGATGATCGGGGCGTCGAAGCCCTTGGCCAGGTCGGACGAGTAATCGGTCGATCGGCCCTCGCGCGGGCCGGTCGTGAAGCCCACCTGGTTGTTGGCGATGAGATGGACCGTGCCGCCGGTGGCGTAGCCATCGAGCCGGGCCAGGTTGAGCGTCTCGGCCACCACGCCCTGCGCGGCGAAGGCGGCATCGCCGTGGATGAGGACCGGCAGCGTCGAGACCGGATCGTGCTGCGCGATCGGCTCCGATCGATCGGTCTGGTGGGCGCGCGTACGGCCCTCGACCACCGGGTCGACCGCCTCGAGGTGGCTCGGATTGGGGGAGAGGACGACGCGCACCTCCTCGTCCTCGGCGGTCAGGTAGCCGCCCTCGGCGCCGAGGTGGTACTTCACGTCGTCCAGGCCGCCCTTCGGCGTGCTTGCATCGGTCCCGGCGCGGCCCGCCTCGAACTCGGCCAGGATGGCCTCGTAGCTGACGCCGACGACGTGAGCCAGCACGTTCAGCCGTCCGCGGTGGGCCATGCCGATCATCACCTTGCGCGCGCCCTGGTCGGCGGCGTCCTGGATGATGACGTCGAGCATCGGCACCATGGAGTCGAGGCCCTCGATGCTGAACCGCTTCTGCCCGAGATACGCCTTGTGCAGGAAGCGCTCGAGCGTCTCGACGCTCACCAGGCGCTCGAAGAGCGCGAGCCGGTCATCGGCCTCCATCGATCGACGGTGCTCGCCCGACTCGATCACCTGCCTGAGCCAGACCCGCTCGGTATGCGAGGCGATGTGCTCGACCTCGTAGGCGATCGTGCCGGCGTAGGTCTCCTGGAGATGCGGCAGGGCCTCGGCCAGCGTCGCGCCGGGCACGTAGATGCGCAGCAGCTCGGCCGGGACCGATGCCATCGCCTCCGGCGTCAGGCCCAGCGGTCCGGGGTCGAGCGCGGGGTCGCCCGGCGGCTCCGCCCCGAGCGGGTCGAGGCGCGCCGCCATGTGCCCGAAGTGGCGGTGTGCCTTGACGAGGGCCATGCCGGCGGCGACCGCCTTGAGCTGCTCGTACGTGTCGCCATCGGCCCTGGTCGCGGGCGTCATCGGCTCAGGACTGGTGACCTTCGAGGGCTGGGCACCGGCACCGATCGCCTCGAAGGCATCGGCGTAGAAGCGGTCCTCGCCCGAGAGGAGAGCGTCGATGCGCTTCAGGAAGAGGCCTGACTCGGCGCCCTGGATGATGCGGTGGTCGTAGGTGGAGCTGATCGTCATACGTCGGTCGGCGCCCACCGCGCGGATGGTGCCGGTCGCGACGATCGTGCCCTGCTTCGGCATGAGGCGCGGGACGCTCATGGTGGTGCCGAGCGTCCCGGGGTTGGTGAGCGTGATCGTGGCGCCGGCGTAATCGTCGGGCGCGAGCTTGTTGCTGCGCGCGTTGGCGACAAGCTCCTCGTATCGGGTGTGGAAGGCGGCGAAGTCCATCTCGTCGGAGGCCTTGATGACGGGCACCACCAGGAAGCGGCTGCCGTCCTTGCGCTCGACGTCCACCGCCAGCCCCAGGTTGATCCTGCCCGGGTCAACGCGGTAG
>JBOGSW010000235.1:0-6210 GCA_050695815.1 Candidatus Limnocylindria bacterium | reverse complement strand
CGGTCTGGCTCCCCGGCGGCGGCCAGTGCCTCCGCCTCGACGAGCGTGGCGATCGGCAGGCGTCGCTGCGGGCTGCTGGCCCGAACCGCGTCGAGTGCCGTGCGGGCGGCGACGAGCCGACCCTGTCGCCAGAGCGACTCGGCCAGCAGCGTGCGAGCCGCGTCGAGCTCGTCATCGGTCGAGACGCCGTCGGCCTCGAGCCAGGCGATCCGGCGTCGCAGGCTGCCCTCGGCCAGGCCCGGCTGGCCGGCGTCGAGCTGGGCGCGGGCGAGACCCAGCTCGTCAGGGACCAGGTCGATGGTGTGCGCCTGCTCGACAGGGTCGGCGGGCTCGCTCACCGCGACAGGGCCCGCTCGAACGGCCGGCGGCTGCGGAACGGCCCGAGCACCGCCAGTCGCGCCTCCGTCGGGGCGATGTATCGGCGGGCGACACGCAGCAGGTCGTCGAGGGTCACCGCGTCGAGGCGCTCGATCACCTCGTCGACGGTCAGGATGCGGGGCAGGAGGGTCTCGCCCATGCCGAGCCAGCCGGCGACGGCACCGCTGTCCTCCATCCGCAGCTCGAGTCGGCCGCGCGTATAGGCGCGCGCGCGATCGAGCTCCGCGGGGCGGACCGGATCGTTGGTGATGCGGTCGAGCTCGTCGCCGATGGCGCGCACGACGCGCTCCGCGTCGTCGGGATCGAATCCGGCGTGGATGCCGAAGGTGCCGGCATCGGCATACGCGGCGCTGAAGGTCGAGATGTCGTAGACCAGCGAGCGGCGCTCGCGGAGCTCGAGGAAGAGCCGGCTGCCCATCCCGTCGCCCAGGACGGCGCCGAGCAGGTCGAGTGTCCAGCGGTCGGGAGCCTCGCGCGGCACGCCCGGCATGCCGAGGCACAGGTTTCCCTGGCTCAGCCGCCGATGCGTCACGCGCATCGATCCCGCCGGCGCGGTGACCGGCGCGGGCTCGGCCACCGGCGGCGTCTTCGCCGGCGAGCCATCGTCGGGAGGGCCCTCCGCGCGCCAGTCGCCGGCGGCGCGCGCGACCGCGTCATGGTCGATGGCGCCGGCGACGGCGAGGACCAGCCCCGACGGTCGGTACGAGGCGCGCCAGTGCCCCACGACCCCCGCGTGCGTCGCACGACGCACCGACCCGATCGTGCCGGCGATCTCCCGCCCGAGTGGATGCTGCTTCCCGTACAGGAGCTCGTCGAAGATCGTGAAGACGTGGTCCGATGGCGAATCGACGTACATCCGGATCTCATCGGCGATCACCGGCTTCTCGGCGGTCAGGTCGCGGCTGCGCAGCATCGGTCTGAGCGCCAGCTCGCTCACCGCGGCCAGGGCCGCGTCGGTGCGCTCGGCCGGCACCTTGGCGCTGTAGACGGTGAGCTCGCGATCCGTGCTGGCGTTGACGCTGCCGCCGATGCTCTCGACCACCTGGGAGAGCGCGCCCGCCTCGGGGTGGCCGCGCGTGCCCTTGAAGACCAGGTGCTCGAGCATGTGCGAGAGGCCGGCATGCGCGTCGTCCTCGTGGCGCGAGCCGACGGGCACGAAGATGGCCACGCTCGCCGACCTGGCACCCGGCATCGCCTGGCTCACCACGCGCATGCCGCTCGGCAGCACGCTGCGCTCGTGCTCAGGCGCGCGCACCGCGCGCCTTCGCGACCGGAGCGGGGTGGCGGTCACGCGCCGTCCTCGTCCTCGTCGGCGCGCTCTCCATCGGTGCCGTCGGTCTCGGCGGACATGAGGAGCTCCATCTGGATGAAGCGCAGGTCGCGCGCCAGCTCGTCTGCATTGCGTGGGAGCGGCCTGCCGCCCGCGCTCGGCGTCGCGGCGTCCTCTCCTTCCGCCACGCGCGGGCCGCCGCTGGCGGCGAACTCGAGCACGACTCGCTCGTTGCCGATCACCAGCGTGTAGACGAGCAGCTGATCGCTGGTGGTGTCGAACTGGAGGTAGTCGAACGAGTCGAGGTTCAGGCAGATGGAGAGCGGCGTGAAGTAGGACGCGATGTCGGGATGGTCGACCACGATGCGCTCGACCCAGCCGGTACCGGTCGACTCGACCCGCGCTCCGCGGTGGTAGGTGTAGCTGACCGTCTGCTTCAGGAGCGGGCGCAGGATGTTGTAGATGTCGCTCTTGCCGGTGACGACGCCGGTATTGATGTAGAGCTTGGCACGCGCCTCGGACATCGGCTCATTCGCTGCGGATCGTCGGCGAGTCTAGCACCGGGCCGGTCGCGCGGCGGTCCCGTGCCGACCGGCTGCTACGATACCGGCCGTGAAGCTGCTGGCGGCCGACATCGGGAACACGAACGTCACGATCGGCCTCTTCGAG
Organism: Candidatus Limnocylindria bacterium; assembly: GCA_050695815.1. Classification (GTDB taxonomy): domain Bacteria; phylum Chloroflexota; class Limnocylindria; order QHBO01; family QHBO01; genus JACDBZ01. Next base: position 3,893 of record JBOGSW010000235.1, on the reverse strand, counting down.
GACGACCATCTCGCGCGGTCGTGGCGCGCCATCACGCGGGCGAACGCGACCGCCGACGAGGTGTCGGCCATGCTCAGCGCCCTGCTGGCCCTCGACGGTCACCGTCTCGATGAGCTCGACGCGCTCGCATTGGCCAGCGTCGTCCCACCCCTCACCGAGACCTGGGAGCGCCTGGCGACCGAGCGCATCGGCATCGAGGCCGCCCTGATCGACGCCGCGTCGCTGGACGGCATCCTCGAGATCAGGATCGACCGTCCCTCCGAAGCCGGCGCCGACCGCCTGGCCAATGCGCTCGCGGCGAAGATCGAGTTCGGCGGCCCGGCCATCGTCATCGACCTCGGCACCAGCACGAACTTCGATCTCGTGGACGCCGATGGCGCCTACATCGGCGGCGCGATCGCGCCCGGCATGGCCCTGAGCCTGGAGGCGCTGGTCGGCCGCGCCAGCAAGCTGCCGCGCATCGAGCTGCGCCGGCCGCCGTCGGCGATCGGCACGAACACGGTGCACGCCATGCAGTCGGGCACGGTGCTCGGCTACATCGGGCTCGTCAGCGGCCTCCTGACGGCCCTCCGCGGAGAGCTCGTGGAACGATCGCCCGCCGACCGCCGCGTGACGGTCATCGCCACCGGCGGCTATACCCACCAGCCGTGGCTGCGTGAGGTACCCGGGATCGACGCGGTGGAGCCCGACATGACCCTGCGAGGCATCCGCTACGCCTGGTCGGCGCGGCGGGCGGGCGACCGGGCGACGAGCCGGAGCGCCGAGGCATGAACGAGCAGGGTGGGGGATCGCTCGCCGGACGGCGGATCGTGGTCGGCGTGTCGGGCAGCATCGCCGCCTACAAGGCGGTGACCCTCGTTCGCATGCTCACCGACCGCGGGGCCGTGGTCGACGTGGCCATGACCGCCGCCGCAACCCGCTTCGTCGGGCCGCTCACCTTCGCGAGCCTCACCCATCGGCCGGTCCTCGATGACGTCTTCGAGCTCGACGCGGATCAGCAGATCGCGCACATCGAGCTGGCCGAGGCGGCCGACGCGATCGTCCTGGCCCCGGCCACCGCCAACCTGATCGGCGAGCTGGCCGCCGGGCTGGTCGGCGACGCGGTGACGGCCATCGCCTGCGCCAGCCGCGCACCGGTGATCGTGGCTCCGGCCATGGACGCGGGGATGTGGACGCACCCCGCGACCCAGCGCAACATCGCCACCCTGCGCGACTTCGGCTACCTCATCGTCGAGCCTGAGGTCGGCGAGCTGGCCTCGGGGCTCACCGGCATCGGCCGCCTGGCCGAGCCGTCCACCATCCTCGAGGCCATCGAGCGCCTCTTCGCACGCGCGGGCGACCTCGAGGGCCTCGGGGTCGTGGTCAGCGCGGGCGGCACGCGTGAGCCGCTCGACCCGGTGCGCTTCATCGGCAACCGGTCGTCGGGGAAGATGGGCGCCGCCCTCGCCGAGGCGGCCCGCGACCGGGGCGCATCGGTCACCCTCATCGCCGGAGCGATGGGCGTCACGCCGCCTCGCGGCGTCACGGTGGTGGACGCCACGACCGCCCAGGCGATGCGCGAGTCGGTCCTGCGCGCCGCGCCGAACGCCGACATCCTGGTCATGGCCGCCGCCGTCGCCGACTTCGCCCCTGCCCGCGCCAGCCTGCGCAAGATCAAGCGCTCGGGGGAGAACCTCCAGATCGAGCTCGTCCCGAACCCGGACATCGTGGCCGAGGTGGGAGAGATGCCCGACGACGTGCGTCCGTTCCTCATCGGCTTCGCGGCTGAATCGAACGACCTCGAGGCAAACGCCGCCGCCAAGCTGCGCGACAAGGGGCTCGACCTGATCGTCGGCAACGTGGTGGGCGGGCCCTTCGACGCCATCGGCTCAGACGAGAACAAGGTCACCGTCTTCGGCGCCGAGGGCTCGCTGACCGACTGGCCGATGCTCCCCAAGCGCCAGGTCGCCGAGCGCCTGTGGGACCTCATCGCCGACCGATACCGGCGCGCTCACGACGCGACCGACTCCCCGGCATCGGGCCGGCGCCGCCGTTCGTGATCATCGCCCGCCATACCGACGAGCTGCGCGACGCGATCCTCGGGCGCCGGCTGGCCGGCGACAGCGTCGGATTCGTGCCGACCATGGGCATGCTGCACGACGGCCAGCTCTCGCTCGTGCGACGTGCGCGCGCGGAGAACGGCTGCGTGGTCGTGTCGAGCTTCGTGAATCCGCACGCGTTCATCGCGCTCGACGAGGGTGGCACCGCTGCGCGCGATCACGACCGTGACGTCGCGCTGCTCGAGCACGCCGAGGCCGATATCTGCTTCCTGCCCGAGGTCGGCACGCTCTACCCACCGGACGACACGACCCGCGTGACGGTGGAGGGGCTGACGCGCCAGCTCGAGGGCGCGTCGCGGCCGGGACACCTCGACGGCCTCACCACGGTGATGCTCAAGCTGGTGGACCTGGTGGGTCCGGCACGGCTCTACATGGGACAGCGCCACGCGCAGCAGGTGGTCATCGTGCAGCGCATGCTGCGCGACCTGTTCCTGAACATCGACCTCGTCGTGTGCCCAACCGTGCGCGACGACGACGGCCTGGCGCTCTCGAGCGCGAACGCGCTGCTCGGCGTCGAGGAGCGGCACGCGGCCACCGTCATCTACGCGGCCGTCAACGCGGCGCGCGCCGGGTATGACGCGGGTGAGCGCTCGGCGGAGGTGCTCCGCTGGCGCATGAGCGACATCCTGTCGCGCGAGCCGAAGGTGCGGGTCGACTACGTCTCGGTCGCCGACGCCGCCAGCCTGGCCGAGCTGGAACGCGTGACCGGCCCGGCCTACGCGCTCGTCGCAGCATGGATCGGGCGCGCACGGCTCACCGACAACATGCCGCTCGCCTGGGACGTGGCCTGACCTCTCATCCAAAGGTACCAGTGCCGTCCGGTGCGGCCCTCGTATGATCGGGCTGTCACCGCGACGGCGGCCATGCGTGGCCGCGCGCTACGTTGTCGGTGCATGGGAGGCCGGCGGGTGCCCACGTCCGGCCTCCCTTCGTCATGCCCCGTCCGTCGTCATGCCCCGTCCGTCGTCATGGCCCGGCGCTGAGCCGCTCCAGCAGGCCGTCCACGTCCAACGCCCCGCCGACGAGATCGATGATCGTGGCGATCTTCTCCGACTCGGTGGGGTGCGTCTTGACGAGGATGTGCTCGACCGCCTGGGCCGTGCGGTAGGTATCGGTCTCGACCAGGTAGGTGAAGACCTCGGCCGCCCGCAGGCGCGAGAGGACCGCCCCGGACGGGCGAAAGCCACCGGTGAGGACCACGCCGATCACGCGGTCCGGAGCCGACTGGTTCGCCATGAGCGCCGCCACCAGCAGATCCTCGCGGTCGCCGGGAGTGATGAGCAGTGTCCGATCGCGCAGCAGGCCCAGGGCATGGCCCGCCTGCATGGCGCCGATGGCCACCCAACCGATGGTGCGGCCGGAGCCCGGCTCACCCGCCAGCAGCTCCCCATCGAGGTGGGTGGTGACCAGCTCCAGGCTCGGGTTGGCGAGCACCTGGCTGTGCGGGATGCAGGCGAGCAGCTCGATCCCCTGCCGCTCCAGGCCGCGGCGCAGAACCTCCGGCAGGTCGGGGCGCGCGGCGGCGTCGACCTTGTTGACGACGGCTCCCAGCACCCGCACGCCATGGGCCGCGAAGAGCTCGGCATTGAGCACGATCTCGTCGATCGGACGCCCGATCCCGCCCTCGCTGACGATGATCACGGGCGCATCGAGCATCGCGGCGGTCCGCGCGTTCGAGAGGCCCACCACCGCCCCGACCCCCGCGTGCCCGGTCCCCTCGATCACCACCACGTCCTTGCCGCCGGCGACGCGCTCGAAGGCCGACATCACCTGGCCGGCGAGGTCGTTGTCGAT
>JBOGSW010000234.1:0-3297 GCA_050695815.1 Candidatus Limnocylindria bacterium | reverse complement strand
GTACTGGCTCACGCTCGACCTGGCTGCGAACGGACCCCTCTGCATCGCGGTCGACGACGCTCAGTGGGCCGACGAGGCATCGCTGCGCTACCTGACCTACCTTGCCCAGCGACCCGAAGGGCTCTCGGTGTTGATCCTCCTTGCGATGCGCCCCGGTCCGGCCGAGAACCCGCCGCTCGACCAGCTGCGCCTGCACCCAGCGGCCAGGCAGCTTCGCCTGCAGCGCCTCACGGAGGAAGGCGTCGGCAAGCTGACCGAGTCGCGCGAGTGGCTCCGCCGCGGAGCCGAGCTGGCGCACGAGATCGGCGCCCTCGCGCTGCTCGACCAGGCACGGAGCGAGCTGGCTGCCGCTGGCGCGCGCCCGCGCCGGTTCGCGGTGAGCGGCGTCGACGCGCTGACGCCATCGGAGCTGCGGGTGGCACGCATGGCCGGGGGCGGCCGAACGAACCGCGAGATCGCGCAGTCGCTGTTCGTGACGCCCAAGGCGATCGAGTATCACCTGGCCAATGCCTATCGCAAGCTGAGCATCAGCGGGCGGAGGGAGCTGGCAGGCGCCCTCGGGCAGGCGGCGGGGTCCGCATCGGTCTAGCCTTCCGTTCATGAAGCAGAAGGCGCCACGCTGGTGGCAAACCGGCGTCGTCTACGAGATCTACCCACGCAGCTTCGCCGATGCGGACGGTGACGGCGTCGGCGACCTTGCCGGGATCGCCAGCCGGCTCGATTACCTGGCCTGGCTCGGGGTCGACGCCATCTGGATCGCTCCGTTCTATCCCTCGCCGATGGCCGACTTCGGCTACGACGTGTCCGACTACACCGATGTCCACCCGCTCTTCGGATCGCTGGTCGACTTCGACGCCCTGCTGGCCGCCGCCCACGAGCACGGCCTGCGGGTGCTCGTCGACTACGTGCCGAACCACACCTCCGACCAGCATCCGTGGTTCGTCGAGTCGCGCTCGTCGCGGGACAATCCGAAACGCGATTGGTACGTGTGGCGCGACCCCGGTCCGAACGGAGGGCCGCCGAACAACTGGCTCAGCATGTTCGCCGGCCCGTCGTGGGAGTGGGATCCGGCCACGGAGCAGTACTACCTCCACACCTTCCTGTCCGAGCAGCCCGACCTCAACTGGCGCAATCCGGAGACGCGCGCCGCGATGTTCGACGTCGCCCGCTTATGGCTCGACCGCGGCGTGGATGGCTTCCGAATCGACGTGGCGCCGATGGTGATGAAGGACCCGCAGCTGCGAGACAACCCCCCGAACCCGTCGTCGGCAGAGTGGGCACGGCTCGGCGAGTGGGGCACGCAGCTCCACCTGCACGACCACGCGCATCCCGACATGCACGAGCTCTACCGCGACTTCCGCAGGCTGCTCGAGTCGTATCCGGGCGAGCGGGTCAGCATCGGCGAGCTGCATCACCCCGACTACGACGTGTGGGCGGCCTACTACGGCGAGCGCCAGGACGAGATCCACGTGCCGTTCAACTTCCACCTCACCTACAGCGCCTGGACGGCCGATGCGGTGCGCGCCGCCGTCGAAGGTGTCGAGGGCGTCCTGCCATCGGGCGCCTGGGCGAGCTGGGTGCTGGGCAACCACGACCAGCCGCGCTTCGGGTCGCCGTCGCGCGCCGGACGGGACCAGGCCAAGGTGGGGATGCTGCTGCTCCTCACGCTGCGCGGCACGCCCACCATCTACTACGGCGAGGAGATCGGCATGGTCGACGTGCCGGTCTCACTCGAGGATTCTCGGGACCCCGTGGAGCGACGCGAGCCCGGCCGCGGTCGCGACCCGGAGCGCTCGCCGATGCAGTGGGACGCCTCACCCAACGCCGGATTCACAACGCCCGATGCCACTCCCTGGCTGCCGTTGGCGCCCGATGCGGGGACCGTCAACGTGGCGGGCGAGGCGGAGGATCCCGACTCGATCCTCACCCTCACACGGCGGCTCATCCAGCTGCGTCGGGAGCACCCGGTGCTCCACGCCGGGGACTTCGAGCGGTTCGGACTGACGCCGGAGGGCACCTTCGCGTTCCGGCGCATCTCCGACGCCGGTCGGCTGACGATCGCGCTCAACCTCACCGGCGGTTCGCGCTCGGTGCCCGACGCCGGGCCGGGGCGCGTGCTGATCGGGACGCACCGCGATCGCGATGGCGCAGCGGTGGATGCGATGGTCGAGCTGCGACCGAACGAGGCGCTCGTGATCGAGGATCGATCACCGGATGTATCGGGTCGTGGAGTACGCGAGCGCGGCTGAGGGTCATCGGTCCGGTCTGTACGGCGCGCGATTGTCGATGCTGCCGACGAACTGTGGCAGGCGATCGTGGCCGAGCTGCTGGCGCACCGCCATCGTCTCGCCAGTGTGGTACCAGTAGTGGTAGATCACGCGCTGAAGCAGGTTCCCATGCCTCCGCTGGATCTGCCGCCCACCGCTGAAGACATGCCGCTCGAGTTCGTCGCTGGTCAGGGTATCGAGCCACGGATCGGCGGCGGCGGTGATCGCTCGCCAGGCGTCGAGCACCCGCGCGAGCGGCGGTGTGCTGGCGGGACCGCCCGATTCGAACTCCCTTGCGATGTCCGGGAACGGCCGCTCTCCCTGACCATACGTCAGGAAGTACTGCTGCTCCTGCCAGGCCATGTGGCCGACGTTCCAGCTGATGCAGTTCATCGGTTCGATGCGCTTCTGGGCGTCCGCTTCCTCCACGTCGCGGATCGCGCGCATGAACTCGGACCGCGTGAAACGCAACTGCTCGACGAGTGGATGCACCATGATGCTGCCAGCCTACGCGGTCTTCATGCGTTGGATGCTGCGTGGCCCGTGAGGCGTGAACCGGCGCGTCGGAATCCCGGCTGAGTAGTCCCGTTACTTCAACGCGCGTTCATTGGCCCGTCGAGCTCCGAACCTGTGGCAGTGTGAGCGTGGGTTCAAGAGAGGAATTGCGGGTTCGGTCGTTGCGCAACTACTGCGCGGCATCGCGAGGCGGATCTCTCGCGTACGAGTCACCTGACTGCTATCGCGAGAACCTCCCCGTGGGTGCGGGACGCGGCCAACCCCGTGAGCGCACCGGCCTTCACTCCGTCCGCATCGGTCCTCAGTCGACGATCTTCGCCATCACGTGCTTGACGATCGTGTAGTCCTCGATCGAGTAGCTGCTCATGTCCTTGCCGTAGCCGGACTGGCCGAAGCCGCCGTGCGGCATCTCCGAGGCGATGGTGAGGTGGTCGTTGATCCAGACCGTGCCGTAGCGCAGTGCCTTCGCGGCGCGCAGCGCGCGCTTGACGTCCTTCGTCCAGACCGATGCCGC
>JBOGSW010000233.1:0-12764 GCA_050695815.1 Candidatus Limnocylindria bacterium | reverse complement strand
TTGCTGGTCATGATGATGACGGTGTTCTTGAAGTCGACGGTGCGGCCCTGCGAGTCTGTCAGGCGGCCGTCGTCGAGCAGCTGGAGCAGCACATTGAAGACGTCGGGGTGCGCCTTCTCGATCTCGTCGAAGAGCACGACCTGGTAGGGACGGCGTCGGACCGCCTCGGTCAGCTGGCCGCCCTCCTCGTAGCCGACGTACCCGGGCGGGGCGCCGACCAGCCGCGAGGTCGAGAACTTCTCCATGTACTCGCTCATGTCGATCCGCACGAGCGCCTGCTCGTCGTCGAACAGGAACTCGGCGAGGGCGCGGGCCAGCTCGGTCTTGCCGACACCCGTCGGTCCCAGGAAGATGAATGAGCCGATGGGCCGCTTGGGGTCCTTGAGCCCTGCACGCGCACGGCGGATCGCGTCGGAGACCGCCGTCACGGCCTCGTCCTGGCCGATGAGCCTGGCGTGCAGCCGATCCTCCATGTGGAGCAGCTTCTCGGTCTCGCCCTCCATCAGGCGGGTGACCGGGATGCCGGTCCAGCGTGCGACCACCTGCGCGATGTCGTCGGCGTCGACCTCCTCCTTCAGCAGGACGGTGCCGGTCGACTTCAGTTCGCGCAACTGCTCCTCCTGGGTGGCGAGCTGCTTCTCGAGCTCGGCGGCGCGCCCGTAGCGCAACTCCGCGGCGCGGGCGTAGTCGGCGGCACGCTCGGCCGCCTCGATCTCGGGACCCAGGCGCTCCTGCTCCTCGCGCGTGGTCCGGATGGTCTTCACGACCTCCTTCTCGCGCTCCCACTGCGACTTCATGGCGTCTCCGCGCTCGCGCAGGTCGGCCAGCTCCTTCTCGAGGGCCTCCAGCCGCGCCTTGGACGCGTCGTCCTTCTCCTTGCGCAGCGCCTCACGCTCGATCTCGAGCTGCATCCGGCGCCGCTCGATCTCGTCCAGCTCGGCCGGCATCGAATCCATCTCCATCCGCAGACGGGAGGCGGCCTCGTCGACGAGGTCGATGGCCTTGTCGGGCAGGAAGCGCTCCGTGATGTATCGGTTCGACAGCACCGCGGCGGCCACCAGCGCCGAGTCGGTGATGCGCACCCCGTGATGGACCTCGTAGCGCTCACGCAGGCCGCGGAGGATGCTGATCGTGTCCTCGACGCTCGGCTGGTCGATCACGATCGGCTGGAATCGGCGCTCCAGCGCCGCGTCCTTCTCGATGTGCTTGCGGTACTCGTCGAGGGTGGTTGCGCCGATGGCGTGCAGCTCGCCGCGCGCCAGCATCGGCTTCAGCAGGTTCGAGGCGTCCATGGCGCCCTCCGCGGCGCCGGCACCGACCACGGTGTGCAGCTCGTCGATGAACAGGATGATCGTGCCGTCCGAGTCGGTGACCTCCTTGAGCACCGCCTTCAGGCGCTCCTCGAACTCACCGCGGTACTTCGCGCCGGCGACGAGGGCGCCCAGGTCCAGGGCCACGACCCGCCGGTCGCGCAGGCCATCGGGAACGTCGCCGCGCACGATTCGCTGGGCGAGCCCCTCGGCGATGGCGGTCTTGCCGACGCCGGGCTCGCCGATGAGCACCGGGTTGTTCTTCGTGCGGCGGCTCAGCACCTGGATGACGCGGCGGATCTCCTCGTCGCGACCGATCACGGGGTCGAGCGCGCCGGAGCGCGCCGCATCGGTCAGGTCCCGGCCGTACTTGGCCAGGGCCTCGTAGGTCGCTTCGGGGTTCTCGCTCGTCACGCGCTGGCTCCCTCTGATCTGGGTGAGTGCTTCCAGGACCGATGCGTCCTCGACCCCCGCCTCGCGCAGGACGCGTGCCGCGCCGCTGTCGCCGGCCTCCAGGGTGGCGAGAAGCAGGTGCTCGGTCGAGACGTACTCGTCGTGCATGCGCTCGGCCACGGCGTGCGCATCGGTCAGGACCCGTCGCGCCTCGTTGGAGAGCTGCAGCTGCTGCGCCGCCCCGGATACCTTCGGGAGCTTCGCCAGCTCCGCTCGCAGCGCCTCCGCCACCGATGCGGGCGTGACGCCGATGCGGCTGAGCACGGCCGGCACGACGCCGTCCGGCTGCTCGGCCAGGACGAGGAGCAGGTGCGCGACCTCGAGCTGAGGGTGGCCCTCAGACTCGGCGAGCTGCTGGGCGCTGACGATGGCCTCGGTCGCGCGCTGGGTGAATCGGTCGGTTCGCATCGGTCTAGCTCAGCTTGCGCCGGGGATCCGGCTGGGGGTTCTCGGACAAGATCGGCTCGAGCTGCTCACGGGTCGCGTCGTCCAGCTTCGGGAGCACGACCCGCGCGGTCACCACCAGGTCGCCCTTCTGCGACGAGCCTCGCTTGGGCAGGCCGCGGCCCTTCACCGTGATCTCCTGGCCGTTCTGGGTGTTCGGTCGGATGCGCAGCTTCACGCTGCCGGTGGGCGTGGGAACGGGCACCTCGGCGCCCAGCAGCGCCTCCGCCAGGGTGAGCGGCAGCTCGGTCCGCAGGTTGGTGCCGTCGCGGCCGAAGCGGGGATCAGGCCTGACGCGGACGTTGATGACGAGATCGCCGCCGTCCACGGCGCCGCTCAGCTTGACCTTCGAGCCGTCTGACACGCCGGCCGGAATCTTCACGTGGAGGCGTCGGCCGTTGACGTCGACCATGCGCTCGGCGCCGGTGGCCACCTCGGCCAGCGTCACCTCCGCGGCGGCCTGCGCCGTCGGGATCGAGCGCGCCCGAGCGCGCCCAGAGCCGAGATCGGAGAGATCGACATACTCGAAGCCACCCGCCTCGCCGCCGAAGGGGCTGGCGCCGCCGCCCGCGCCGCCGAAGAACTGGCGAAAGAAGTCGCTGAAGCCACCCATCTCCTCGGGCGAGGCGGTTCGGTAGGTCCAGCGCGTGCCGCCGGGCGCACCGCCGAAGCCGGCCCAGTCGGTGGCGCCGCCCGAGCCGTAGCCGGCCTGCTGGTAGGCCTGCCAGTTGGCGCCCAGCTCGTCGTACTGCTTGCGCTTGCCGGGGTCGGCCAGGACGGCGTGCGCCTCATTGGCCTCCTTGAAGCGCTTCTCGGCCTCGGGATCCTTGTTCGTGTCCGGATGCAGCTCGCGGGCCAGCTTGCGATAGGCCTTCTTGATCTCGGCCTGGCTCGCCGTCTTGGGGACGCCGAGGATCGCGTAATAATCCTTGTAGTCCATCGGTCAGGCCGGAGGCGTTGGTGTGGCCGATGGCGGCGTTGGTGTGGCCGGTTGAGTTTGCATGTGGTGTCGCCAACCGGAGAAGGACGCCGCCATTCCGTCTCCCTCGGGAGGGATCCTCCGTGCCTCGTTGCATCCAGGGAAATGAACCGCCGGGAATCGGTCGTCCCGCCTCGGATTGCATACATCCGCTGCAACGACCGCCCGGAGCTGCCGGAACAGCCCCCCATCCCGCCTCGGATTGCCTCCATCGGCTGCAACGACCGCCCGGAGCTGCTGCTGCCTACTCCTCGGAGTGGCGAAGGCATTCGGTGCGCGTGACGTGGGCTGGGACCGGGCTGCCATCGGTCCTTAAGCTGGTTGGCCCGCCGGGGGCTGGTCGGCGGGGCCGTCGCCGGTGGGCGTGATCGGCGCCTCCTCCTTGGCCGGCTTGCGCGGCCGCCGCGGACGTCGGGCGACGCGCTTCTGGCGCTCGTCACGCTCCGCCTTGATGCGGGCGGCCGGCCGGGGCGCGTCGATGAGAGCCTCGGCCAGCACCTGGTCCATGTTCTCGACCGGCACGATGCGGAGCTGCTGGCGCACCTCCTCGGGCACGTCCACCAGGTCCTTCTCGTTCCGCTGCGGGATGAGGACCGTCTTCACGCCGGCGAGATGCGCGGCCAGGAGCTTGGACTTCAGCCCGCCGATGGGCAGGACCCGCCCGCGGAGCGTGATCTCGCCGGTCATGGCCAGGTCTCTCCGCGCCGGCTTGCCGGTGAAGAGGCTGGCCATGGCGGTCGCCATCGTGACGCCGGCGCTCGGGCCGTCCTTGGGCGTGGCGCCCGCTGGAACGTGGATGTGGACCGTCGTCTTCTCGAAGGCGGACGGATCGATCCCGAGCTCCTTCGTCCGCGCCCGGATGTAGCTCATCCCGGCACGCGCCGACTCCTTCATCACATCGCCCAGCTGGCCGGTGAGGAGGAAGTCGTCCTTGCCGTCCATCTTGGTCGCCTCGACCTGCACGATGTCGCCACCGGCGTCGCTGACCACCAGGCCGGTCACCATGCCGAGCTGGTCCTCGGACTCGAGCTCGCCGTAGTCGAAGCGGGCCGGGCCGAGGTACTCCTCGAGATCCTCCGCCTTCAGGGTGACGGTCGTCTTGTCGCCGCCGGCCACGCGCCGCGCGACCTTGCGCGCCACGTTGGCGATCTCGCGCTCGAGGTTCCGGACGCCCGCCTCCCGGGTGAATGCCTGGATGAGGCGGACGAGCGCGCCCTCCTCGAACGTCAGGTTCTTCTCGGTCAGGCCGTGCGCCTCGAGCTGCTTCGGCACCAGGAAGCGCTCGGCGATCCGCACGCGCTCCAGCTGCGTGTACCCCGGCAGCTGGATCACCTCCATCCGGTCGCGGAGGGCCGGCGGGATGGTGTCGAGCATGTTGGCCGTGGCGATGAAGAGCGCCTTCGACAGGTCGAAGGGCACCTCGAGATAGTTGTCGGCGAAGGTGTTGTTCTGCTCGGGATCGAGCACCTCCAGCAGGGCCGATGACGGATCGCCACGGAAGTCCATGCCGACCTTGTCGATCTCGTCGAGCATGAAGACCGGGTTCGCCGAACCGGCAGTCTTGATGTTCTGGATGATCCGGCCCGGAAGCGCGCCGATGTAGGTGCGCCGATGGCCACGGATCTCGGCCTCGTCGTGGATGCCGCCCAGGCTCATCCGGACGAACTTGCGGCCCATCGCTCGCGCGATGCTCTTGCCGAGGCTCGTCTTGCCGACGCCGGGAGGACCGACGAAGAGGAGGATGGGCGATCGGATCTTCTCGGCCAGCTTGCGCACGGCCATGTATTCGACGATCCGCTCCTTCGGCTTCTCGAGGCCCCAGTGGTCCTCCTCGAGGACCTTCTCGGCCTCGTCGAGGTCCAGGTTGTCATCGGTCTCGATGCCCCACGGCAGGCTGACCAGCCAGTCGACGTAGGTGCGGATGACGCCCTGCTCAGGGCTGGCGCTCGGGATGCGGCTGAGGCGGTCGACCTCCTTGATGGCGCGCTCCTTGACCTCGTCGGGCATGGCCGATTGCTCGACCTTCTCGCGCAGCTCGCTGGCCTCGGCGACGGCCGGATCGTCCTCGCCCAGCTCCTTCTGGATCGCCTTCATCTGCTCGCGCAGGATGTACTCGCGCTGGGTCTTGTCCATCTCGGACTTGACCTCGGACTGGATGCGGCCCTTGAGCTCGAGCACCTCGATCTGCTTGGCCAGGAACCCGCTCGCCAGGCGCAGCCGATCGGCGACGTCGACCGTCTCGAGCAGCTCCTGGCGCTGCTCGGTCGTCATCTCCGGGCTGTACGCGGTCATGTCGGCGAGGAGCCCGCCGTCGGTGATGTTGCGCGCGGCGACCGCCACCTCCGGGGGGACCGGCGCGCCGCTGTTGACGTACTGCTCGATCTGGCCGTGGATGCTGGCCATGAGCGCTTCGACCTCGAGCGTCTTGTCGTGGGTGTCGTCCACGAGCTCGACGCGGGCCTCGAGGTGCGGCTCCGTCTGGAGCAGATCCAGCAGCCGGATGCGGCGCTGGCCCTGCACGATCGCGCGGATGGTCCCGTCCTGGAGCCGGATCACCTGCGCGATCTTGGCCAGGGTGCCGACGGTGTACAGCTCGTCGACGTTGGTGATCTCCTCCTGCTCGCTCGAGCGCTGGGTCACGAGCGCAACCGGCTGGGAGGTGCGAACTGCGCGGTCGAGCGCCTTGACGCTGCGATCGCGGCCGACCTGGAGCGGCACGATCATCTCCGGGAAGATGACGGTGTCACGCAATGCGACGAGCGGTAGCACCTGGAGACGGTCCATCTCCTGGCCGTTCTGCTCGGGCTCGATCTCGGGAATGTCTCGGGTCTCTTCAGTTGCCACTTAGGTCTGCTCCTTCAGCCGTTGTCTCTGCGATCGGCTCGTTGGGATCGTCGTCGGCGAAACGCTCTACATCGGCCTCATCGAACAGATCGTAGACCCGGATCTTGCCGAGCTCCTCGAGCTGAAGGATGACCCGCACGCCGGCGAGGTTTACTCGCTGACGGCGCGTGAGGAAGCGAATGATACGAACGCGCTGGATGTCCGCCTCACTGTAGAGACGGAGGTTGTTACGGCGCTGTGGCGATACGAGGCCCTCCTCCTCGTAGATGCGCAGCGTCCGAGGGTGACAGCTCGCCAGCTCGGCGGCGATGCTGATGATGTAGCGGGGGCGCGTGAGGTCGTGGCGGCGCGTGAGGTCGTCGCGGCGCACGAAGCCGCTGCGTGACACCACGCGCCGCGATCGGTCCATGTCAGGAAGCGCTCATCTCGCCGAGGGGTCGTATCGGGTGATGCTCGCCATGCTGGCCCTCCTTGGCACCACGCTTGGAAATGTGCTGGTTTCGGCCCGATTCACGGGCGTGGGGTGACCATAAACCCTGACAATGGTGGTGTCAAGGATGATGACAGCGGAGGCGTCGCCGATGGTGAGCGGCCGCCCTAGTGTGCGGCGGAGACCAGGTCCCAGCGCACGGCGCCGATGTCGCCGCCGCCGGGCAGCTCGACGGGGCGCGCCCGAAGCTGCATGGTGAGGATCCGCTCGTCGGCGACGGGGACGAGCTCGCTGCCCGGGAAGATGCCCAGGAAGCGGGATTCGCGGCGCTCGAAGTGGATGGCATCGGCGACGGCCGTGGCGCGTTCGTCGTCCGCGCGGATGATGGTGACGCGGACGTCGCGGAACCGTTCGCGCCCCGTGCCGAGCGAGCGGGCGGCCCGAGACGCCTCCGCGACGACCGCATCGGGCCAGTCGGCGGTCGCGAGCTCATCGGCGTTCCAGGCGGTGACGAATCGGTCCAGCACCCCGGCCGGCGTGGCGTTGTGCGTCCCGATCAGCCAGAAGCCGGTGCCCCACACGAGGAGCGGCAGGCTCAGCCAGCCGATGGCGGCGGCGGGCGAGCGCTCGGGAACGGTGACGCCGGCTCCCTCGAGGCGTCGCGCTCGGTGATATGCGTCCACCGCCTGCCAGCCCCAGACGCCGATGAAGGCGGCGCCGGCGAGGAAGGGGACGAGGTAGGCGCTGGTGTCGGCCAGGCCGGCAGCCAGCCAGGAGACGAGGCCGATGCCGACGATCTCGGCGACCAGGAGCGAGCGTCCGAGGATGGCCTCACCGATCGCGGCGTGTCCAAGCCCCCAGGCGACCAGCGCCCGGCGCAGGACGCTGCCGGGCAGGGGCGCGGTCACTCGCCGATGAGCAGGCTGCGCAGCTCGGCCTCGCCCTCGGCCGATGTCACGGCGAGGAGCTTGTCGCCGGTGCGCAGCCGTGTGTCGGCGCGTGGCGACTGGGCGCGCTCGTCGCGGATGAGCACCGCGATCGACGAGCCCTCCGGCAGCGCGATCTCACGGAGCTCGCGGCCGATGACCGGTGAGTCGGCGTCGAGCTGGGCCTCGACGATCTGGACGCCACCACCCTCGAGCTCGGCGAGATGAAGCAGGTCGTGGATGGGGATCTCGTGCTCGATCACGCCGAGGATCGATCGGGTCGGGCTGACGACCTCGTCGATGGCCAGCTGGCGGAAGAGCTTCTCGTTCTTCGGGTCGTTGATGCGCGCGATCGAGCGTGGGACGTTGAAGCGCATCTTCGCGATCTGGCATGCGGCGAGGTTGACGGCATCGTCGCCGGTGACGGCGGCCATGACATCGGCGCGGGCCATCCCGGCCTCCGCCTGGTATCGGCCCTCGCAGCCGTCGTTGGCCACGACGATGCTGCCCAGCTCATCGGCGATCTGGCGGGCGCGGTGTGCGTCCTCCTCGATCACCACGACCTCGTGCCCGGCGGCGAGCAGCTCCTTGGTCAGGTAGTAGCCGACGTTTCCGCCGCCCACCACAACGACGTACATGGCTAGAGACCCTCGCTTCCGTCGCCTGGCTGCACGACGGTCGCATCGGTTCCTTCGGCGGTTCCTTCGGCCTCGGCCAGGGCGGCGCGCGCCTCGGCGTCGGCGAGCGATCCCGGTGGAGGGGCGCCCCGCAGGGGTTGCGCCGTCGGTTCCTCGACGAAGCCGTTCGTGGCCGCGGCGCCATCGGTGGCGGCGACGACGAGCGCGTCGCCAAGGATGATGGTGCGGCAGATGGTCTCCAGGCCGAGGGCGCGGTACGCCTCACCGCGCAGCGGATCGTTGATCTTGGCGATCACGCGCGGCGTGCCGAACGTGTGCTTGGCCAGCTGGGCGGAGAGCGCATTGCGGTTGTCACCCTCGGTGAGCGTCATGACGAGGTCGGCCTGCTCCGCGCCGGCGGAGCGCATGACGTCCTCATCGGTCCCATTGCCGCGCACCGTCTCACCTCCGAAGGCCTGGGGCAACCGGTTGAACGCGCGCGGGCTCGTGTCGATGACGGTGACGTGCTCGCCGCGCTCGTCGAGCGCCGCGGCCACGCGGGCACCGACCCGACCGCAGCCGACGATGATGATCCTCATGGCGTGTGTGCCAGCTCCTTCGTCTCGGCCCGCAGGCACCATACCGGCGCGGTCGAGTTGCGCATGACGTACGGGACGGTGCGCCCCGCGTCCCATTGTCCTCCGAAACGCTTCTTGTAGCGAAGGCCCATGACGATGAGGTCGGCGCCGAGCTCATTGGCGTCGTCCACGATCGCCGCCCCGGCCGCTCGCGCCTGCACCGTGCTCGTGCGCGTCGCGATCTCGTGCTGGGCGAGGAACGACTCGGCGCGGCTGAGGATCTCGTCGGCGCGCGTCACCGCGGCCTCGTCCTCCGCGTCGAGGGTCTTGTCGAACGGGACCTCCAGGACGTGAACGAGCGCAACCTGGACGCCGTCGCGTCCGCCGAGCAGGAGGGCGGCGACCTTGAGCGCGGGTCCGTCGACCGAGTCGTCTCCGACCAGGGGCACGAGTACGCGGGAGTGGTCGAAGGTCGTCACGCGCTTTTCGCCGCGCCGGAAGAAGTCCATGCCTCCGCCTATCCTACGGCGCCCGTCTCATCAGCGTCCGAAGCTCAGACGCTCGATGAGCCTGGCCGGAAGCCCCGCGTCACGCATGAGCCGTTGCGTTCGCGCGATCTCGTAGCGGACGCGGCGGAACTCGATCCCGCTCGCGACGCCATCGCTCACGTCGAGCAGCGCGTACGCGGCGTCGGGAAGGCCATCCCGCGGCTGCCCGACGCTGCCGGGGTTGGTCAGCGAGCGCCCGCCGTCCAGCGCGATGGAGACGCCGGGCAGTCCGGCCGTCGCCTCCATCCGGCCCTCGGACACGCGGTACGCGACCGGGACGTGGGTGTGCCCGAAGAGGCAGAGCTTCGTGTCGAATGCCTCGAGGTTCTCCGCCGCGATGCCAGGTCCGGTGATGTACTCCCAGATCGGATCGCGCGGCGAGCCGTGGACGGCGGTGATCTCGCCGTCGCGGCGGATCTCCGGCAGCGTGCCGATGTAGGCCCGCGCGTTCGTGTCGACCACGCCGGCCGTCCACTCGATGGCGGTGCGTGCATCCGGATTGAAGTAGCGGGCGTCAACGACGCCGATCGCCGCCCCGTCGTGGTTGCCAAGGACGCTCCGCGCGCCCATCGCCTGGAGCGTCGCGATGACCTCGTTGGGCTGCGGTCCGTAGCCGACGATGTCGCCCAGCACCCAGACCTGGTCGACAGCCGGAAGGTCGGCGAGCACCGCCTCGAGGGCAGGCAGGTTGGAGTGGATGTCCGAGAGGACGGCGATGCGCATGCGATTGCGGAGTATACCGATGCCGCACCCGCCCGCCGTCAACGCCCGTGGCGAGGCGCGCGAGCCGGCAACGAGCACGGAACCGCCGTGGTCAGCCGAGAGGCTTCCTGGCGGGGACGCCCGGCCGCCGGGGGAACCGATCAGGCGTGGTCCGCTCCTTTGCCACCAGCACGAACCGATGCTCCCCGAGCGCCGAAACGCCGGTGGTGCGCACCTCCGGCGCGCCGCCCCCGAGCAGGCCGGTCGCCGCGGTGCCCGCACGGAGCTCGTCCGCGGTGAGCGGACCCTTCCAGGCCAGCAACGAGCCGTTGACCCGGAGCAACGGAAGGGCGTACTCGGCGACCACCGGCAGCGCGGCGCAGGCCCGTGCGGCGACGAGGTCGTACGACTCGCGATGCGCCGGCTCCCGGCCCATGATCTCGGCGCGCTCGGCGATCACCGTGACGTTCCGCGCGCCGAGCGACCGCACGAACGAGCTGATGGCATCGGCCTTCTTGCGGACCGAGTCGAGCAGCGTCCAGTGCACGTCGGGCCGCGCGATGGCGAGCACCATGCCGGGCACGCCGCCGCCAGACCCGAGGTCGAGTGCGCCGGCGGGCGCGAGCTCGTCCAGGACCGGCAGCGCGGCGAGGGAGTCGAGCAGGTGCAGCCGCGCGATCGCTTCGGGCTCGACGACGCGCGTGAGGTTGAGCCGCGCGTTCGCATCGAGCAGCAGGCCCACGTAGCGCTCGATCAGGTCACCGAAACCGGCGGGCAGCGCCACGGCAACCATGGCATCGGTCTCGAGCAGGTGGTCGAGCGCCAGGCGCGCGGCGCGCGCATCGGTCAGGGGCAAAGAAGAAATGCTCCCTCGAGCGGCCTTTCGGTCTTCCCGGTGGATGATCGGCGTCGCGGCCGGCTCTCGCATCGGCCCCGGTCATCCGCGGTTACCGTACTCGGTCGCTCGCTGGAGCAGGAGCACGAAGGTACCAGCGGTCGGCTGTGGATCACAAGCCAACTTATCCACCGTTTTCGCCGATGTTGGCCATCTGTGGATAACCATCCTCGATATACTCGAAGGGCATGGCATGGAGACCCTTGGGGCGCGCTACGATCGAGGACCGGTGGCGGATCAGATGACCCCGGATTCGCCACCCCGCTTCGCGCACGACAGCGAGGCGGAGCTGGCGAGGATCCTCGACTTCTACGGTGTCCCGTGGCGATACGAACCCGACGTCTTCCCCATCTCCTGGAACGCCGACGGCGCGGTCATCGAGTCGTTCGCGCCCGACTTCTACCTGCCGGAGGTCGACCTCTACGTCGAGCTGACGACGCTGAAGCAGTCGCTCGTGCGCAAGAAGAATCGCAAGCTGCGATGGATGCGGCTCCTCTATCCCGAGGTTCGCGTGAAGCTCTTCTACGCCCGTGACTTCAAGGCGCTCATGATCAAGTATCGACGGCTGGACTTTCTGACCGATATCACCGCCGCCAACGGTGCCCATGCCCACACCGGCGCCGGGAATGGGGCGGTCCCATGAGGGCGCCGACGTTCGGTGGACAGACGTTCGGTGGCCCCGCGTTCGGTGGCCCCGCGTTCGGTGGACATATGGGCGCCATCGGGCACCGTAGATTGGTGACGGAGGTCGCGCGTCCCTCCTGGAGGCATCCAGGGGCGACATTCGCGATGCCCGGCGCCCCTATGTCACCCATGGCCGGGCGTTCACCTGCATACGGTGCTTGTGCAGGCACATATGTCAGGGACCTGCGTGGAATGGACCTGCGTGGAATGGACCTGCGTGGAATGGACCTGCGTGGCATGGACTCGCGTGGCATGGGCTCGCGTGGCATGGACTCGCGTGTCACGGAATCGCGCCTGCGGAGAGGGACGCGATGAGCCTGCACGACGACGTCGAGGAGATCCTTCTCGACACCGAGACCCTCGCCGCGCGCGTGGCGGAGCTGGGGAGCGAGCTGGAGGCGGACTACGCCGGCCGCGATCCCGTGCTCGTCAGCGTGCTGAAGGGCTCGCTCGTCTTCCTTGCCGACCTCATGCGTGCGATGGACCTGTCGTGCAGCATCGACCTGATGGAGGTCTCCTCGTACGGGTCGGGGACCGAGACGTCGGGGCAGGTTCGGATCCTCAAGGACCTGTCGAGCTCGATCGAGGGACGCGACGTGATCGTGGTCGAGGACATCATCGACACGGGACTCACGCTCAACTACCTGCTCCGCTACCTTGCCGAGCGCCACCCGGCCTCGATCAAGATCTGCTGCCTGCTCGACAAGCCCGCGCGCCGGCTGGCCGAGATCCAGATCGACTATCGCGGCTTCACCATTCCCGACCGTTTCGTCATCGGGTACGGCCTCGACTACGACGAGCACTACCGCAACCTGCCCTACATCGGGGTCCTGCGACCATCCGTCTACGGCGGCGCGCCGCCGGAGGAATAGCCGATGGATGGGGGCGCCGGCCGGTTCCGCCTCCTCGTCCTGCTCGGATGCCTGGCGATGATCGGCTCCGGCTTCCTGCCCTGGTGGCGCGCCGGCGGCGACACGGTCTCGGGCGTGCGGGTGCCGGCGCAGGAGGGGATCGGCCTCGAGGGACCCGGGCTCGTCATCTACGGCGTGGCCATTCTCGCGCTCGTGCTGCTCGATATCGGCTACATGCGCGGCCGATGGGGGTTCGTCCTCGACGCGCCATGGGCCTACCTCCTGCTGGGCCTCGTCGGCGGCGCCGCTCTGGCGTATCGCGGCTGGGAGCTGTGGTCGGTCGGCTACCTGCCCCTGCCGCAGCAATCGCCGGGCCTGGCGGTCGCGGTCGTCGGTGTCGCCCTGGTGCTCTTCGGCGCCGGATCCGGCTTCGGGGTGCCGCGTCGGTACTGAGCGGGGTTCCAGGGCCTTCGTGTCGATCTATCGACGGGGATTGGCAAGAG
>JBOGSW010000232.1:0-3418 GCA_050695815.1 Candidatus Limnocylindria bacterium | reverse complement strand
GTACAGGTCGATCACTCGCGCGCTGATTCCCTCGCCGGCAAGCTGATCCGCGGCCTTGACAGCCTCGTGCAGGGTGATGCCGGCACCGATGAGGGTCACGGCGTCGTCATCGGACTGCCTTACGATGCGCGAGCCGCCGATGTGGAAAGCCTCGCCGGGCTGGTACAGGATCGGCGTCTTCTCGCGCGTCGTGCGCATGTAGACGATCCCCTCGCGCTCGGCCATCTGCGGCACCAGGGCCGCCGTCTGGTTGGCGTCGCTCGGGTACAGGACGGTCGAGCCGTGGACCGCGCGCAGGCTGGCGAGATCCTCGAGCGCCATCTGCGACGGCCCGTCCTCGCCGATGCTGACGCCCGCGTGCGACCCCGCCAGCGCGATGTTGGCCCGGCTAACGGCGGCCATGCGCACGAAGTCGTAGGCGCGGGACAGGAAGGCGGCGAAGGTGGCCGCGAACGGCTTCCAGTGCCTGACCTGCATGCCGACCGCAGTGGAGATCATCTGCTGCTCGGCGATGTAGACCTGGAAGAACCGATCCGGCAGCGCGGTGGCGAACTCCTCGGTGTACGTGCTGTTGCCGACCTCGCCGTCGAGCGCCACGATCGCGCCGTTGCTTCGTCCGAGCGCAAGGAGCGCGTCGCCGAACGCCTTGCGCGTCGCTTCCATCGTGCCCGGCTCGTACGACGGGAGCGTCAGATCGGTGGTTGCGAATTCGTGCGGACGGCCGTCGATCTCCGGCTTCGGGACGTCGACGTGGATGTCGCGCATCCCACCCAGCTCCGCGATGCCCGCGGCGGGATCCTCGAGCGGCTTGCCGTGCTTGCCGTTCTTGTTGGCCACCGCCTTCACGCCGTGGCCCTTCTCCGTCTTCGCGATGATCACGGTCGGCTTGCCGGTCGTCTCGATGGCCCTGGCCAGCGCGCGGTCGATGGCGGCGACATCGTGCCCGTCGATCTCGATCGCCTTCCAGCCGAAGGCCTCGGTGCGCTTGCGGTAGGCGTCGAGGTCCCAGCCGTGCATCGTCTCGCCGGTCTGGCCCAGGCGGTTGACGTCGATGATGGCCGTCAGGTTGTCGAGGCCGTGGAACCCGGCGTGCTCGAACGCCTCCCACATCGAGCCCTCCGCCATCTCCGAGTCGCCGCACAGGCACCAGACGCGGTACGGCAGCCGGTCGAGCTTCTTGCCGGCCAGTGCCACGCCGACGCTGATCGGCAGCCCCTGGCCGAGGCTTCCGGTGGCGACGTCGACCCACGGCAGGACCGGCGTCGGGTGGCCCTCGATCCGCGAGCCGAACTGGCGGAAGGTGAGCATCTCGTCGTCGCTGATCGCGCCGGCGGCCCTGTACATCGCATACAGCAGCGGCGACGCGTGGCCCTTGCTGAAGATCAGGTGGTCATTGCGCGGGTCGTCCGGCGTGCCGAAGTCGTAGTGCAGGTACTTCGACATGAGGACCGCCATGAGGTCCGCGGCCGACATCGAGGAGGTCGGGTGCCCGCTGGCGGCGGCACTGCTCGATCGGATCGAGTCGACTCGCAGCTGCTGTCCCAGCTCGCGCCAGGCGTCATGTTGGTTGGTCATCGTGGTCATCGTCGTCATCGGCCTCGCAAGTTGTCTGCCGGATCTGCTTGTGTCACCACCCATGATACGGCGGGTGGCCCGATACGGCCGCCGACCGGCCAAGCGCCTCGGTGTCCGTGTGCCGTTGTGCCGGTGTGCCGCGTGTGCCGCGTGTGCCGCGGGGATGTGCCTCTGCGGCACGCATCGGCCATCCAAGTACATCGCCGGGCCCTGCCATTGGCCGATTGGTGCCGGGCGTGCACGTATCGGCCATTGACGATCGACCGGGCGAGCCTCTCAGGCGCCTTCCTGGCCGATGCGTGCCGGAGCTTCACATCCGACGTCGGTCGCGGGCCGATCCTGGCTGCCGTGTGCAGCCCCTGCACGTTCCGACCAACAACTCAGGTGGGTGCGGGTGGCGCAGTGCCGCTGGCGTGGGCGTGGTCCTGGGCGTTGCGCCTCATGACAGTATCGGCGAGGGAAGCGCCGCTCGATGGTCGGGACCGTCACTCGGTGCAACGTACGGCCATCCAGGAACCGATTTCCGGCTCTGCCTGGGCATTACCGTCACCCGATGAAACGACCACCGGGTCCCCGACACGCGAATCGGGCGGCCCACAAGGGACCGCCCGTCATCGGCGTTGGATCGTGGGCGAGGTCTAGTCGCGCATCATCCTGAAGCAGTCGGAGCAGTAGACCGGTCGCGCGCCGGTCGGGCGGAACGGGACCTGTGTCTCGTTGCCGCAGCGCGCGCACGTGGCATCGTGCATTTCGCGCGGGCCGCGCGAGAATCCGCCGCCACCGTACCCGCCGCCGTTGCCATAGCTGCTGGCACCGGCGCCGCCGCCGCCCGCGGTGGCCCGACGTTGGGCACGGCACGCGGAGCAGCGCTTCGGTGCGGACGAAAAGCCCTTCTCGGCGAAGAACTCCTGCTCGGACACGGAAAAGACGAAGTCGATTCCGCAGTCGCTGCAGTTGATCACCTGATCGGTGTAGGTCACGAAGACCCCTCCCAAGGAAGTTGGTTACCACGTCGGTTCGCCATGATCGACGCCGGCCCGGGATCTTGCCGCTGCCCCGAGGCCGACGCTTGGACGTGGTGGAGGGGAGAGGAAGGAGAAGGCTGGTGGCGCCGCTCGGTGCGGCCCGACGGGCGGAGTATTACCCGAGCGTGCACGCTCCCGCAAGTGGTTTTTCGGCGGAGTACGATCGGCCGATGCGGATCACGCTCATCGCGCTTGGCGTCGTGCTCGTCCTCGGAGGTCTCGTGTGGGTGGCCCAGGGACTCAACATTCCCTTCGCGCCGGCCAGCTTCATGACGGCCGATCGAGCGTGGATCTTCATCGGCGCCGTGGCGGTGGTAGCCGGCCTCGTGCTCATCGGCTGGGCACGCCAGCGGCCGTGAGTGCGCGCCAGCGCCCCTGAATCGGGGCGCCCCAGCGATCTATCGGTGCATGCTGTCGCAGGAGCCATTCTGGGCGCCTTGGCGACGGTCTATCGCGCACGTCGCGGCGTGTGGCCGCTGGGCAGGCACCCTCACGGCGGCCATCGGCGTATAGACCGCGGATCCGCGACACAGGAGGCGCACCACGCCGAAATCCGACGATAGATCGGCGGATCCCCGATCAGCCCAGCCCGCCTGGCCTCAGCCCGCCTCGGGAGCGTCAGCCTTGGGCGGGATCACCGGCTTCACCGCGGCTGCCCCGCTCTCGCCGGCGCGTCCGCCGCCGACGAAGGCGCTGATGAGGTCCATCGGCAGGGGGAAAATGATGGTCCGCGTCTCATCGGAGCTGATGTCGGAGAGGGTCTGGAGATAGCGCAGCTGCAGCGCCGACGGCGCCGAGCTGATGATGTTCGCCGCCTC
>JBOGSW010000231.1:0-4092 GCA_050695815.1 Candidatus Limnocylindria bacterium | reverse complement strand
CGCCTTCGAGCTGCTCGGGGTCAATCCGGCGCGGATGTAGTCAGAACCGCGCAGGCCGTTACCTCAGATTCGTGCTCAAACCTGCCCGATCGGCGCTGGAAGTTCGGTCTAGCGCTCTGGCCACGAGAATCTGATAGGAAGTCGACCGCCACGAGCCGACCGGCTCAGACATCGGCGCTTGGGTCCTCGGCGGTGATCAGGATCGGGTTGCCGTCAGGATCCTCGACGATCGCGGCGTAGGGCCCGGACGACTTCCAGGGCGCCTTTCGACCGGTATGGCCGAGCCTGACGAGCCGGTCGAACGTCGCGTCCACCGCCTCGCGGGTCCCTGCGTAGAACTCGAGCGCCACGTTGTAGCTGCCGGGCGGCGAAGGCCGGCGCGATGGATCGTTGCCCGGGAAGAAGACGGTGTCATAGAAGATCGTGACCCCGCTGGCCATGCGATGCATGACGAAGCGCTTCTCGTCCTCGTCCTCGGGGATGTCGAGACCCAGCGCGCGGTAGAAGTCGAGCGACCGCTTCATGTCGCTGACGACGAGTCCGACCATGGCGAGCTGAATGGGCATCGTCGTCACCCCAGCCGCGTGAGGATCGCCTCTCGGTCGAAGATCCAGTTCCCGACCACCAGCGACAGGCCGATGAGCGCCGCCACCACCAGGTTGCCGACGAGGACCTGCTCCATGCTGAAGGTGGCCTGCCCCGAGAAGAATCCTGCGACGGCGACACCGATGACCGGGATGACGATGAAGCCGCCGATCTGCTGTGCCGTCCGCGCGTCATTCACGCGCGAGCTGACGATGATGCCGAGCAGCACGCTGAGCAGGCAGATGAGGGGAACCAGCGTGAGCATCGCGACGCGCCACACGTCGTTGAAGATGAGGCGCGTCAGCACCGGGTCGGCGATCGCGCCGTTCACGAAGCCGTAGAGCAGGAAGACTCCCCACGTGGCCAGCACCGCCGGCGTGGCCGATGAAATCGCCTTGCCGATGAGCAGCTCGCTCACCTCCATCGGCGTCGCCAGCTGCGGCTCCAGCGAGCGGGCGGTCTTCTCGCCGATGACCGACTGGGTCGCGATCGCCATCGGCACCATGGCCGGGATGAGGAGGAAGTAGGCCATGAAGTTCATCACGATGAACCCCTGCGCCGCCAGCTTCGGGGAGAGGTCCGGAAACTGGCTGATGTACCCCTCGATCTCGCTCATCTGGGCGGGATCGAGGTCGTTGGACTCGATGAACGCGACGATCCCGGTCGGGATCGAGGCGAAGATGAGCGCCGGGAAGACGACGGCGCCCAGCAGGAGCCGGTTGGCCAGCAGATCGCGCGCCTCCTTGGTGATGACGGCCCAGATGAATCCCGGTCGCATCAGGCCACCTCGCCGATGCGTCGCGCGTCGCGCTCCGCGACCTCGCCCACGAGGTCCAGGTACACCTGCTCGAGCGTGACCGCCTCCTCGTTGATGCCTACGACGCGCGCACCCGCATCCACCAGGGCGCGCACCAGCTCCGGATTGTCGCCACGCGGATCGCCGACCTCGACGAAGAGGGCCCCGTCCAGCGCGCGCGCTCCCTCGATGAAAGGCAGCGCCGCCAGCATGTCGAGGAACGACTCCGGGCGCCGCGCGCCGACCAGCTCGACCCGGACCGATGCGGTCCCGTTCCGTCGCCTCAGCCGCGCCGGCGTGTCGACCCGCAGGAGAGTGCCGCGCATGATCCCGATCCGGTCGCACAGGCGCTCGGCCTCGTCCAGGTTGTGCGTGCAGACCACGATCGAGCGCCCGGCGTCTCGGAGCGTGGCGACGAAGTCGCGGACCGTCTTCGCCGCCGACGGATCGAGCGCGCTGGTCGGCTCGTCGAGGTAGAGCACGTCCGGCTCGTGGAGCAGCGCCCTGGCGATGGCCACTTTCTGGCGCATCCCCTTGCTGAAGCCGCCGACGCGCCGGTCGCCAACGTCCGGAAGGCCGACGATGCCGAGGTATCGGTCCACCGCTCGTCGCAGGGTGCCCCCGCGCAGGCCGTACAGGCGGCCGTAGTAGCCGAGGTTCTCGCGCGCGGTGAGCTTGTCGTGCAGGCCCGGCGCCTCGGTCAGGATGCCGGTGATGGCGCGGATACGCTGCGAATCGGGTCCCAGCTCGAGATCGTTGATTCGGGCCCGACCCTCCGATGCAGCGATCAGCCCGGAAAGGATCCGCACGGAGGTCGTCTTGCCGGCGCCGTTCGGCCCGAGCAGGCCGAAGATCTCGCCGTCACCGACGGTGAAGCTCAGCTCGTGGACCGCGGTCAGCGACCGGAACCGCTTCCCGAGCGCGATGGCCTCGATCATCGGCGCCGCGTGGGGTTGCTGATCGCTTCGCTCATGGGCTGGCTCGCATCCTAGCCGGGATGGGCCCGGCGCGCCCATCGGTACCTTCGTCGGTGCTTTCAGGCGCCGCGGCCGGCTCTTGGTGCGGCCGGATACCAGCCACCCTCGGTTCTCGCAGGCCTGGGCGCGGCGCGTCGGCGACGCGCATCGGCGATCTTTCGCGCTGGATTGGCTTGAGGGGTTGTCCGTGTCGCGCATTCGCGATCTATCGGCGGCTTGTCGGCATGAGGGTGCCTGCCGGGCGCTCCCAAGCCAGAGGTGGACCGATAGACCGGCGCCACGACGCCCCAAGCGCCATCTATGCCACTCTGCGTCGTTAGATCGCGCCAGCGTCGCGTCACGGGCCGGCGGCCAACCGACAAGATGATTGCGGCGCGCCACACTAGGATGGACCGATGGAGGAACGCACGCTCGAAAGCACGCATCCCTGGGAGGGGCGTCGCATACGAGTTCGCGTCGACACCGTCGAGCGGGCCGACGGCCGCCGCACCACCCGCGAGGTCGTGGAGCATCCGGGCGCGGTGGCGATCCTGGCATGGGATGGCAGGCGCCTGGCCATGGTGCGGCAGTGGCGGCATGCAACCTATCAGGTGCTGCTCGAGGTTCCGGCCGGCACGCTCGAGCCGGACGAGCCGCCGGCCGAGACCGCCCGCCGGGAGCTGGCCGAGGAGGTGAGCCTGGCCGCCGCGACGTGGGAGGCGGGGCCGCGCTTCTACACCTCTCCAGGCTTCTGCACCGAGCTCATGCACCTCTACCTGGCCACCGATCTCAGTGAGGCAACCGCCGACGGTGACGAGGACGAGGAGCTCGAGCCCGCCTGGATGGCGCTAGACGACGTGCTGAAGGCCATCGATGACGGGCGCATCCTGGACGCCAAGACGATGGCCGGCGTCGCGTGGCTGGCCCGGCGCCTCGAGCCCTGAGGCGCTCCTGAGATGACGATCGAAGCCGATGATCCACGGGCGCACGCCGAGGAGGCGGGCCTGCGTTACGTGACGGACGCGCTGCCGGGAGTGCGTCGCAGGCGGGCCGGGATGGGCTTCAGCTATGTCGGCCCCGACGGAGAACGTATCGCCGATCCGGACCGACGCGCATGGTTCGAGGGCCTGGCGATCCCGCCCGCCTGGACCGATGTCTGGATCTCGCCGATCAGGCGCGGCCACATGCAGGCGACCGGCCGTGATGCCCGGGGACGCAAGCAGTATCGGTATCACCCGCGCTGGCGGCCGGTGCGGGACGAAGCCAAGTACGGGCGGCTGATCGAGTTCGCCCGGGCCCTCCCGAGGATCCGGCGCCGCACCGAGCGCGACTTGCGACGACGGGGGCTGCCACGCGAGAAGGTGCTGGCGCTGGTGATCAGGCTGCTGGAGTCGACGCTCATTCGCGTCGGGAACGAGGAATACGCCCGGGACAACGACAGCTTCGGGCTCTCGACGCTGCGCGACCGCCACGTCGAGTGGGACGGATCCGACCTGCACCTCACGTTCAGGGGCAAGTCGGGAAAGGAGCACGCCGTGCGCGTGCGCGATCGACGGCTGGCGCGACTGGTCCGTCAATGCCAGGAGATCCCGGGCTACGAGCTGTTCCAGTACCTCGATGCGGCGGGCGAGCGCCAGTCGATCGACTCGGAGGACGTCAACGACTACCTGCGCGACATCAGCGGAGAGGAGTTCACCGCCAAGGACTTTCGCACGTGGGCTGGGACCGTGGCAGCTTCCATGGCGCTCACCGAGT
>JBOGSW010000230.1:0-18206 GCA_050695815.1 Candidatus Limnocylindria bacterium | reverse complement strand
CCGACGTGGTCATCGCCAACCTCCCGTACGTGGCCAGCGCCGAGGTCGACGAGCGTCGTGGCTCCCTGGGCTATGAGCCGCGCGTCGCGCTCGATGGCGGCCCCGATGGGCTCGACCTCCTGCGGCGCATGCTGGCCGATCTGCCATCAACGGTTGCACCCGGGGCGACCGTCCTGCTCGAGATCGGCATCGGCCAGGTGGATGCCATCCGGGAGATGGCGCCGGCGGGCGCATCGGTCACGGTGGTGCCGGACCTGGCAGGGCTCGACCGGGTCGTCCGCGTGGGGATGCCAGACTAGGCGCGTGACCGATGTGCTGGCCCCGACGACCGAGGGGATCGCGCGCGCCGCGGAGCTGCTGCGATCGGGCGCCATCATCGCCTTTCCAACCGACACGGTCTACGGCGTTGGGGTGTCACGATCCGATCGCGTCGAGGCCCTCTTCGAGATCAAGCGGCGACCGGCCGATCGGCGCATCCCCATGCTGGTCGCCGATCTCGCGCAGGCGGCTGGCGCTGGTTGGACGGCCGATGAGCGGGCGCATCGGCTCACCGCGCGCTTCTGGCCGGGAGCCCTGACCCTCGTCCTGGACGGTCCCGGCGGCACCCAGGCCTTTCGCGCCCCCGACCATCCGGTGGCGCTGGCATTGATCCGGGCGACCGGGCCGATCTTCGCTACCAGCGCCAATCGCTCGGACGAGCCCGACACGCTGGGCGCCGACGAGGTGCTCATCGCCTTCGCGACCCAGCAGGACGAGCTGGCAGCCGTGGTCGACGGCGGGCCGGTTCCCGGTGGGGTCGCGTCGACGGTGCTCGACCTGTCGGTCAGCCCAGCACGTGTCCTGCGACCAGGCCCGATCGGGCGCGAGGCGCTCGAGAAGGTCGTGGAGGTAGCCTCGCCGACCTGAGTGGCCTGCGCTCATGGGGCCGATGCATCCGCATCCGCGACTACACTCGACGCCATGCGCGTCGCCATCGGCTCCGACCATGCGGGATTCCAGCTGAAGGGCGAGCTGTGCACGCTGCTGGACGAGCTGCGCATCGAGTACCGCGACTTCGGCACGTTCGACACCACGCCGGTCGACTATCCGGACTTAATCGCGCCGGTCGCGCGGGCCGTGGCGGCCGGAGACTTCGATCGCGGGGTCGTGCTCGGCGGCAGCGGCACGGGCGAGGCGATCGTGGCCAACAAGATCCGCGGCATCCGCTGCGTCGAGGCGACCGATTCCGTGACCGCCCGGCTGGGCCGCGAGCACAACGATGCCAACGTGCTCGCGATGGGCGCCCGAATCATCGGCTCAGAAGTGGCGCGCGCCTGCCTGCGTGCCTTCCTCGAGGCCGAGTTCAGCGGCGGCCGCCACGTTCCGCGGATCGAGAAGATCGCGCGCATCGAGGCGGAGGAGGCACGGGGCTGAGCCTGGAGCTGAGCGCGCGCGACCGCGAGCTCCTCGACGGCAACCATGGCGCCGGCGCCGCCTTCGCCATGCGCCTCGTCCTGCGCGCGGCGGAGGCGACCGGGGCGACCCGTCTGATTGACATCACCGGCGCGCACGTCGACTCCTGCCTCTACCACGGCGAGGCCTCCTTCGACTTCGTGAACCGCCTCGTCGACGGCGGCGCGCGGGTCAGCGTGCCCACCACCCTGAACGTCGGCGCGGTCGACCTGCTCCACCCCGAGCTCTACCGCGGCGACCCGGACACCGCCGAACGCGGGCGTCTGCTCATGGACAGATACCGATCGCTGGGCGCGCGTCCAACCTTCACCTGCGCCCCCTACCAGATGGCCGATGCCCGACCGTCCTTCGGCGAACAGGTGGCCTGGGGCGAGTCGAACGCCATCGCATTCTGCAACTCGGTCCTCGGCGCGCGCACGAACCGATACGGCGA
This sequence comes from Candidatus Limnocylindria bacterium, assembly GCA_050695815.1. Lineage (GTDB taxonomy): Bacteria > Chloroflexota > Limnocylindria > QHBO01 > QHBO01 > JACDBZ01. Next base: position 16,321 of record JBOGSW010000230.1, on the reverse strand, counting down.
CTTCATCGATGTCGCGGCAGCCATCACCGGACGCGTCCCGGACTCCGGCCTCCACCGGACCGATGCCCGACGCGCCACCCTGGTCCTGCGGCTGGCACCCGATGTCCCCGCTGCGCTGCGCGATGCCGACGTCCTGTATCCCGTCCTCGGGATCGTGCTGGGCCGGCGCGCCGGATCGGCGGTGGCCGTGATCGAGGGCCTGCCGTCGGGCCAGTCCGAAGACCGCCTCAAGGCTCTCGGGGCCGCCGCCGCATCGTCGGCGTCGGTCGCGATGTTTCACGTGGTCGGCTCGACGCCCGAGGCCGACCTGCGCGTGGAGGCGCCGGCCGTCGGGGAGATCACGCTGGACGAGCTGCGGGCGGCACGCGACCATCTGTCGTCCGACGCCGCGGACCGGCTGGGCGCCGTCTCGCTCGGCACGCCACACGCCTCGCTCGCCGAGCTGGAGCGCTATGCAGCGCTCCTTGGCGGCCGTGGCGTCTCGCCGGAGGTCGAGTGCCTGGTCTCGACCGGCCGCGACATCCTCGACGAGGCGACCGAGCGCGGCATCGCCCAACGGCTGCACAACGCCGGGGTCGAGCTGCTCACCGATACATGCAGCTACATCGCCCCGATCCTGGGACGCACGGACGGGTCGGTCATGACCGATTCGGGCAAGTGGGCCTACTACGCCCCGGCCAACATCGGCGCCCGGGTGGTCTTCGGCTCCGCAGAAGAGTGCATCGAGTCGGCAGTGGACGGTCGGGTCGTGCGCGATCTTCGGCCCTGGGGCGGGGCATGAGGGCAGCCGCCCTCGTCCTCGACGAGCCGCTCAGCCTGTGGGGCGGGATGGACCCGGCCACCGGCGAGCTGATCGACGCGCGTCACCCGCAGCGCGGGGCGTCGCTGGCCGGCCGGGTGGTCGTCATGCCGTCGGGCCGAGGATCGTCCTCCAGCGCATCGGTCCTGGCGGAGGCGGTGCGGGCCGGGTCGGCGCCGGCCGCCATCCTCCTCAGCGAGCCGGACCTCATCCTGGCCATTGGCTCGGCCGTTGCGGCCGAGCTCTACGGCCGCACGGTTCCCGTGATCGTGCTCGACCCCGCCGAGCTCGCCGCGATCCCCGATGGCGCCGAGGTCCGCATCGGTCCAGGAGATTGGGTCAGAAGGGTTTGAGGAACCAGCGGGCGGTGGCCGGCGCCGATGTATCGACGCGATCTGGCATGGGTGGCGTTCTGGGCGTCGTGGCGTCGGTGTATCGGTCAGGCAGCGGCGTGGGAGCGCCCAAAGGGCACCCTCACGCCAGCCAGCAGCCGATAGATCGCAGATGCGCGACGTGGACGAGCCCTCATGCCAATCCAGCTCGATAGATCGAGGACCCGCGAGCGCCACGGTGCGGTCGGCCGGGCCAAGTGGCCGGCGCCGGTCTATCGACGCGATCTGGCATGGGTGGCGTTCTGGGCGTCGTGGCGCCGGTCTATCGGTCAGGCAGCGGCGTGGGAGCGCCCGCCGGGCACCCTCACGCCAGCCAGCAGCCGATAGATCGCAGATGCGCGACGTGGACGAGCCTTCATGCCAATCCAGCTCGATAGATCGGGCCGTGCACCCCGGTGACGACCGCCGACGAGCGGCGGGTGAGGTTGACGCCGACTACACTTCCCGCATGGACATGTGGGCGCCGCTGGAAACCGAGGACCCCGAGATCTGGCAGGTCATCGGGGACGAGGAGGCGCGCACCAGCGCCCACCTCGAGCTGATCGCATCCGAGAATTATCCGAGCCTGGCCGTGCTGCAGGCGATGGGATCGGTCCTGACCGCCAAGTACGCTGAGGGCTATCCCGGGCGCCGCTACTACGGCGGCTGCGAGGTGGTCGACGTGGCCGAGAACCTCGCCCGCGACCGCGCCAGGGAGCTCTTCGGCGCCGAGCATGTGAACGTGCAGCCGCACGCCGGGGCGCAGGCCAACATGGCCGTCTATCACGCACTACTCGAGCGCGGCGACACGGTCCTGGGGCTGAGCCTCGACCAGGGCGGGCACCTGACCCACGGCTCGCCGGTGAACTTCTCCGGCCAGTACTACGACTTCGTGCCCTACCACGTCGATCGGGAGACCCATCTCATCGACATGGACGAGGTTCGCTCGCTTGCCCGCGAGCACCGGCCTCGCATGATCGTCACCGGCGCCACCGCCTACCCGCGCTTCTGGGACTTCGCCGCCTTCCGCGAGATCTGCGACGAGGTTGGCGCGCTGCTGATGACCGATATGGCCCACTTCGCGGGCCTGGTCGCCGCCGGGGTGCATCCGTCGCCGGTGCCGCACTCCGACGTGGTCACGACGACCACCCACAAGACCCTGCGCGGTCCGCGCGGCGGTATGATCCTGTGTCGCTCGGAGCACGCGAAGGCGATCGACAAGAGCATCTTCCCCGGCATCCAGGGCGGGCCGCTCATGCACGTCATCGCCGCCAAGGCGGTCTCCTTCCGCGAGGCGATGACGCCCGAGTTCCGCGCCGACCAGGAAGCGACGGTGTCGAACGCCCGCACGCTCGCCGCCTCGTTGGCCGATGCGGGCGCCTCGATCATCTCGGGCGGCACCGACAATCACCTCATGCTCGTCGACGTCCGCCCGCTGGGCGTGAATGGCAAGGAGGCCGATGCGGCCCTCGGCCGGGTCCGCATCACGGTGAACAAGAACACGATTCCCTACGATCTCGAGAAGCCGATGGTGGGCAGCGGCATCAGGGTGGGCACGCCGGCGGTCACCTCCCGTGGCATGCGCGAGACGGAGATGCGAGAGATCGCCTCGCTCATCGTCGATGGCATCGCGGCCCGTGACGACGACGCTGCGGCCGAAGACATCCGTCGCCGCGTGGCCTCCATCACCGACCGCTTCCCCGTGCCGGGACTCCCCCGATCCCGCGCCGTGGCCGACGTTCCTGCGTAGTTCCCCGCCTCCGTCCGTCGCCTTCGCCCGTCGCCGTCGGCCGCGGCTTGGAAGAATTGCTCGCAACGGGAGCAATGTACCTAACGCGTGCATCGGTTTGGCAATTTGTGCGTCTGCGGGAGCATTGCCCGGGAGACCGCCCCTTTCGGGGCAACCGTCACGCTCAGCTGACGTGGAAGATCGGCTCATCGTCCGTCCAATGTGCATCCAGGCGCGCATTGTTCCGAACGGTGGCATCGGCCGGAACAACTGCACGTCACGCGAGCAACGTTCCAAACCAGCGGCGAGCGGCGAACGGCGAGCGGCGAGCGGCGCCCCGGAGCACCGACCTCAGGCGATGACCACGCCCCGTGAGATTCGATCCGGGGTTGGCGCAACGACCGGCGTGGAGCGGGCGTATCGGCCCAGGAGGGCAAGCTCCTCGCGATAGACCCGCGCGAGCATGCGTGGCGCAACGATGCGCTCGACGAGGCCCCGCGCGCCATCGGTGTACCAGGTGGTCTCGATGATCACCCGGCTGCGGCCGTCGGGCTCCGGCTCGACGATGAACGTGGTGAGCATCCGGTGCGATGGGTCCGACTCGATCAGCACGCGACCCGGATCCGGCTCGCCCACGCGCACGCGGTAGCCGATGGAACGGCCGGCCAGCGTCAGCTTGAAGGAGTGGACGGTCCCCGCCCCGACCCCGCCGTGCTCGACCCGGAAGTCACTGAACTGGGGCGGCAGGATGTGCCGATGGTGTACGCGGAAGTCGGCGATGTATCGGTAGACGCGGCCGGCGGGGGCATCGATCACCCGTTCGGCCGATGCGGTGATCTTCATGGCGTGAGGTTGCGTCGGCGCGTCAGCCGATGCATCGGCCGCTCCACCGGTGGCGCCTACGACGTTGCGCCGATCACGGTGCCGATCACGGTGCCGATCCTGGCATTCGCGCCTCGAAAGAGCGTCGGCTATACTCCGCGCGTCCGACCGCTCTGAGTCGAACTTCCAAATGAAACAACTCACGCCCATGGGGCTCGTCAGGATCCTGGCCCAGGTGACCGCGATCATGGTGATTCCGATGGTTGGAGGCGCGGTCATCGGCCTCGTGATCGACACGACGCTCGGGACCTCGCCCCTTTCTGTGTTGATCGGGTTGGCGATCGGGACCGCGATCTCGGCCGTCGGGATCTGGCTGCTCATCCGTGCCGGGGCGCGAGACGGCTTCGGCGCCGGGAGCCCCAGACATGACGGGTGAGGACAGCGACAACCGACGGCCGCCGAACTGGGGAGTGGCGTTCGACCTGGGAATCCGGCTCGGGGTGTCGGTGATCATCGGCCTGGGGGCAGGCCTGCTGCTGGACAACTGGCTCAAGACCACGCCCATCTTCGTCCTGGTCGGGATGGTGCTGGGCATCGGGGCCGCGATGTACACCATCTGGGACGTGGCGCGCGACGCAATGAGGAGATGAATGCCTGAGGAAGAGGCCAGCGAGAGCCTGATCCACGTTGCGCTCAGCGCGGAGCCGCTATTCGACGTCTTGGGCTTCGAGGTGACGAACGGCATGGTCGGGGCGGTGCTGGCTGCGGTGATCCTTCTGGCGGCGGCGGGGTATATCACCCGCAACGCCCGCGTCGTCCCTGGCCGCCTTCAGAGCGTGATCGAGTTGCCCGTGGAGTACATCGCCGGCATCACGGCCGGATCCAGCAGCCGATGGAGCGGCTACGTTGCGCTCGTGATCGGCCTGTTCCTCATGATCCTGCTGGCGAACTGGCTCGGCCTGCTGCCCGGCGTCGGCACCGTGGGAATCGTCCATGGTGAGGGCGAGCACGAGACGCTCACGCCACTCGTGAGGCCGGCGTCTGCCGACCTCAACTTCACTCTCGGGCTGTCAATCATCACCTTCGTAACCTTCGTGTGGTGGGCGGTCCGGCTCCATGGTCCCATCGGCTACCTCAAGGAGCTCGTCGGCGAGCCGCGATACATGGCGCCGCTCATGTTCCCGATCCATCTCATCAGCGAGCTGAGCCGGTTGGTGAGCCTCTCGATGCGGTTGTTCGGAAACATCTTCGCCGGCGAGGTCCTGCTGGCCACGATGCTGGCCCTCACCACCGCGACGGTCTTCGTGCTGCCGCTCGCCTTCTTCGTGCCTGCGGTCTTCCTCGGGCTCGAGGTCCTCATCGGTGCTGTCCAGGCCCTCGTCTTCGCACTGCTGGCAATGACGTACATCACCATGGCCATCGCCGAGGGTGGCGATGGCGGCGGCCACGGCGCGGAGGAGTCCGATGCCCATGGGTCGTCACAGGAGCACCACGCCCCAACGCCTGCCTAGTGCAGGCAATAACCTGAATGCCTGCGATTGCAGGCGCCGCAAGGAGGATTCGAACACAGTGGAAGGCAACATCTCCGCCCTCGCCGCAGGGCTCGCGATGGTCGGCGCCATCGGCCCCGGCATCGGCCTCGGCATCGGCTTCAGCAAGGCCATGGAGGCGCTGGGTCGCAATCCGGAGGCGGCGGGCGCGATCTTTGTGCCGTACATTCTGGGCCTGGCCCTGACCGAGGCGATCGGCATCTACTGCCTGGTCGTCGCGCTCATCCTCATCTTCGTCGGCTAGGTATCGCCTTCGATGTTCGAGGCTTTCGGCGTCAACTGGTCAGCACTCCTCTTCCAGATCATCAACTTCCTGCTGCTCCTGTACCTGCTGAACCGATTCCTGTTCAAGCGGGTCTTCGCGCTGCTCGACGAGCGGAAGTCGAAGATCGAGAAGGGGCTCGAGGACGCCGAGACCGCGGCTCGCGACCGCGAGCTCGCCCGGGCCGAGCGCGAGGCGGCACTGTCCGAGGCGCGCAAGGAGGCGGCCAGCATGCTCGCCAACGCGAACAAGATCGCGACCGATACGCGCAACGACATCCTCACCGAGGCTCGTGCGGACGCCGAGAAGGTCACCGCCCGCGCCAAGGAGGAGATCGTTGCAGAGAAGGAGCGTGCCATGGCCGAGCTCCGTGCCGAGGTCGCCGACCTTGCGCTCTCGGCCGCCGGCAAGCTCGTCCGGTCGGACATGAACGCCACGACCCAGCGACGCCTGGTCGAGGAGTTCCTGGCCGAGGCGTCCCCCGGCGACGCGTCCCCCGGCGACGCGTCCACGGCGCGCAACTAGCGAGATGGCACGACGCGACACCGCAGCACGGCGTTACGCGGAGGCGGCCTTCGAGATCGGCCGCGCCGACGGGACGCTCGAGACCTGGGAGCGTGACCTCGCCCGGCTCAGCACCGTGCTGGCCGATGAAGGGGTGCGCACGCTGGCCGAGCACCCGGCCGTGCCGTATGCCGACAAGGAGCGCGTCCTGCGACGCGTCGCGGGCGACGCCATGCCGGAGGCCATCAACCTGGTGCTGCTGATGGTGCGGCGTGGGCGCCCGCGTGCGATCCCCCGCATGACCGAGCATTTCGGGGAGCTCCTGCGTCGCGAGCGCGGCGTTGCCCTGGCGGAGGTCCGGACCGCGCTCCCTCTCGACGAGACGCAGCGCACCGCGGTCACGGATAGGCTGCACCAGCTCACCGGCGACACGATCGAGATCAACGAGGTGGTCGACGAATCACTGATCGGCGGGATCACCGTCCGCATCGGCGACCGGCTCTACGACGCAAGCGTGCGGAACCGCCTCGAGCGGCTTCGGGCGCGCCTGACCGCCGTCTAGGCGACACGCAAGAGATAGGAACGAGGACCGATGGCGATCAGATCCGACGAGATCACGTCGATCATCCGCAACGAGATCAAGGACTTCGATGCCAGCGCGGACGTCAGTGGCGTCGGCACCATCGTCGAGGTGGGCGACGGCATTGCCCAGGTCTACGGCCTCTCCGGCGCGCTGGCGCAGGAGCTGCTCGATTTCGGCAACGGCATCATGGGCATGGCCTTCAACCTCGAGGAGGAGACGGTCGGCGCCCTGATCCTGGGCGACTACACCTCGCTCTCGGAGGGCGACCAGGTCAAGACGACAGGCCGCATCGTTGAGGTGCCGGTCGGCGACGCGCTCATCGGCCGGGTGGTGAACCCGCTCGGCGAGCCGCTCGACGGCAAGGGACCCATCGAGACGACGAAGACGCGGCCGGTCGAGCGCATCGCGCCCGGCGTCATCGTGCGCCAGCCGGTCGACACGCCGGTGCAGACGGGCATCAAGGCCATCGACTCCATGATCCCGATCGGCCGCGGCCAGCGCGAGCTGATCATCGGCGACCGCCAGACCGGCAAGACCGCGATCGCCATCGACACGATCATCAACCAGAAGGGCCAGGACCTGATCTGCATCTACGTCGCCATCGGCCAGAAGCAGTCGACGGTGGCCCAGGTGGTGGCGCAGCTCACCGAGTCGGATGCCATGGAGCACACGATCGTGGTCTTCGCCGGCGCCTCCGATCCCGCCCCGCTCCAGTACCTCGCGCCGTACGCGGGCGTGGCCATGGGGGAGGAGTTCCTCGACACCGGCCGTGATGCGCTGTGCGTCTACGACGACCTGAGCAAGCACGCCTGGGCCTACCGCCAGGTCTCGCTGCTCATGCGCCGACCGCCCGGCCGCGAGGCGTTCCCCGGCGACATCTTCTACTCGCACTCGCGGCTCCTGGAGCGTGCGGCACGCCTCAACGAGGAGAACGGAGGCGGGTCGCTGACCGCGCTGCCGATCATCGAGACGCAGGCCGGCGACGTATCGGCCTACATCCCGACCAACGTGATCAGCATCACCGATGGGCAGATCTTCCTGCAGTCGGACCTCTTCAACCAGGGCCAGCGGCCTGCCGTCAACGCCGGCATCAGCGTCTCCCGCGTGGGTGGCGCCGCGCAGATCAAGGCCATGCGCCAGGTCGCCGGCAAGCTGCGCATCGACCTCGCCCAGTACCGCGAGCTGGCCGCCTTCGCGCAGTTCAGCTCGGACCTCGACAAGGCCACGCGCGACCAGCTGACCCGCGGCGAGAAGACGACCGAGATCCTCAAGCAGCCGCAGTACGAGCCGCTGCCCGTGGAGAAGCAGGTCGTCATCATCTGGGCTGCCACGAGCGGCCTGCTCGACGACGTCGAGACGAGCCGCATTGCCGAGTTCGAGTCCGAGCTCTATCGGTTCCTGGAGTCCACCTATGAGGACGTGCTGCCCACGATCGCGAAGGACAAGGTCCTCTCCGACGAGACGGTCGCCACCCTCGAGACGGCGGTCGCCGAGTTCAAGCGCCAGGGCGGCTATGGCAAGACCGATGACGGCGCCGCGGCGCCGAAAGCCGAGGCCGATGACGCGGAAGGGGCCGATGACGCCGAAGAGGCCGATGAGGCCGGAGCGGCCGAAGCGGTCGAAGAAGCCGATGTCGCCGACGAAGCCGATGTCGCCGACGAAGCCGATGTCGCCGGCCAGGCCGACGAGGCCGGCGGGGCCGATGAGGCGGAGGCCGAGCCCAAGCCCAAGGCCAGGAAGTCCGGGTCATCGGCAAAGGCCAAGTCGGCGAAGAAGCAGTCGTAGCCGATGTCAGAGAATCCGACGACGTTGCATCCGGTGGAGGCACCTGGAGGGGAACAGGCGGATTTCGGGCGATTCCGCTCCGATTCCGGGCGGTTTGGTGCATTCCGCGCAACAAGACCGGTCGAATTGCCCCTCAATGGCTTCCTCCGCCTCCAGGTGGCGACATCCGGTGCAAGCGCGAACGCCGGCGCCACCCTGGGTGACGCGTAGCCGATGCCCAGCCTGAAGGACATCCGCGGGCGGATCGGATCGGTCCGCAACATCGCCCAGATCACGAGGGCGATGGAGATGGTGGCCGCGTCGCGCATGAAGCGCGCGCAGGACTCCATTCTCGCCGCGCGTCCGTATGCCGATGAGCTCGAGGACGCCCTGAGCCGCGTGGGCGAGGCCGCCGGCCTGGGCGAGGATATCGACCCGCTCCTCGCAAGCCGGCCGATTCGGCGCGCCGGCATCATCGTCATCACCACCGATCGCGGCCTCGCCGGCTCGCTCAACGCGAACGCCACGCGATCGGTCCTGCGCTGGGTGACAGAGCGAGCCGCCGGCCGCAACGGGGACGGGCCGGTGGAGATCGAGGCGATCACCGTCGGCCGCAAGGGCCGCGACGCGCTGCGACGCGCGGGCGTGCCCATCGCGGCACACTTTCCGCAGCTCGGTGACCGCCCGTCGTTCTCCGACGTCACGCCCATCGCGCGCCTCGTGACCACCGACTTCCTGGAGGCGAAGTACGACGAGATCGACATCGCCTACAGCACGTTCGTGTCGACCCTGTCCCAGAAGCCGGAGATCGACACGATCCTGCCGGTCGTGCAGCCCGAGATGGGTGCCGAGACCCAGGAGACGAACGACGAATACCTGTTCGAGCCGTCGCCGGAGGCCGTGCTCAGCCGTCTCCTGCCGCACTACGTGGCGGTCGGGATCTATCGGGCCGTGCTCGAGAACAACGCCTCCGAGCAGTCGGCGCGCATGATCGCCATGCGCAACTCGACCGATAACGCGAACGAGCTCATCGAGGACCTGACGCTGGTCTACAACAAGACGCGCCAGGCCACCATCACCCGCGAAATGATCGAGATCGCCTCAGGCGCGGAAGCGCTCGGCGGCTAGGCAAGGAGAGTTACAGACCGATGGCGACCGGTAAGGTGATCCAGATCACGGGGCCCGTGATCGACGTCGAGTTTCCACCCGGCGAGCTGCCCGCAATCTACAACGCGCTCGAGATCGAGCGCCCCGACGGCGAGACCCTGGTGGTCGAGGTGCAGCAGCACCTGGGCAACAACTGGGTGCGCGCGGTCGCCATGTCCACGACCGATGGGCTGGCGCGTGGCCTCGATGCCGTCGACACCGGCGCCCCCATCACGGTCCCGGTCGGCGAGGCCACCCTTGGCCGCGTCTTCGACGTTCTCGGCAACCCGATCGACGGCAAGGGCGAGGTGAAGGCAGAGGCATCGCTGCCGATCCACCGCGAGCCACCTGCCTTCGACGAGATGGAGACTGAGGCGCAGGTCTTCGAGACCGGCATCAAGGTGATCGACCTGATCGCGCCCTTCCGCCGCGGCGGCAAGGTCGGCGTCTTCGGCGGCGCGGGCACCGGGAAGACGGTCATCATCCAGGAGCTGATTCGCAACATCGCCGCCGAGCACGGCGGCTACTCGGTCTTCGCCGGAGTCGGCGAGCGCTCGCGCGAGGGGAACGACCTCCTGGGCGAGATGACCGAGTCGGGCGTCATCGACAAGACCGTCATGGTCTTCGGCCAGATGAACGAGCCGCCTGGCGCCCGCCAGCGCGTCGGCCTGTCGGCGTTGGCCATGGCCGAGTACTTCCGCGACGAGGAGGGCCGCGACATCCTCCTCTTCATCGACAACATCTTCCGCTTCACCCAGGCAGGCTCCGAGGTCTCCGCTTTGCTCGGCCGCATGCCGTCGGCGGTGGGCTACCAGCCGACCCTGGCCACCGAGATGGGCGACCTCCAGGAGCGCATCACCTCTACGAAGAAGGGCTCGATCACCTCGCTCCAGGCCATCTTTGTGCCGGCCGACGACTACACCGATCCGGCGCCGGCCACCACCTTCGCGCACCTCGACTCGACCATTCGCCTCGAGCGCTCGATCGTGGAGCTCGGGATCTACCCCGCGGTGGATCCGTTGACCTCGACCTCGACCGTGCTCGATCGGCGCATCGTGGGAGACGAGCACTTCGAGGTCTCGCGCGAGGTGCAGCGCACGCTGCAGCGCTACAAGGACCTGCAGGACATCATCGCCATCCTGGGCATGGACGAGCTGTCCGAGGAGGACAAGGTCACCGTGGCCCGTGCCCGTCGCCTCCAGCGCTTCATGAGCCAGCCGTTCAACGTGGCCGAACAGTTCACCGGCCGCCCCGGCGCCTACGTCGAGCTCAAGGAGACGGTCCGCGGATTCGGCGAGATCCTCGAGGGCAAGCACGACCAGCTGCCCGAGCAGGCCTTCTTCATGGCCGGCAAGATCGAGGACGTCCTCGCCAACGCGGAGAAGATGGGCTGACCGATGCCACTCAAGCTGGAGATCGTCAGCCCCGAGCGTCGCGTCTACGACGACGAGGTCGACATGGTGATCGTGCCCGGTCGCAACGGCCAGCTCGGCATCCTGCCGCACCACACCAGGCTGATCAGCTCGCTCGGGGTGGGTGAGCTTCGGATCAAGAAGGGCGACACCGAGGAGTCGATGCTCATCAGCGGCGGTTTCGTCGAGGTCCGCCCGGACAAGGTCGTCGTCATGGCCGATCTCGCCGAGCACTCCGAGGAGATCGACGAGGCGAAGGCCGTCGACGCGCGCAAGCACGCCGAGGCCGAGCTCGAATCCACCAGGGATCCGGTCGACCTGGCCCGCGTCCGCGCCGCCCTGCAGACCGCCCTCATGCGCGAGCGCATCGCCACCCGCCGCCGCTCCCGCGGGTAACACCCCGCTCCGCCCGCTCTGCGCCGTCCCGCCGCCCTGCGCCGCGCCCCCCGCTGCCCTCGGCGCTCCGCCGCGCGATCTATCGACCGATTCTGTCATGAGCGCCGATCCGGGCGCCGTGGCGCCGATCTATCACCCACCGGCAGGCGTAAGGTCGCCTGCCGAGCGCCCTCACGCCGCCGAATCGGGCATAGATCGCGGATCCGCGACCTGGGACGGCGCTCTTGCCATTCTGGGTCGATAGATCGAACGCGACTACACCGCGTGCCTGCACATCGGGCAACCCACAGGTTGCACCGCGCCGGATTCATCGGCGCGCGCTACCATCGGCCCATGGATCCCGAGAAGCCGATGACCACCGAGGAGGCCGAGCGCGCGCACCTGCATGGGCCAGCCGGGGCGCCCGATCCGGGACATCGGCGCATGCAGGAGCTGCGCAAGGTCGGCCGCGAGTATCCGTTCATCTGCCCGGTCGACTTCAAGCCGCACCGCGGCTCGCCGATCGGCGAGGACCCGAACCAGGACCCGAGCTTCGTCGCGAACCATCGCGCCGATGACGGCGCCCATTACCTCGCCTGACCGATACCGAGACCGATACCGATACCGATGCTGACCTGCGACCACTGCGGCACCCGCATGCCCCAGCTCCCGGTGCGGATCGAGGTGGTTCGCGAGGCCGGACCGATCGGCCTGCCGAGCACCCCGGCGCACGGCGAGACCGTGAACTTCACGAAGCCGTATCGGTTCTGCTCGGCGGATCACCTGTACACCTGGGCCCGCGACCAGCGAATGATGCTCTGCAACCGGATGCCGACCCCGTTCGAGGCGGGAATGCAGCCGTATCTGCCGTCGCGCCACATGGGCGGCCGCGTCGGCCTGTGCGACGGCCATCACACCGGCCCGCACGAGTGGAAGGAAGCCTTCCCCGGCTGAGATCGGACGGCCCTTTCCTCCCCGCCGACTTGCACAATGCGCCTCCGGCGGAACCTTGCGCCAACCTGTGGCGTGCTCGTGCGCAATGTGCAGCCTTGCGCCCATTGCCCGGTGAAGCGAGGCTGAGATGGCCCGCATCGAGCGTGGATTCGACGCCCAGAGCCGCGCCGGCCCACGCAATGTTCGCGACACGGCCACTTGTTCCATGCCGGGTTCGTTCACGGCAGCCATTGATGGGTACATGGCCCGCGTTTGCGCTGAGGCGCACGTAACAACGAAGAAGACCCCGAATCGGGCCAATTCCCGATCGCGGTGTGCGCCCCGACGCAAGCGATGATCCAATTCGGCGACTCGTTCGTAGTTGCATGCGCTGGAGCGCACGTCCCAGGGGTGGCCACGCCACGCCTGGCCACGCCACGCCTGGCCACGCTACGCCCTAGACTGCATCGGTCCATGCAGAAGTTCGTCATCACAGGCGGCATGCCGCTCGACGGGCAGGTCCGGATCGCCGGCGCGAAGAACGCGGTCCTCAAGGAGATGGCCGCCGCCGTCCTGACCGATGAGCCCGTCATCCTGCGCAACGTCCCGCGCATCAGCGATGTCGCTCTGCTGCGGGAGCTCATGACCGGTATCGGCTTCGAGGCCCGCGAGGCCGATGGTGACGCGCTCGAGCTGCGGGCGCGCGAGGCGACCTGGCCGTTCATCCCGCTCGAGGCGGCCGCGAAGATGCGTGCCAGCTTCATCCTCCTCGGGCCGATGCTGACGCGCTTCGGCCGCGTGATCCTGCCCAACCCCGGCGGGGACCGCATCGGCCGCCGGCCGGTGGACCTGCACGTGGCGGCGCTGCAACAGATGGGCGCCCAGATCGCCTATCGCGATGGCTACTACTTCGCATCGGCGCCCGAGGCAGGGCTGCAGGGCGCGCGGATCGAGTTCCCGACGGTGACCGTCATGGGGACCGAGAACGTCGTGCTGGCCGCCACCCTGGCACGAGGCACGACGGTGATCGAGAACGCGGCGCTCGAGCCCGAGGTGGACGACCTCATCGGTCTGCTGCGGCGGATGGGCGCCCACGTCGAGCGTACCGCAGAACGGCGGATCGAGATCGAGGGCGTGAATCGGCTCCGCGGCGCGGATCACCGCGTGCTGGGCGATCGGCTCGAGGCGCAGACGTTCGCGATCGGCGCGGCGATCAGCGGCGGCGACGTCGTCATGTACGGCGTCGAGCCCGATCACCTCCACGCCTTCTTGGGCGTCTGCGATCGCATGGGCGTCCCGTTCGAGACCGATGCGGCCGATGGCGGCACCCTGCGCGTGCGCGACACCGATCCCGATTCGCTGCGCGCCGTCGACGTCGAGACGGGACCCTTCCCCGGCTTCGCCACCGATTTCCAGGCGCCGCTCTCGGTGCTCATGACGCAGGCCCGCGGCGTCTCCACCATCCACGAGACGATCTTCGAGGACCGTATGGACCACGCCCGCGAGCTGGCGCGCATGGGTGCCGATATCGAGGTCCTCGACGAGCGACGTGCCCGCATCAGCGGCCCGACGCGCCTCCACGGTGCCGAGGTCGGGATCGCGGACCTGCGCGCCGGCGCCACCCTCGTCCTCGCCGCTCTCGCCGCCGACGGCACGAGCGTCATCTCGGGCATCGAGCACATCGATCGCGGTTACGAGCAGATCGAGGCCAAGCTGGTCGCCCTCGGGGCGCGCATCAACCGCATCGAGGCCTGAGTCTCGTAGCCTCCGCGCCCGGCCGACCCGCAGCGCCCGCTGGCCCCGGCGCCTGGTAATTCTGCTCGCAGGGCGCGCAGATTATCGAACGACGACGCGCGTTCGGCAATCTGCGTCGACGGTGAGCGTTAGCCGGCAGATCCGCCCGTTCGGGCTGGGAGCCACGCTCAGTCACCACCCCTGGCGGGCCATTCTCACGTCTAATGGGCGCTCGGACGCGCAGATTTCCAAACGGAGCACCCGAAACGGGGCACCCGAATCGGGCGACGGGCGCCCGCGACGGAGAACGCGGGCTACCCAGAGCGAGCGGGCTGGCATCGCGGGCACCAGTACGTGCGCCGGGCGAGCTCGCCCTGCCGGTCACCCCGTACCGGCGTCCCGCACCTGCGACACGGGCGGCCGGCCCTGCCGTAGACCCACAGCGCCTCGCCGCGGGATCGGCGATCGGTCGTGACGCGTCCCCCTCCACCCGTGTTGGCCTGCAGCAACCGGCGCGCAGTGAGGAGAGCGGCACGGAGCTCGCCAACGGCGAACGTGGAAACCGGCGCCCACGGATCCAGCCGCTCGAGGAATGCGACCTCGCTCTTGTACACGTTGCCGATCCCCGCCACCGCCCGTTGATCGAGCAGCGCATTCCCAAGCTGCTCGCGCCCGCGATCGCGCAGGCGGCGCAGGGCCTCATCGGCGTCGAACAACCTCGAGAGCAGGTCGGGACCGAGCTCGCGCAGGGCGTGGGAACGGGCGAGGTCCGCATCGGTCAGGAGTTCGACGACCGGGGTGTTGAAGGCCACCGCCACCGATTCTGCAGTCTCCAGCACCGCGCTTGCCTCCTGCCGCGGTCGCCGCCAGCGCTCGCCCGGACGGTATCGGTGCCAGGAGCCGGTCATCCGCAGGTGGCTGCGCAGCGTCAGGCCGATGTCGAAGCCGATGAGCAGGTGCTTGCCGCGAGCCTCGACGCTCACCACCGAGGAGCCGATCAGCCGCGACAGGTCCGGCACGCGGCGCAGACCCGGCGTCGGTTGAGCACGGGCTGCCGTGATCCGACGCCCGCCCAGGGCGGCTCGAAGCACATCGGCGGTGCGGAAGATCGTGTCGCCTTCGGGCATGTGCCCATTGTGGCCGCGCGGGTGGTAAGCCGCCCGTAAGCGCCAGGTAAGTGCCGATCGCCAGGATGGAGCCCATGGATCCGGTACGGCTCGGCCGGCTAGCTCGGACGCTCCGGGTGCGGCAACGGCTCACCCAGTGGGCGTTGTCGCTTCGTGCGGGAGTTAGCCGGCGAGCTGTCTCGATGCTTGAGTGCGGGCACGCGCGAGAGCTGAAGCTCGGCACGATAGCGGACATCTTCAGCGGGCTCGGTGCACGATCCGACGTCCGTGTCTTCTGGCACGGCCCGGAGCTCGACCGCCTGCTCGATGCGGCCCACGCGGCACTCTCCGCCGCCGTGAAGTCGCGGCTCGAACGGTGGAGCTGGATCGTCGAGGTCGAGGTCACCTACAGCCGATACGGCGAGCGCGGTCGAATCGACCTGCTGGCGTGGCATCCGGCCACCGGCATCCTCCTCGTCGTCGAGATCAAGACCGATTTCGTCGACGTCCAGGCCTTGCTCGGCACCCTCGATGCGAAGGCCCGCCTGGGCCGGCACGTGGCTGAGCGATTCGGCTGGAAGGTGCGCACGGTCATCCCGGCCATCGTGTTCACGGAGGATCGCACGATCCGAAACCGCCTCGGGCGGGTGGTCGCCCTGTTCGATCGATTCGGTTTGCGCGGTCGCGCCGCGATCTCGTGGCTTCGGAATCCCGGGACGGCCCCGTCGGGCCTGCTCTGGTTCGTGACCGGAGTAGAAGCCCCGAGCCGCGCCGAGCGACCACGGGTCCGCCCCCATGGAAATGCCACCGTTCCGAAATCTGCGCGCCCTGGCGCACACTAGACGGGAAACGAGCATCACCCACCCCGCGACCGAGCGTGGAAGGACCGCCCAAGCCGCAATCTCCCGGATAATGCTCCCACCCGCGCGCACACTTCCGAACGGGAGCTGAGCTTGACCCGGCGGTCTCAAGGTAACAACGCATCATCCTCGGCGAGCTGTCGGTTTCAAGGCAGATCGCATGGAGGTAGATGGTGCGTCAACACGGGGATCTCGGCGGGCGGCTGACGAGCGCCGATCGTCTCGAGATCCGGCGCCGGGTAGCGTCGGGTGAACGGTTCGCGACCGCGGCGGCGGCGGGTGCGGGTGCTCGAGGAAGAGCGCGAGATCCTGGCAAAAGCCGCGGCCTTCCTCGCTCAGGAGACCGAGCGGACGCCGTGACGGTGTTCCGC
>JBOGSW010000229.1:0-4308 GCA_050695815.1 Candidatus Limnocylindria bacterium | reverse complement strand
CTCATCTTCAGGCCGAACGGCCTGCTCGGCCGCAAGGAGAACGCGTGATGGACGCCCATTTTCGTCGCGCGATCACCATGGGCCTCGTCGGTGGCGCGGCGAACGTGCACCTCGGCCTGGTCGGGCTGATCCCGAGCCTCCAGTCGCGAGCGTTGGTTGACGGCATGCTCGACCTGGGCTCGGCGCTGCCCGTCCTGATCGCGGCCCTCGTTGGTTGGCTGGCGGGCCGGCCGCTTCAGCGCCACGGCGCGACACCGTCGCCGCCGCGGACGCTCCTGGCCGGCGCCGTCGCCGGCGGAGTGGCGAGCGCCGTCGCCGCGCTCCTGCTGGTCATGATCACCGTCGTCAACGTCCAGAGCGTCCTGGTCAACGCGACCGTGCGGTTGGTCGAGGCCTTCCACTTCAGCCTCGAATTCGGACCCGGGACCGTCGTGCTGCTGTTGATCGGCGCGATCGCGGGCCTGGGCGGCGCGGCGCTCCACGTGCTGCCCAGCCGCGTCGCGCGAGCCTCGTCGATCGCCCTGATCACCACCCTGCTGTTCGCCCTCATGGAGCCGTTCGTCGCGGCCGTGCTGCGCAACATCCGGATCTCGGCCGTCGCCGAGATGACGTTCTCCGGCGGCGGCCTGGCGCCGCTCGGCTTCGCCGTGGTCCTCATCGGCGCATTCGCCATCAGCTACGCCTGGATCACGCGCGGCCGCCAGGCCAGCCAGCAGCGGATCGAGCGCATGGCGCCCGATCAACGTCGAACGGCGAAGATCGTCGTCTGGATCGCCATCGCCATCTTGGTGCTGGCGGTGCCGCAGATCGTCGGCGGCCGCCTCTCGCACGTCATCAACGTCGTCGGGATCTACGTCCTGCTCGGCCTCGGGCTGAACATCGTGGTCGGCTTCGCCGGCCTGCTCGACCTCGGCTACGTCGCCTTCTACGCCGTCGGCGCGTACACCACCGCCATCCTGACCTCGCCGGCCTCGCCGCTGTTCGCGCCGGAGCTCTCGTTCTGGGCCGCGCTGCCGTTCGTCATCGTCGCCGCCGCTCTCATCGGCCTCATGGTCGGCGCGCCGGTGCTGCGGCTGCGAGGCGACTACCTGGCGATCGTGACGCTCGGCTTCGGCGAGATCGCGCGCATCATCTTCCTGTCGACGTGGACGTCGCCGGTGACCGGCGGCGCGCAGGGGATCCTGACGATCCCGCCCCCGCTGCCCTTCACCCGGGACACGCAGATCATCTATTACCCGATCCTGCTGTTCTGCGTCATCGCCGCGCTCGGTGCGCTGAGCCTGGCCTCGTCGCGGGTCGGCCGTGCCTGGAACGCGATGCGCGAGGACGAGTCGGTGGCCGAGGCGACCGGCGTCAGCACGGTGAAGTACAAGCTGCTGGCCTTCGGCCTCGGCGCCGCATTCGGGTGCCTGTCGGGAGCGCTGTTCGCCGCGCAGATCGGGACCATCTTCCCGAACAGCTTCTCCATCCTGGTGAGCATCAACGCGCTGGCCCTGATCATCCTCGGCGGCCTGGGCAACATCTGGGGCGTCGTGGTCGGCGCCTTCGTGCTGGTCGGCCTGCCGGAGCTGCTGCGCGAGTTCGCCGAGTACCGCCTGCTCATCTACGGCGGCGTCCTGGTGGCGATGATGATCCTGCGGCCCGAGGGCCTGCTGCCGAGCCGCAGCCGCCGCGCCGAGCTGCACGAGCGGGAGGATCTCGAGGAGCAATGGGAGGAGGAGGCCGGAGTGGAGACGCCACGCCCGGCCATCAGCTCATGACCGGCCAACCGACGGACGCGCTGCTGACCGCGCAGCAGGTGACCATGCGGTTCGGCGGCCTGGTCGCCAACCGGGAAGTCGACTTCCATATCCCACGCGGTTCGATCGTCTCGATCATCGGCCCCAACGGCGCCGGCAAGACGACGTTCTTCAACCAGCTCACCGGCATGCTCAAGCCCACCTCGGGCGACATCCTGTTCGAAGGCGAGTCGATCGTCGGCATGGCCCCGAACGAGATCGTGCAGCTCGGCGTCGCGCGCACGTTCCAGAACATTCGGCTCTTCAACGACATGACCGTCCTGAACAACGTCATGGTCGGCCGCCACGTCCGGCTGAAGGCCAGCTGGTGGTCGTCCCTGCTCAAGCTTCCATCGGTGCGCGAGGAGGAAGCCGAGACGCGCCGGCGCGCGCGGGAGCTGATGGACCTGGTCGGCCTGTCGGCCGGCTACGAGGATGAGTGGGCCAAGAACCTGCCGTACGGCGACCAGCGACGCCTCGAGCTCGCACGGGCGCTCGCCAGCGAACCGAAGCTGCTGCTGCTCGACGAGCCGACGGCCGGCATGAACCCGGGCGAGACCGCCCGCATGACCGCGCTCATCAAGCGGCTGCGCGACGAGCTGAACCTGACGGTCCTGCTGATCGAGCATGACATGAAGGTCGTCATGGGCATCAGCGAGCGCATCACGGTCCTCGACCACGGCGAGCTACTGGCCGAGGGCAAGCCGGACGAGATCCGCTCGAACCCTGCCGTCATCGAGGCCTACCTCGGCAAGCAGGCGGCATCGGCATGACCCAGGCCGACGCGACCCGGACCGATGCCGCCGTCGCCACCCGCCAGCCGCTGCTCGAGCTGGCCGACCTCCGCGTCTTCTACGGCAGCATCGAGGCCCTGAAGGGCATCTCGCTGCACGTCGGACGCGGGGAGATCGTGACGCTCATCGGATCGAACGGCGCCGGCAAGAGCACCACCCTGCGCGCGATCAGCGGCACGCATCGGCCGCGCAGCGGAAGCATCAAGCTCGACGGACGCGAGATCCACGACATGCGGGCCCACGAGATCGTCGCCCTCGGCATCGCCCACTCGCCCGAGGGGCGCAAGGTCTTCAGCCGCATGAGCGTCTTCGAGAATCTGCAGATGGGAGCCTTCAGCCGCCAGGGCGAGAACGTCGACGCCGACCTGGCCCGCGTCTTCGACCTCTTCCCGCGCCTGAAGGAGCGGCGATCGCAGAAGGCCGGCACCATGTCCGGCGGCGAACAGCAGATGCTGGCCATGGGCCGAGCGCTGATGGCGGCGCCGCAGATCGTGCTGCTCGATGAGCCGTCGATGGGCCTGTCGCCGATCCTGACCGAGCAGATCTTCGACATCATTCGCGAGATCAACGGGCAGGGCACGACCGTTTTGCTCGTCGAGCAGAATGCCCTGATGGCGCTCAACGCCGCGCACCGGGGCTACGTGATCCAGACCGGCAAGATCCTCCTGCACGACACCGCCGCAAATCTCGCTGCCAACGAGCAGGTCCGGCAGGCCTACCTGGGCGAGATCTAGCTCGGCCTCGGATTCTCGAATGGCACGCCAGCCCCGCGACTACCGGCCCGATCTGCGGCCGATGCTCATCCTGCTCGTGCTGCTGGTGGCCGTGGTCGTCGGCTGGCTCATCCTCTCGCCGCTGATCCTGCCGGACTCGGCGCGGTGAGGGCCCGCACCCGCTGGCTCCTGCTCGTCGCCATCGCGGGGGGTGCGATATTCGCGCTCTCGTTCCTGGACGCCTGGATCGTCCACGACCGCGAGGTCCGCGGCGAGGGCTATCGCGACGTCGAGATCCTGCTCAGCGCCTGGCGCGCAGTCGCCGTTCCGGTGCTCACTGTCGGCGTGCTCGCCGCCCTCGTAACCGCGGTCGGTGCCGCCGCGCTGCTCGTGCGTCCCGGCGTGGTGCCCGGCTGGACGCTCGCCGCCGGTTCCCTCGTCGCGCTGGCGATCATCGCCGCCTCGGTCGTGCCCATCGGGGCCGACCGCCAGTCGACCAGCATCGACCTCCGTCCGGACTGGCTCACCGCCGCCGGCATCGCCCTCGCGGCCGCCATGCTCGTCGGAGCCACGGCCGCGGGCGGCTTCGGCCAGCGGTCTCTGTTGCTGATCGGCCTGCTCGGCGTGGTGGCGTTCGGCGCAGCGGCCGGTGGGCGGTGGCTCACCCTCGAGCTCTCGATGGGCAGCAACCAGCAGTGGGCGGAGGGCTCGTACACGCGTCCCGCCACCGACGGCCAGCCGTCGGTGACCCTCACCATCGACGACGGTGGGTACGAGATCGGTGATCGATGGTCCGGCACGTGGGAGGGGATCGGCCTCATCGTCTCGCTCGACGACGATCCCGCCTGCCCCGACTCGCGCGGCACCTTCCACGCCCACGCGGCGGGTGAGGACGGCGAGGATCTACGCTTCGTGAAGATCGTCGATACCTGTGAGAACGGCGCCCGCGCGGCCGCCCTCGAGACGGGAATATGGGAGCGAGACGAGTGATCGGATCGCGGCGCGCGCATCGCCGTGGGCGCG
>JBOGSW010000228.1:0-5427 GCA_050695815.1 Candidatus Limnocylindria bacterium | reverse complement strand
AGGCAGCCGATCCGAGCGGTTCTTCCACGCAATGCCGCCATTGGAGCACGTTGCGCAAGTCGCGCGGGGTCTAGTCTTCGGACTCGCCCGCGGCGATCGCGCCACGCAGGGTGGCGACCAGCAGCCGATGCTCCTCGGCCAGCACGCGCGCCGCCAGCGAGTCCGCATCGTCACCCGGCAGCACCGGCACGCGTGACTGCGCCAGGATCGGTCCGGCGTCCAGATCGGCCGTCACCTCGTGGATCGTCACGCCCGTCTCGCGATCCCCCGCCTCCAGCACCGACTGATGCACCGCGAGCCCCATCATGCCCCGTCCCCCGTGCCTAGGCAGCAAGCTGGGATGGATGTTGATGGTGCGACCCCGGTACGCCTCGAAGTAGGACGGCCGCAGGAGCTGGTCATAGCCCGCAAGCAGGCAGAGCGTCACGCCGGCATCGGTCAACGCACAACCGATGGCGGCATCTCGCGCCGACGCACCCTCGAAGTCGGCCCGGCGCAGCACCCGGGTCGGCACGTCGTGGACCGATGCGATCTCGAGCGCGGGCACCATCGGCCGGTTGCTGATCACAATCGCAACCTCGATGCCGGCATCGAGGACAGCCCCCAGGTTCGAGCCGCGGCCCGAGACCAGGACGCCGAGCCTCATTCGAAGGCGACGCGCGGACGGCCGTGCGGGACCGCGACCACGCGGCCGATGCGTACGGCATCGGGGACCGCGGCGAGGGCCGCATCGGTCAGGTCAGCCGGGACGACGACGGTCATCCCGATGCCGAGGTTGAAGGTGCGCACCATCTCTTCGTCGGCGATGTCGCCGCGCTGCTGGATGACGCTGAAGATGCGCGGCACCGGCCACGAACCGGTATGCACCTCGGCCCCGAGCCCGTCCGGCAGGGTGCGAGGGACATGTCCCTCCCAGCCACCGCCGGTGATGTGGGCCAGCGCACGGATGTCGTCCCCCGCCTCGCGCAGGGTGCGGCGCAGCACGCGCACCTCGTCGAGATAGGACCGATGCGGCTCGAGCAGCGCCTCGCCGATGGTGCGGCCGTTGTCCGGCATCGGCTTCGGCCAGGTCTCCTCCGGCAGGATGCGTCGGGCGAGCGAGTAGCCGTTCGTGTGCAGGCCGGATGACGGGAGGCCGATGACGGCGTCGCCCGCCCGCACGCGCGCCCCTTCGATCAGGTCGGCTCGCGCCACGACGCCGACGATGAAGCCGGCCAGGTCGTAGTCGTCGCCGCGGTAGAGGTCGGGCATCTGCGCCGTCTCGCCGCCAATGAGCGGGATGCCCGCCGCGGCACACCCCGCGGCCACGCCCGAGACGATCTCCTCCACCACCTCGGCGCGCAGGTTGCCGATGCCGATGTAGTCGAGGAAATAGAGCGGGTCGGCGCCGGCGACGAGGATGTCGTTGAGGCAGGCGTTGACGACGTCGATGCCGACGGTGTCGTGGCGGCCGAGGGCGATGGCGACCTTCAGCTTGGTCCCGACGCTGTCGGTGCTGCTGACCAGGATCGGATCCGGATGCGTCGAGGCGTCGAGGCGGAAGAGGCCGCCGAAGCCGCCGACCCCGCCGAGCACCGCCGGCGTCAGCGTGGCCGACGCCGCCCGCGCGATGCGCTCAACGGCGCGCTCCGCCTCCGCGACGTCGACGCCGGCCTCGCGGTACGTGCGCGCCATGATTCAGCGGCGCTCCAGCGCCAGCTTGTCGAGCTCGAGCGGTACATCAGTCGGATAGATCCCGTCGAAACAGGCCGTGCAGCGCGCCTCGGTGCGGCCGCCGACCGCGTCAAGGAGTCCCTCCTTCGACAGGTAGCCAAGCGTGTCGGCGCCGATGGCCGCGCGAACCCCCTCGAGCGTGTGCGTGGCGGCGATCAGCTCCTCGCGACGGCCGGTGTCGACGCCCATGTAGCACGGGTGGCGCATCTGCGGCGAGTGGATGCGAACGTGCACCTCCGCGGCGCCGGCGCGGCGCAGCATCTCGACGATCGGCCCGGTGGTGGTGCCGCGGACGATCGAGTCGTCCACCACCACCACCCGCTTGTCGCGCAGCAGCTCGGGCAGCGGGTTGAACTTCATGCGCACCGACTCGCCGCGCATGCCGGGCTGGATGAAGGTGCGACCGATGTAGCGCGACTTGATCAGCCCCTCCCGGTACGGCAGCCCCGCCTCCTCCGCGTAGCCGATGGCGGCCGGGATCGCCGAGTCGGGCACGGCGATGACGAGGTCGGCGTCGGCGGGATGCTCACGCGCCAGGGCGCGGCCCATCTCGAGGCGCGCCTCGTACAGGAGGCGACCGTCGATCACGCTGTCGGGACGGGCCAGGTAGACGTATTCGAACACGCACAGCCGCTCACGCTCCGGTGTCGCCCGAGTGGACCGATGCGAGCTGAGCCCGTCGGCGTCGATGGTGATCACCTCGCCCGCCTCCACGTCGCGCACGAACTGCGCGCCCATCGCGTCGAGCGCCGCGCTCTCCGACGCGATGGCCCAGCCGCCGCCGGGCAGCCGCCCCAGGGCGAGCGGGCGGAAGCCGACCGGGTCGCGAGCGGCCACCAGCGCGGTCTCGGTGAGCATGGTGAACGTGAACGCCCCCACCGCCCGGTGGAAGGCATGGTCGACCCGCTGCGCCCAGCTCCGGCCCGGAGCGTGGGCGATGAGGCGAGCCAGCACCTCGGTGTCGGAGGCGGAGGCGAACTCCACGCCCTGCTCGCCGAGCTCGTCACGCAGCCAGGTCGCGTTGGTCAGGTTGCCGTTGTGCCCGAGCATCAGCTCGCCGAGATCCGAGCGGACGTAGACCGGCTGCACGTTGGGCAGCGTGTTCGAGCCGGTGGTGCTGTAGCGGGTGTGGCCGATGGCGGCGCCCACCACGCGGCCGTCGTGACCGGAGTGGCCGTCCCCTTCGAGCCTTGCCAGCGCCTCTTCGTCGAAGACGCTGCCGACCAGGCCGAGTCGCTTGTGAAGCATGAGCTGGCTGCCGTCGCTGACCGCGATCCCGGCCGACTCCTGCCCGCGATGCTGGAGCGCGTGCAGGCCCAGGTACGCGAGCCGCACGACCGGCGCCCCCGGCGCCCAGATCCCGACGACACCGCACTCCTCCCGTGGGCCGTGCGGCTCGTAGAGCCGGAGCGGGATCGACGCGTGTCGGGTCACTGCGAGCAGTCTAGGCATGGCGCGAGCGTCGTGGTGGCACGGATGCGCAGCAGCGTCGCGGAAGCGTGGCCGCGAAGGTACCGGGCGAGTACTGCACCGCTCTGCACATCGGCCAAACTGGCGTCCATGCAGCGGGTGTCAGGCTGCACCGGGGGACCATCGGCCCATGGTGAAACGGGTACCTGCCGGTCATGCTCGGCCACGTGCTCAGCTTCGTCCGCGCCATCGGCTTCCTCGCCCCCCTTGCCGTGGCCGCGCTCGTCACCATTGCTCTCGCGGTGGCCGGTCGCACCGAGTCGGACCAGCGCACGACGCTCGTCGCGGTCCTCGTCGTCGCGACCGTTGCCGGCATGACGACCATGGCCCTTCTCGCGTGGAGCTACGTCGGATGGCGTCTGAGCCGGATTGCATCGGCCCTCGAGCGCACGCTCGAGAATGACGAGCCGATCAACCTGCGGGAGGGCGGCATCCCGGCCGAGCGACGCCTGGCTCGAGCCTTCAACGCCGCCAGCGGCGCGTTCGTCCAGACCGAGGCCCGCGCCACGCACGATCGGCTCACCGGCGTCCCGAACCGCGAGACGCTCCTCGCGACACTCACCGCCGAGGTCGACCGCGCGTCCCGCCACTACAAGCCGCTGAGCGTCGCGTTCATCGACATCGACCGATTCAAGCCGATCAACGACACCTACGGGCACAACTCCGGCGACGCCGTGCTGCGCCAGGTCGCTCGCCTCGTCGCCGACTCGATCCGCGCCAGCGACACGTTCGGACGCTATGGCGGCGAGGAGTTCATGCTCATCCTGCCCGAGACGATGCCGGAGGACGCCATCGGCGTGGCCGAGGAGCTGCGGGCCCTCGTCCAGCAGGAGCCGCTGCGGATCGCGGGCGAGCACACGGTCAAGGCCACGATCAGCATCGGCATTGCCGGCGGCCGCGGCTCGGAGCTCCAGCTCGACATGCTGGTCGACCGCGCGGACGCGGCGATGTACGCCGCAAAGTCACTCGGACGCAACCGCACGTACCTGTTCCGCGAGCTCGACGAGGAGGCGCCGGTGCGCCGTGCACCGATCTCGAACGAGCGGCGCGCGCAGGCCACCGCCATCGGCCAGTGGGCCTCCGACACCGCGACACAGGCGCTCGCATCGGTCCTGGCGCCGCAGCCGCACCACCGCGGCCGCCCGTCGGACATGATCGCGGCGCTCGCCACCGGCATCGGCCTCGAGATGGGGCTACCGCGGGAGGAGATCGATCGCATCCGGATCGCCTCGCTCCTGCATGACCTCGGCAAGATCGCGATCCCCGAGGAGATCCTCGACAAGCCGTCGACCCTGTCCGACGCCGAGTGGCAGGCGATCGGCGAGCACCCACGCATCGGCCAGGTGATCCTGGAGCAGGCATCCAGCCTGCGCGAGGCGATCCCGGTCGTGCTCCACCATCACGAGCGCTTCAACGGCGGAGGCTACCCGCACGGCCTCAGGGGCAGCGAGATCCCGCTCGGGGCACGGATCGTGGCCGTCGCCGACGCGTACCACGCCATGGTCCACGACCGTCCCTACAGCGCGGCGCTCACCCACGATGAGGCGCTCGAGGAGCTGCGCCACAATGCCGGGACACAGTTCGACCCGGACGTGGTGGAGGTCTTCGCATCGGTCTACGCGGGCGCCGTCCCGGCCGACGGCCTGGAGGAGGTGTACCGCCTGCACGAGCGCGCGCGGGGCGGCCTACCCCACATCGATGGCCTCCTCGAACCGAACGGCACCGGAAACGGACATCCCCACTCGCACCCCGGGGACGTCCACGACGCCGGCCCCGCGCCCGCCGCGAAGGGGGCTCCGCGAAAGCGGGACCGCGAGGCTTCCGGCTGATGCGAACCACGCTGGCGGTGGTGGCGATCCTGGCGGCGCTCTTCGGGGCGCCGTCCACCGCGGTCGCCAAGCCACCCAACCAGCTCAGCGCGCCGGGAGCCACCCCGCACAACGGAACCACGGAGACCACGTTCGTGCTCTCGGTGGCCTACAGCGGCCGCCAGGCCGATGCGGTCCACGCCATCGTGGCCGGGCGCACGCTCGCGATGTCACTGCAGACCGGATCGCGCGACTCGGGAGGTTGGGCCGTCGCCACCACGCTGCCAGCGGGCACCTGGCCGGTCACCTTCAGTGCGGAGGCTGGAACCGGGAACGGCCCCAGCCTGGCTGGACCCACCCTCCACGTGACGGGCATTGCCTCCACGACCGACGGGCCGACGCCGACGCAGCCGGCCGGTGGCAGCGAGGGCGGCGG
>JBOGSW010000227.1:0-2341 GCA_050695815.1 Candidatus Limnocylindria bacterium | reverse complement strand
CCCTGCAATGCCGGCGAGGCGGTGCCCACCAGGCCGACCAGTGCGAGCGCGGCCCCGGCCGTGAGCACCGGCGCAAAGAGGCGCCGAGCCCAGCCACCGATGCCATCGGCCTGCGCGGCAGCGTCGTCGACGACAGGGATGAAGCGCAGCGGACGCGATGGCTGAAGATCGGGAAGCTCGGCCAGGGAGATGCGCAGCGCACCGAGGTCGTTGACGATCTCGGTGCATCGGTCGCAGGCGGAGACGTGATCGGTCAGCGAGGCGTCCGCGGTCGCATCGGCCTCGCGGGAGGCCAGCGCGGACAGACGCTCGTCGTCCGGGTGATTCGAGTTCAGCATGCCAATGCTCCAGACGCCCTCATCCGGTGAACAGTTCCCGATGCTCCGCGAGCAGCTCGCGCAGCCGCATCCTCCCGCGATGGATGCGTGACTTGACGGTTCCCAGGGCCGATTCGGTCATCGCCGCCACTTCGTTGTAGTCCATGCCGTACACGTCGCACAGCACGACCGCGGTGCGCTGGTCGTCGGGCAGGCGCCGCAGCGCCACCTCGAGATGCCGGTACAGCTCGCTCTTCGTCGCCTCCGCCAGCGGGTTCACCGCCGCCGCGTCGGGAAGCTCCGGCGCACCCTCGTCGGGATCAGGTAGCTGCGTGGTCGGCCGCCGCTGCGCGCGGCGCAGGATGTCGTAGCTGGCGTTGGCGGTGATCCGCAGCAACCAAGAACGGAAGACGCCGCCACGATAGGAGCCGATGGCTCGATAGGCATGGACGAACGCGTCCTGAGTCGCATCCGCCGCCTGGTCGCCGTCGTGGAGGAGGCGCCATGCGAGGCCATAGCAGGCGCTCTGGTAGTGCTCCATCAACAGGCCGAACGCCGTCCGGTCCCCTGACGCCGCCCTCGCGATGACCGCCGCCTCCTCGGGAAGCGGCGGCGTACGATTCGCCGGAGTGCGCGCGGGAGCCTCGCTCATCGGCTTCCTATAATGACGGCTCCCCGTGCCGGGGTGGCGGAATCGGTAGACGCGTCGGTCTCAAACACCGATGAGTGCAAGCTCGTGTGGGTTCGAGTCCCACCTCCGGCACCATTCACGCCGCGCCGGTAGACTCGTTCTCGGCCGACCCGTTGCGGGGCCGGTCGCAGGCCGTCGGCGTTCTCACCGCCGGCGGCCATCTCGCATGCTAGGCTTTCGCCGCCACCGGCCGGAGAGCCACGAGGAGGAGCGCCCACACCCATGACCTCGGAGACCGTTGAGTGCTTCAACTGCGGCCGCGCCAACCCCGAGTGGGCGCAGGTCTGTCGCACCTGCGGCGTCCCGCTGCGCCATGGTGAAGCGCGGACCGCGCCGACCGGCCGGCTCCCGACCGACCGAGACTCGCTGATCTCGATGGGGTCGGTGATCGCCACGATCATCGGTGCGCTGCTCCTCGGCCTCTTCGTCGCCAACCTCAATCCGACCGACGTGACCGTCGGGCTCGCGCCGACCGCAACTCCGGTGGCCACGCCCACGTCGACGCCCGTGCCGTCCGAGTCGCCGATCGAATCCGCGTCGGTGGCTCCGACCCCGAGCCCGACGCCGGTCCTGCCCGGCACGGTGGTCTTCGGGACCAACCTCGACGCCAACCGCCAGGTGACCGATCCGACCGACACGTTCACGCCGGGCATGACCTTCGCGCACTCGATCACCACGACCGACCCGTTCGGCGCACCGACGATCTTCGAGCAGGTCGTGCGGCTCAACGAGGACGGCACCGAGGGCGAGGAGGTCGTGACCATCACCGGCGACAACCCCAACGCGCTCTCGGTGGATCCCGCCGCGACCTCGGTTGGCTACGTCGGTCCCGATGCCGCCGACTTCCTCCGCTCGTGGGGGCCGGGCGTGTACGAGATGCGGGTGTACGTCGGCGAGACCCTCATCGCGCGCGGCCAGTTTCGCCTGGCCGCGGGTTGATCCCTTCGCGATCCGCCGCTATCCGTCGCTTCGAGCGATCTCGTCCCAGGCGTCGGCGTACAGCCGCGCACGGATGGGCAGATAACCGGGATACGCGCGGCGCGCATCGGTCACGACCTTCGCGTCGAGGGTGACGAGGGCCAGCCTGTCGGTGGTCTCCAGCAGCACATTGCCGTTCGGATCGAACGCCACGCTCGGTCCGCCGATCAGCACGCCGTTCTCCGGGTGTGGACGGTTCACGCTCAGTACGTAGACACAGCTCGTCAGCGCGTTCGCACGGAACACGGTCTTCCAGCGCTGGTAGCTGCGCTCCTCGGATGCGCGCGGGTTGAGCATCGCCATCGCTCCCTGCGCCCCGAGCAGGTGCATGCCCTGCGGCCGGTTGTTGTCCGAG
>JBOGSW010000226.1:0-7038 GCA_050695815.1 Candidatus Limnocylindria bacterium | reverse complement strand
GTGGCCAGGTCGTACAGGCTGACCGAGTCGTCGGGATCGTTGACCGCCCGCAGGAAGCTGATGAGGACGCGCACCTCCGGCTGGCGGTAGAGGCCGGCGGTGCCGCTGAAGCGCCACGGGATGCGCGCCATGTTGAGCGCCCGCAGGTAGGGATCGGCGTCGCGGTTGCCGCGCACCAGGATGGCGTGGTCGCCCGCGCGGCGTCCTGCCCGCATCGAGGCGCCGATCCGGTCGGCGATCGCATCGGCCTCGTCGGAGCCGGTTGCAAGCGCGAGCACCTCGATCGGTCCGGCCTCCGGTTCGGCCCGGGCGAACTTCGTGCGGGCGCGAAGGGTCTTGTCGAGCCCCTCGCGCGACTCCAGGCGATCCGGATCGTTGTGCCTGATGAGGCGATGCGCCGCATCCAGGATCCGCTGCCGGCTGCGGTAGTTGTCGACCAGCACGACGCTGGCCGCCTTCGGATACGCCTCGCCGAAGCCCAGGATGTTGCCGAGAGCCGCGCCACGGAAGCGGTAGATGCTCTGGTCGTCGTCGCCGACGACGGTGACGTTGCCATGCTCGGCCGCCAGGAGCCGCACGATCTCCCATTGCGTGTGGTTCGTGTCCTGGAACTCGTCGACCAGGATGTACCGATACCGTCGCCTCTCCTCCTCCAGCACCGACGGATGCTCCCGCAGGAGGCGAAGCGCCAGGCTCACCTGGTCGCCGAAATCGAGCCGATCCGACGTGCGCATGAGGTCGTCGTAGGCCGCGAAGGTTGCCGCCAGCTCGGCGTGGCGTGCCACCTCCTCGGCCAGCGCCTCGTCCTGCGGGGCCGCCGCCGAACGCTCGGCCAGGCGGCCGGCCACGGCGAGGTACGCGTCGGGCGTGATGTCCTCGTCGCGCAGGCGGCTGATGAGCGTGACCAGCGCCTGGAGGAAGCGGGTCGGGTCGCCGAGCGGCCGGTACCGGTCGAGCGGCAGTTCGAAGAGGTGCTCGCGCAGCAGGATCACCTGCTCGGCACGGGAGAGGACGGTGGATCGGTCCGAGAGCCCGGCCTCGAGCGCGTGCTCGCGCAGGAGCCGGTCCCCGAAGGCGTGGAAGGTGCTGATCTGCGCGTCGTTGTGCCCGTACGGAACGAGCCGGTCGACGCGCTCGACCATCTCGAGCGCCGCGCGATCGGTGAAGGTGAGGGCCAGGATCTCCGACGGCAGCGCCCGCTTCTCGGCGATGAGCCAGGCGATGCGGCGCGTGATCACCGTCGTCTTGCCGGTCCCGGCGCCGGCCACGATGAGCAGCGGTCCGGTGCCGTGGGTGACCGCCTTGCGCTGGCGCGCCGTCAGGTCCGCGAGCAGTGGCGGCTGGATGCGCAGGTGCGGCCGGCGCGGGCGTGCCGGGGCGACGAGCTCCTCGAAGATGGGGAGCTGGTCCGGGGACGGCACGACCGCTGGCACGTCGTCGATGGTAGCGGAGGAGCGATTCACTCCGCCGTTATCAGCCGCTTACCGGACAGGTCGGCTGTCGCGGTCGCAGGTCAGCCGATGTAGCGATGCTTGATGCGGTCGGCGCCGTCGGCGAACGGGCCCGTGCCCCCGGCATGGAGCCGGACCACCGGCACCATCATCTCGGGGTACTCGCCGACCGCCTCGCGGTAGTCGGTGTTCGTCGCGAGCAGGTGCGACTCGATGGTCGAGGCCAGCGCCCGCTGCAGCGCGGGATCGGGCTGGTCACGCTCGAGCTCGATATCGATGAGCGGGCGTGTCTCGCCGGGACGCTCCTCGAGTAGCGAGAGGCGGAATGATCGGACCTTCGAGGCAAGGGACACATCGGCATAGATGCCGCCCTCGATGTCGACCGGGTAAATGTTGGCGCCCATCACCGACACCGTGGAGTCGGCGCGGCCGAAGACGTACAGGTACGGCATGCGGACGAGGCGGCCGAAGGCGGGCGGTGCGAGCTGCTCGGGCGTCACCCCGAACGCGGCCAGGCGATCGCGGAGCTCGTCGTCGCGCAGGACGCCACCCGCATCGTGGACGTTGTAGCGGACCTTCGGCGACAGGGTCGAGCCGCGGCAGACGGTGAACAGCAGCTCGCCGCGCTCGTTCGTCTCGATGTGGTGAAGCATCGGGTTGTACTGGAACACCATCGGCACGCGATCGGTCTCGCCGAACAGGGCGGCCGCGATCTCGCGGCGCTCGAGGGCCAGGCGGCGCAGGGCAACCGTCACCGGGGTCTCCGCGGCCAGGCCGATCTCGACATCGGTCGCGCCATACCCACTCACCGCGGTCTGGAAGTGGCGCAGCAGGTAGTCGCGCAGCCCTTCGGAGTTACCCTCGCCGCCCATGAGGGCGTGCATCGTGTAGCGGCTCCAGTCGAAGCCGGCCGCCTCCCCTTCGTCGAGGAGGAGCTTGAGGAACGGCGGATAGCCGACGATCAGGTACCGATGGTCCGGACCCATCTCGCGCATGACGCCGATGATCTTGTCGACGTGCGGGCCGGTCGCCTTGACCAGGCCGTTGGCCTCGAGGGCGGCAGCGGTCGTCAGGCCCGTGGCCCAGGCGCCCATCGAGAACGCGTTGAGCACGACCAGCGGCTCGCCACCGAAGGCATAGCGGGCGAAGAAGCCGATCATGCGTCGAACGTGGTCGCGCTCGTCCGCGCCGCGCACCCAGTTGTACGGCGTGCCGGTGCTGCCCGACGACTCGTCGATCGTCGTCCCGATGAGCGGAATGCGGCCATCCACGCACCGGCTGGCGAGCGGGTTGGGATCGATGTAGCTCGCCTTGTCGGTCTCCGGCAGCTCGGCAAGGCTGCGGAGGTTGCGCGGATCGATCGCGTGACGCTGCAGATGCTCGCGGTAGGCGGGCACGCGACGGGCGGCATCGCGCGCCGTCCGCATGGCGCGCGCCTCGGACAGGGCCGACGAGACCGATGGCGACGTCCGCTCCAGCGTCCAGCGCATCGAGCCGTACCCGCGGGCAAGCACGCGGAGTGCGACGTCGGTGAGCGCCAGCGTCCCGGCGCCCGGATGCCAGCGTCGGGTCGAGATCGCGGTCGCAGGCCCTTCGACTTCGGTAACGGTCATGCTCGCCACTCCAGCTCTCGGCGCCGGCGTTTCGCGGCGCTCGAGCGAACCCTCGCATGAGCGCCCTGCGGTACGACTGCGGAGTCTTGCCACCGAACGGCGCTCCAGCGCCTGCGCGTCGCCTGAGTCACCCGGATCGTCGCGGGCGACGCACCTGTCGACCCGCCTGCCGACCCGCCTGCCCGGGGCCACGCGGCGGTGGGGATCGCTCGCCCACTGCGGCCAAGATGGCTTCGGCGTGGCGACGGCTGGTCCGAAGCTCGTCGCGCACGCGGCCCACGGTCAGCGTCCCGTGGAGGCCCTCCACCCGGGCGCGAAGCGCCGACCA
This sequence comes from Candidatus Limnocylindria bacterium, assembly GCA_050695815.1. Lineage (GTDB taxonomy): Bacteria > Chloroflexota > Limnocylindria > QHBO01 > QHBO01 > JACDBZ01. Next base: position 3,646 of record JBOGSW010000226.1, on the reverse strand, counting down.
CACCTCCGCGGGATAGTCGATCCCGGGCGCGATCTGGCGCAGCATGCCCGCGGCCCGCAGCTGATCGATCACGTCGGGCGGGATGCCGAGGCGCGCCGCGATGCCGTCAACCCGGGGCGGCTCGGCACCCGCCTCGCGCAGGCCGCCCAGGAGCGCGCGGACGCGCTCCGCCATCTCCGGACCGAGCCCCGGCGTCTCCTCGGCCAGGCGGAGCCGGCGGCCGTTGCGCGCCAGGCGCCCATCGGTCACGAGGTCGTCGATCACGCGGCGCAGGTCCGCCTCCGGCAGGTCCAGTCGCGCTCCTCCACGGTGCCGAGACGGAGGCCGCCGCTCGGCGAGGGCCCGCACGCGCGCGACCAGCCTATCGGTCCGAAGGTCGACCGCCAGCGGCTGCTCGCGGTGGAAGCGGTTGAGGGCCTGGAGCACCAGCCGCTCGGCGAGGCGGCGCTGGGCCGGGTCGATCGACCCTATCGTCACTCCGGACGCGTCCCCTCGACGGCGATCTTGATCGCCTGGGCCTCCTCGTCGCTCAGGTTGTGCGGCGAGCCGCCGTCGTCGACCGGCTTGGCGAAGATGCGCGTGTTCGCGCGCCCATGGAGGCTGCTGATCACGACCCCGTCGCGCCGATCGTCGAGGATGGCGATCGCGAAGCTCTGGTCCGACCCGGTGTCCTCGAACGGGTTGAAGCGGACCATGCCGATGTGCTGGAGGCTGCGCATCGTGCGTCTATCGATGAGCGCGTGCATGGCCGACATCTCATCCAAGCGCGCGCTGGCGCTGGCCACCTGGTCCGAGTTCGCGGCGAGCACGTCGTGGAGCGAGCCACCCTCTCCATCCCGCACGAGGTCGCGGTAGGAGCGCAGCGCGCGGCCGAGCCGGACGCTCTGGATGATCGCCGTGACGAGCAGCAGGACCACGAGCGCGGTCAGCACGCCGAGGGCGAGGGCGAGGTTATCGGTCAGGAGGCGGTTGAGATCGGCCATTGAATCGGCGGTATCATAGCCGCCCCGTGGTCCTCACCCCGCCGCGGCATGTCGTCACCGATCGCAGCATGAGGTACCGATGGCCCGTCGCGCAGGCAAGGCCGCCAGCCGCCGATCCCGGCAGCGCAAGGCGCAGCAGCGCCAGACCCGCCCATCGGCTGCCGCTCCGCCGAGCGCCGAGGTCACCGCGCCCGTCGGCGCTCCGGTCGACGCTCCCGTCGCCGCTCCGGAGGTTCGCGACGAGCCTGAGGTGGAGGTGCCGCGACGCGTCGCTCGATCCGTGAGTCCCACGATCGGCTCGAACCTCACGGTCGGCGAGCGAGCCGAGTACCACTACGTCGAGCGCGACCTCCGGAACATCGGCGTGCTGACGCTGATCATGCTGGCGCTGCTGATCGCGGCCTACTTCGCATTCAACGCGGTGGGCCTCACCGGCTGATCCCTCGGTGTCCCCGGTCTGCCGCTTGCGCCGGGGCGCACGCAACTATCAAGCAGGCAGCGATTTCGATCATTCCGTGTGCCGGGGCGCACGCAACTATCAAGCAGGCAGCGATTTCGATCATTCCGTGCGCCGAGGCGCACAGAGTGAACGCAGATCGGCCCGAAACACCCGCTTGTTCGCTGTTACGTGCGCTCGGCCGCAAGAGGGGCTGCGCGAATCGTTGGCCCCGGCGCGGGTCCTTCGGAAGAGACCGGCCCAGCGCAAAGGCCGGGCTACCCCACCAGGTGTGGAATGCCCGGCCATCATCGGTTCCGTCAGCTCGCGGCCAGCAGGGCCTCGAGGCGGTCCCAGGTTTCGATCGCGCCGCCGACCATGCCGGTCGCCAGGGCGCCCTCGAGGACGTCGGGCAATCCCATGTGGCCGATCGAGGTCACCTTCGTCCTACCGTCGACCTCTTCGAGGATGAAGGTCTCGGGGCCACCCTGTGGACCGACGCCTTCGACGTCGAACATGAAGGTCCATTTGTAGCCCTTGGGCGGGTCGATCTCGAGGTACTCGCCGTAGAACTCGACGTCCTCGCGGTCCGCTGCGCTGCTGACGTAGCGCCACGTGCCGCCGGGTCGAACGTCCATCTCGGCGACCGTGGTCGTCGTGCCGTGCTGACCCCACCAGCGCGGAACGAGCTCCGGGTCGGTGAAGGCCTTCCAGACCTCCTCGCGCGGCGCGTCGAACGTACGCTCGAAGTAGAGGTCGCCTCCCTCGGAATAGATCGCCATCGTGTCGGTGCTACCCCGGTCGATTCGGGTCGCGGTCATCGTCGTCTCCATTCTCATGCTCCTGGTTGCTGTGTAGATCGCGGAGATAGGCGTCCAATCGCTCGAAGCTCTCCTCCCAATGTCGGCGGTACTGGCCGACCCAGTCGGCGACGTCCCGCAGCGGTCCGGCCTTCAGGCGGCGCGGCCGCCACTGCGCCTGGCGACCCTGCTCGATGAGCCCCGCCCGCTCCAGCACCCTCAGGTGCTTGGAGATGGCCGGCTGGCTCATCTCGAACGGCGCGGCGATCTCCTTGACCGATGCCTCGCCAGAAGCGAGACGGGCCAGGATCGCCCGCCTCGTCGGATCGGCGAGCGCCGCGAAGGTCGCGCTGAGTGGGTCTGGCTGTTGCGTGTCCATCACTCTATGGTTATATAACCTGCCGGTACTCTACATCCGATGGCGGAGATGTCAAGCCCCCGGTTCGGCTGGATTTGCCGCAGCGGCACGCATCGGCCAAACGGCACCCCGAAACGGGCCGGAGAGATGGCGTCTTCGTGCTGCGGCAGCACACCGCCCCACCGAATCGGCTCCCGCTCGCGTTGAAGTGGTCCCCGGTGGCCGATGCGTGACGCTCCTGCACACCGGACCCCGCTCGAACCCTCGCCAGTGGCCGACTTGTGCAGCAGCGGCACGATCCCGACGATGAGCGACCGGTGCAGGCTCCAGCTATGAGGACCGTTCGGTCGATCCCGCCGATTCGATCGAGAACATGCCGCCGCCCTCGTGGGCGAGGTCCCCGTGCCAGCGGCGATAACGTCGTCGAGATGTCAGGTACCAGTCCGGACCGGCACATGAGCATCCGACCCGACTCGGCACTGCCAGGTACCAATCACCGTCGCCTTGGACCGGCCCAGGTATGGCCAGGACCCTCTCGAGCGACTCGATCACGCTCGATCACGCTCGATCACGCTCGATCGACGAGCATCATGCCGCTTGACAGCCCTCGGCGTTGCCTAAGCCGACGGTGAGTGGTAGATGACCACAACGCGGGGCATTCGCGGGATCCAGGACGCGCACGCCTGGCTCGACCTGCCACCCGCCGCTGGCCTCGAGCGTGAACTCGGCCTCGAGGTGGAGCGATCGACGATGGTGAGCGTCTCGTCCTCGGCGTGGTAGATGACGCTCTCGATGGTGGCGCCGAGCTCAGTCTCAGCCGCCCACACCGACCCCGCCCCAGCCGCCGCGGGGGCGGCCAGGGCGAGAAGGGCGAGCAGCGCTCTCCCCAGCATCGGTCTTCGTGGCCTTGGCGTTGTCGGTCTTGGCACGCATCCTCGACGTCTTCATGACTGTCCCACGCTCGCGCCCAGGGTGAGGAGAAGCTCGTCCAGTTGCGCGAACGTCTCGACCATCGCATCCGCCGCCCCGGTGCCGGCAGCGTCGAGAGCTTCCTTCGAGGAATGGAGCT
>JBOGSW010000225.1:0-3290 GCA_050695815.1 Candidatus Limnocylindria bacterium | reverse complement strand
GCTGCTCGGGGGGCAGGAGCCGAGAGATCGTGTCCATGATCCGATCGGTCCCATCGGCCAGCGCCTCCCGGTCCAGGCGTCCGCTGAGCACATGCGGCAGCCTGAACGGTTCGCCGATGCGAATGACGATGCGCGTCGGGTGAGGCCAGCGCGAGCGGCCCGGGAAGATGCGGTGCGTGCCGGCGATCGCCAGGGGCAGCAGCGGCGCACCGGAACGCATGGCGAGGAAGGCGGCGCCGGACTTACCCGACCGCAGGTGGCCGTCGCGCGAGCGCGTGCCCTCGGGGAAGACGGCGATGGGACGGCCATCTGCGAGCGCCTCGAGCGAGAAGCGCTGAGCGGCGCGATCGCCCTCCCCGCGACGCACGAAGTACACGCCCGATTGGCGCGCGAGCCAGCCGACGATCGGCCAGGACCGCATCTCGATCTTGGCCATGAAGTGCACGACACGGCCGACCTGGTTGCCGGTGGCCCACCCCAGGATCGGCGGGTCGAGGTTCGAGCAGTGGTTGGCGACCAGGATGAAGGCCTCCTCGCGCGGAACGTGCTCGACGCCCTCGATCCGCGCGCCGAACAGCGAGCGCGCCAGGAAGCCGGCAATCGCGGCGCCCGGATGGTAGAACCAGCTACGCACCGATCCGCTCCAGGCGGGCGACGATGGCGTCGACGCACTCTTCCACCCCCAGCTCGCCGGTGTCGAGCACCAGCGCTCCGTCGGGGATCCGCAGCGGGGCCACCGCACGGCCCGAGTCCGCGGTGTCGCGGAGCTCGATCTCGGCGAGGTAGTCGGCGTAGCGCTCCGGAGCGCCCATCTCGGCCGCGCGGCGGGCCGCGCGCACGGTGGCGATGGCGGTCAGGTAGACCTTCAGGCTTGCGTCCGGAAGGACCACGGTGCCGATGTCGCGGCCGACCATCACGGTGTCGCCGCGCCAGGCGGCATGACGCTGGACCTCGAGCATCGCGTCGCGTACCTCGGGATGGCGGCTCACGGCGCTCACCGCCCGGTCGACGCGGGGCGCGCGCACGTCGACGGTCACGTCGCGGCCATCGAGGAGGACGGTCTCGAGCCGGTCGTGCTGGTCCGGCAGCGGTCTGGCGACCTCGATCCGGCACCGGGCCGCCAGCGAGCCGAGGGCAGCGCCATCGGTGAGTGCGACGCCCCCCTCGATCGCCGCCAGCGTGAGCGCCCGGTACATCAGCCCGGTGTCGACGAAGGTGGCGTCGATCCGTTGCGCCAGGGCGTGGCCGATCGTGCTCTTCCCCGCGCCGGAGGGTCCGTCGATGGCGACCGTGCGGCTCATCGGCGGTTCATCTGCGGTTCATCGGCGCCGCTCGCCGGCAAGTGCGGCGACCTCGGCCGGGCGCAGCCGTCGCCACTCGCCATCGCGTAGGCCGTCGAGCGCCAGGGTGCCGATCCGCGTCCGCACGAGGCGATCCACGCGCCGGTCGACGACCTCGAACAGCCGTCGCACTTCGCGCTTCCGTCCCTCGCCCAGTCGCAGGCGCAGCCAGTCGCCCGCCTCGCCGCGATCGCGTTCCACCTCGCGGGGCGGGGCCGCGAAGCGCGCGGCCAACAGTCGCGCGGGGCCGTCGTCGAGCGTGACGCCGTCCAGGAGGCGTCGCAGCTCGGTGCGCTTCATCGGCGGATCGACCAGTGCCGCGTATTCGCGCTCGTTGCCGTATCGCGGGTGCAGCACGCGATTCGCCCAGTCACCGTCGTTGGTGAGCAGCATCAGTCCCTCCGACTCGACGTCAAGCCGGCCCGCGGGCCAGAGCCGCTCTCCCTTCGCGTCGACGAGCGACACGACCGAGCGCCGGCCGCGCTCGTCGCGCGCCGAGCTGAGGATGCCGCGCGGCTTGTAGATGGCCAGGTGGACCGGGCGACCGGCGCGCGGGAGCGGACGGCCATCGATCTCGATCTCGTCGCGCTGCGGATCGGCGGACGAGCCCAGCTCGGCGCGCACGCCGTTGACGCTGACGCGGCCGTCGGCGATGAGCACCTCCGCGCCGCGTCGTGACGCGACTCCCGCGCGGGCGATGAGCTTCTGCAGCCGCTCACTCGCCATCGGGATCGGGGACGGCAACCGGTGACGGCGGGTCCGTCAGGGCCGCGAGCTGCGCGGCGTCGCTCGAGAGCGGCGGCAGGTCGTCGAGCGAGGTGAGCCCGAAGCGCTCGAGGAAAGTGAAGGTCGTCCCGAACAGCACCGGTCGGCCGGGCGTGTCCCGACGGCCGACCTCGACGACCAGCCGCCGATGCATGAGTGAGCGGATCACGTAGTCGCTGTCGACGCCACGCACGCGCTCGACGTCGCCACGGGTGCACGGCTGGCGGTACGCGACCACCGCCAGCGCCTCGAGCGCGGCCGGAGAGAGGCGGCCCTCCTCGCGCGCGGCATAGGCCGCGATGCGCGCCCCGACCTGGGGCGCGGTCACGAGCTGCCAGGCCTCTTCCTGGTGCTGAAGACGGATCCCGCGCCGGTCCTCTTCCAGCCGCTCGGCGAGGCCGGAGAGGGCCGCCTCGGCCTGGAGGCGTGGCACGCTCCCCAGCTCGGCAAGCTCGGCCGTGCTCAGCGGGCGCTCCGCGATGAAGAGGATCGCCTCGAACAGGACGTCCAGATCGTCGCTCATGGCCCAGGCTCGGGCGCCGTCTCGATCACGATCGGCCCGAACAGCTCCGCCTGGTCGGCGTTCACCTCGCGACGCCGCACGAGCTCGAGCGTGGCCAGGAACGTGACCGCCGCCTCGGTCCGTGAGCGGCACCGCGCAAGGATCGTCTGCAGCACGACGCGTCCGCCGGCCGAGAGCGCCCGGCGCAGGACCGAGATCTGCTGACCGATGGTGATCTCGCGTGGCACGACCTCCGGTGGTGGCGCGACCGGCTCGGGAATGGCGGCGAGCGTCTCGAGCACGGCCGCCAGCACGGTGGCCGGCATCGGCTCGACCGGAGCCTCTGGCAGGTCGGACTCGCGCGGCTCGCGGCGCATGACCGGGGCAACTCCATCGCGTTCCCCCAACGCGACGGCCGCGTCGCGCAGCGCGCGATATTCGAGCAGGCGGCGGCGAAGCTCCTCCTCGTCGGGCTCGTCGGCGCCCTCCGGCAGCGGCGGAAGCGGCTCGGTCGGCAGCATCCGCTTCGACTTGAGGAAGATGAGCTGGGCCGCGATGGCCACGAACTCGGAGAGGCTCGTCGGGTCGACCGGGTGGTTGGCGAGGTGCTCGACGTACGCATCGGCCACCTCGGCCAGCGGGACGGTCAGGATGTCGAGCTGGCGCGACTCGATCAGGTGCAG
>JBOGSW010000224.1:0-10980 GCA_050695815.1 Candidatus Limnocylindria bacterium | reverse complement strand
CGAGAACCTGGCCTGGAAGCTGGCCGCGGTGGACGGCGGCGCGCCCGAGGCGTTGCTCGACACCTACGACGCCGAGCGGAGGCCGGCCGCGCTCGAGAACCTGGCCGCGACGGACGCCACCATGCGCTTCATGGCGCCCCACGGTTGGTTGCGGCAGGCGTGGCGCAACCTCGTGCTGCGCATGGCGCCGCGTTCGGGATGGTTCCGGTCGCGCGTGAACTCGGGACGCCTGGCGGAGCCGGCAGTCTATCCGGCCGCGTATGCCGCCACCGGGCCGCTCGACCCGTCGCTGCCCAGGCACGGCTCGGTCGCGCCGGACGTTCCGCTGGCCGGAGGTGGCCGTCTCCGCGACCGGTTCGGCCGCGGGTACGTGGTCCTGCTGCCGCACGTGCTCGACACGCCGGCTGGCGTCGCGACCGTGCTGATCGGGCCGGACAGCCCCTACGGTCCCGATCGCGCGTGGGTCGTGCGCCCGGACGGCTATCTCGCCGGCAGCGCGCCGGTCGACGAGATCGCTATCGTGCTTCCAGACCTCCTCGAGCCTCGCTAGGCCTGCCGGCTCACCCGCCCACCCGCTCACCCGCTCACATCGATCTATCGAGCTGGATTGGCAAGAGGGGTTCTCCGCGCCGCGCATCCGCGATCTATCGGCGGCTGGTCGGCGTGAGGATGCCCGCCAGGCGCTCCGACGCCAGCGACCGACCGATAGACCGGCGCCACGGCGCCCAGAGCACCACCTATGCCACGCTGCGTCGTTAGATCGCGCCTGCGGCACGTTCCATGACGGCGGAGCGGAATGGCCCGTGTCAGGCAGACCGTCGGCCGACCCGAAGCGCCAGCCCCGAGAGCAGACCGATGCCCAACGCCGCCATGAGCCAGCCTGTCGGAAACGCCACCGGCGCAGGCATCGCCACGTTCGGGATCTCGCCCGGTGGCGGCGATGCGGGGCCGTCGTGGGGAGGGGCCTCGACCACGATGGTGCCGGTCATGGTCGGATGGGGCGTGCACAGGTAGTCGTAGGTGCCCGCCTCGGTGAAAGTGAAGCTGTACGCATCGCCCTGGGCCAGGTCTCCCGAGTCGAAGGCGCCGGTCGTGCTGGTCGCGGTGTGCACCATCGGATCGGAATTGGTCCACGTCACGGTGTCGCCGACCATGATCGTCAGCGTGGCCGGTGTGAAGGCGAAGTCGGCGATCTCGACCGCGGCGCCACCGGCACGGCCCGGAAGTGCTGCGACCATGCCGGCGAGCAGAAGGCCGGCCGCCATGAGAGACACGATCGTGGCGCGGCGGGCAATGTGGGCTGTCATCGGTCTCGGACACCTCGGTTGGGATGGCGTGTGGACAACATGGCCGATCCTATCGGACTTCGTGGAGAAGAGGGCTTGATTCGCGCATCGGTTTCGGCGCATGATGGAGGCGTCCCGAAGGGGCAGCTGGCTGATCCGAGATCACCTCAACGGTCGCCGCGGTTCCTTCGGGACACTTGCGTGCCGTCAAAATGCCCATTGGCCTGACGCGAAGCGCCACGCGAAGTAGGTCATGGCCGCCGCTGAACCGATGGCGATCACCCACCCGATCCGTGGCCGCCGATCCGCCACTAGCGCCACCGCCGCGACGATGCCGAAGAGCGCGAGGCTGTAGCGCGGGGTGCTGACAAGGAATCCGGTGCTCATCATCAGCAGCCAGTTGCCCGCCATCCAGGCCGTCCAGGTCGGCCGGAACCAGAGAGTGCATGCGACGGTCGCGACGAGCCCGATGGTGGCGAAGACGAGCTCCATCGATCCGAACATGAACGCGCGGTCGGGCACCGCATCGCCCAGGAAGACGATCGCCTCATCGATGCCGACCCACGGCGCGGTCAGCTCCTTGTCCCAGTGCGAGCTCTGGATCTCGCTGAACGCGAACGGGTCGCCGTAGACCGCAAGGTTGAGGGCCAGGTACACGCCGAAGCCGGCCGCCACCAGGCCGATGGCCGCCCACGACCAGCGCAGGCGTCCGTGCTCGCGCCACTGCAGCCAGGCCTCGACCATCAGCGCGGGGACCAGGATCAGGCCATTGGCGCGGGTCAGCGCGGCCATGCCGCCGAGGATGCCCGCCTCCCACCATCGGTCCGTGCGCGCCAGCCAGAGCGAGCCGAAGGCGAGCGCCAGGAACAGGCTCTCCGTGTAGCCGATGTGCAGGAAATAGGCGGTCGGGAAGACGAGCAGCAACCCGGCCGACCAGAGTCCGACGCGATGGCCGAGGTCGACGGCCACGAGCCGATAGAGCATCGGTGCCACGAAGAGCGATGCCGCCGTGCTCACCACGAAGGCGGAGAGCACCGGTGCGCCGATGACCGCGTTGACGGCGGCCACCAGGGACGGAAAGAGCGGAAAGAAGACGATGTACAGGTCGAGATCGCCGGGATAGACCTGCTGGTAGCCGGGGGCCGACAGGGTCCCAGGATCGTGTGCCATGTACCCGAAGACGGCGATGTCGGTGTAGTGCGGCGCATCCCATCGGTCCCAGACCTCGAGCGCGTCGAGCAGCGACCGATCGAGCACCCACACCGCCACGAGCCCGATGGCGAGCACGCCGAGCTTGATGCCGAGGGTCCAGGCGAGCAGCAGGGCGTCGTTCCGACCGACGAAGGGCAGCGACATCCGCGCGACTATAGCGGCCCGCTGCGTTGGACCGCCCACCGCCCGCCTGCTACGATGTCGGCCCCTTCGGTCGGGGCGTGGCGCAGTAGGTAGCGCGCGTCGTTCGGGACGACGAGGTCGGAGGTTCGAGTCCTCTCGCCCCGACCAATACCAGATCCTCGCTCTTCGAGCCCGTTTGCATTCGGTGGTGGCAATCGGCGGTGCTGCGCGGTTGCCCGAGCCGATTCGCCACGATTCCTTGCAGCCGATGCACGAATCCAGCTTGAAGGTGCCCGGAGAGCATCCGTCCGCGTCCAGCTGCCGCCATCAGATGCAACCACACGCGCCGCCAGCAAACCGTTGCTTGCCCTCCGCGCCCTATCCGCGCATCTCCGGGACGGAAGCCTGGTGCCCGGAAGTCGGTAGACTGTCCAGGAACGACGTGTCGGCATTTGGTACCGGGCAGGTCGAATCCTCTCGCCCCGACCCGCATCCCGCATGATCCCGGTCCCGTTCCGCCGGCTCGCTTCCGATCCACTTGCGTGTCCCGGTCGTCCTGCCGCGGTTCGGTCAACGCCCACCTCAACGCTCCAGCATTGATATGCGACATAGCGAGTCGAACCACAGGCGCTCATATGGAGGCGAGATATGGAACGGGTATCCGGCATAGGTGGCTTCTTCTTTCGCTCGCGAGATCCGGAAGCGCTGGCAGCCTGGTACGAGCAGCGCCTTGGCGTGAAGCCAGTACCGGAAAGCTATGACGGCGAGGTCTGGCGCCAAGAGGCCGGCGAGACGGTGTTCGCGCCCTTTGATCAGAAATCGGAGATGATCGGCCCGGCGGATCACACGTGGATGATCAACTTCCGTGTCGTCGACCTGGACGCCATGGTCGCTCAGATCCGCGAATCCGGGGAGGAGGTCGACGTGGACCCCGTTCGCCACCCGAACGGGCGTTTCGCGCTGCTCCGCGACCCCGAAGGCAATAGGGTCCAGCTGTGGCAGCCGATGCAGCCGGCGGACGGCGGTCAGCGCGCTCAGCCGTCGGGCGGGTGAGAAAAATCCCCGGCGCAACTGTCGGCGACGTGGAGTTTCGAGATCTCCATCGGGGCTCGACGTGGGGTTTCGAGACCTTCATCGGTCGCTGCGTCTGAGGATGACGTTGTCGATCAGCCGCGACCTCGTTAGACCCATGCCCGACGCCTGGAGGCTGTTGCTCGCTGAGATCCCCTCAGTGGGCCGTCTCGCTTCGCGCTGATTCTGGCCGGAGTTCCGACACGCGGAACCCTCTCGCTGTGATTCAGGAGAGATCGACACGTCCCTCCGGCGCTCCGATCGCTATGAGGATCTCGCGGATTCGGTCGAACGTCTCGCGAGCCGTGCCGATGATGAGCTCGATCTCGCGTTCGCCGGTCACGGCGACGTTCATCCGCATCGAGAAGGCGACCCAGTGAGGCTTGGGGTGCCTGCCGTACGGACTGTAGTAGCGGAGGCCGTCGTCCTCGAGTTGGAACGCGGCAGCCAGGTGACGCCGCAGGACGGCTCCGCCCAGCGTGGAGCCCTCGAGCACGTAGAGGACGCCCAGGAGGGCGACCGGCTGCCGCCTCGCGAGATCGTCGATCCAGGTCGCGAATGCCGCCGCAGCCGTACGAGTCGGAGGCGGCAGGTCGGCAGGACTCGGACCCAGCGCACCCAGCGCACGCAGGTCCGCGCGGAGGGCATCCACCCGGCGCATCGACGGTTCCCACACCGACCGCAGGGCAGGATGCCCCGCGCCGGCGACCGCTCGCTCGAGTGCCTCGTGCACCGGAAGGGAGGCAGCCAGCTGAGCCGTATAGCTCGCGAGCGGCAACGACCCATCGACGATACGCGTGCTGAATGGAACGGCTTCGGTCATCACGTGCTGATCGCGCGTCTCGGACCGCAGGCGCGCCATGAGGGTCGGTGCGGGCGTCTGGGTGAGCATCCACGTGAGATTAGCAGTGCCTAACGAATGACGCAAGGTCATCCAAACCGAGATTTCACCAGATTTCGGTGGCCTCGCAAACGCCCCCGATCACGGCCCTGACCCGCGGTGCCGGATCGGGACCCGCTGGGTGGAGTGCGCTCCGTGCGCTGGCCTCACGACCCAAGTCCCGTCTGTCGATGAAGTTGCGCTCGTAGGCGCCGCGCCGACAGGGGTCGATGGGATTCGCTTTCACGTTCGCCGCAATCCGGCTCGGCTCCACCTCACCAGCGACGAGATTGCGATGCTCGAAGCGATCCGTGCCTGGCCGTGCGCCGGCTCGTCACTGACGGACGCATTCGACCCAAGGAGCTGGACAGGGCCGTGCACAGCGAACCGCCCGCAGTTCGTGCTGCCCTCGAGCCGCTGCTCACGCCGCGGCGTGACGCGCCTCCGCGATCACCCTGACGACCTTGCCGCTCTGGTGGGTGTCGAAGTCGCGAGTGTGGCGGAGTACCTGTTGCGGCCGTGCCTGCTCAGAAGCCGGGTCGTCGACGTGAGCTCTCGGAGATCGTTCGCGCCCTTGATCTGCGACGCCATGGGCGGAGTGAGTTGCGGGGAGGATCGCCAAGTCTTACTCTGATGGGTAAGAACAGGAGGTCGCGAGCAATGCGGATCACGTCGAAGGGCCAAGTGACCATTCCCCAAGACATTCGGGAAGAGGCTGGGCTGATGCCGCAGACCGAGGTCGACTTCGTCGTCGAGCCCGCTGGCGTGCGGATCGTGAAGGCGCGCCAGCCGCGGCGGCCGACCCGTGGTGCCGCGATGGTCGGTCGGCTGCGGCGCAGCGCGGGTCGCATCACGATGAGCACCGACGAGCTCATGGCTTTGACCCGCGGGGAGTCATGACTCCGGTATTGGTTGACAGCAACGTCCTGCTCGACGTTGCGACTGATGATCCGACCTGGGGCAGTTGGTCCACCACCACGCTCGCGAGAATCGCGGACGAGGCGGTCCTGGTCATCAATGCGCTGATCTACGCCGAGGTATCGATCGGCTTCCCCTCGATCGAGGTGCTCGAGGAGGCGCTGCCGGCCGATCTCTACCGGCGAGACGACCTGCCCTACGAGGCCGCATTCCTTGCTGCGAAGGCCTTTCTGAGGTACCGGCGGCGCGGCGGGGCGAAGCGCTTGCCGCTGCCGGACTTCTACATCGGCGCTCACGCTGCGGTCGCGGGATTCCGGCTCCTCACACGCGATGCGACCCGTTATCGGACCTACTTTCCCAAGATCAATCTGATAGCGCCAGCAGCCTGACGAGTTCCGCGAGTCGACGTAGGTCACGAGGCCGGCAGACGCTGGCGGCGACGTGGGGCAAGTAGGAGTACGTGGCCGGTCAGCGCCTGGCGGGAGCGCTGATGTGGGTCGGCGGCCACCGGCTTCGGTTGACCGCCGCGAGGAGTGTGGAGACAATGGCCGCGTAACACCGACCATTCCAGTCGGGATTTGCATGCAGGCGGATGACCGATCCACGATGACCAACGACCAGCCACCTCCCTTCCGCGATGTCGATGCCGCCGAGGCGGTGGCCCTGGTGCGCGAGGGCTACCGGATCATCGACGTCCGCGAGCAGAGCGAGTGGGACACGGGCGGCCATGTCGCCGGAGCGACCCTCCTGCCGCTCGGCGACGTGAAGCAGCGCATCGGCTCGGTGGCGCCCGAGAAGGACGCGCCACTTCTCCTCCATTGCGCCGTCGGCGGTCGCTCCGCACGTGCGGCCGGGTGGCTGAGCGAGATGGGCTACACCAACCTGGTGAACATGCGGGCACCGATCGGGCAGTGGAAGGAGCGTGGCGGTCCGTGGGAGGAGCCCCCTCAACTCCTGACGCCCGCCCAGCAGCGCCGCTACGCGCGCCAGACGCTCATCCCCGAGATCGGCCAGGAGGGGCAGCGGAAGTTGCTCGATGCGAAGGTGCTGCTCATCGGCGCCGGCGCGCTCGGCTCGCCATCGGCGCTGTACCTGTCGGCCTCGGGCATCGGCACCATCGGCCTCGTCGATGACGACCTGGTCGAGGAGTCCAACCTCCAGCGCCAGGTGCTGCATGGGCCCGATCGGCTCGGCATGCGCAAGGTCGACTCCGGCGAGCTCAGCATCCGCGGCCTCAATCCCGAGACGGTCGTCGTCAAGCACGCAGAGCGGCTGACCGCCGACAACGTGGAGCGCCTCATCGCCGGCTACGACGTGATCGTCGACGGCACCGACAACTTCGATACGCGCTACGTCCTCAACGACGCGGCAGTCAGGCTGCGCAAGCCGGTCGTCCACGGCTCGATCTACCGATGGGATGGCCAGATCACCACCTTCGTCCCGTTCGAGGGTCCCTGCTACCGCTGCATGTATCCCACCCAGCCACCCGACGAGCTGGCTCCGGCCTGCAGCGTGGCGGGCGTGCTGGGCGTGCTGCCCGGCATCATCGGCCTGCTCCAGTCGAACGAGGTCTTCAAGCTGATCTTGGGCGTGGGAGACACGCTGTCTGGCCGGCTGCTCATGCTCGACGCCATGGGCACCGCCTTCGACGAGGTGCGCATCTGGCGCGATCCGGCCTGTCCCGCCTGCGGCGAGGGCGTCGCCCGCCTCGAGCCGGCGGCGGTTGCCTCCGCTTGAGCACCATCCGCATCCCTCCCGTCCTGCGCGAGAACACCGACGGTAACCGCACGGTCGACGTGGCCGGCAGCACGGTGGCCGAGGCGCTCGACGACCTGTTCGGCCGGTACCCCGCGCTGCGTGACCGGGTCACCGAGGCGGGCGAGCTCAGCCAGTACGTCAACGTCTACGTCAACGATCGGGACGTGCGCTATCGCGACGGGCTCGAGACGGCGATCGCCGCCGGCGACACGATCATCCTGCTGCCAGCCATGGCCGGAGGGTCAGGCTAGACCGATGCCGGCCACGGTCGGCGCGGCATCCGACCTCATCGCCGCCATCGGTCATACGCCGATGGTCGAGCTGCGACGCCTGGCGCCGCACGACGGCGTGCGCCTGTACGCCAAGCTGGAGGGCAACAACCCGACCGGCAGCGTCAAGGACCGCGTGGCGCGCGCGATGGTCGAATCGGCGCTGGCGGACGGCTCGCTGCAGCCGGGACAGACCATCCTGGAGCCCTCGAGCGGCAACACCGGCATCAGCCTGGCCATGATCGGCTCGCGCCTGGGTCACCCGGTGCGGATCGTGATGCCCGATAACACCACGGTCGAGCGCGAGCAGCTGCTGCGCCTGTTCGGGGCCGAGATGGTCTTCTCGCCCGGTGCGGAGGGCTCCAACGGGGCGATCCGGCTGGCGCAGTCCCTGGCCGATGAGGACCCGGGCCTGTTCATGCCGTACCAATACGGCAACGAAGCCAACCCGCGCGCCCACGCCGAGACGACCGGGCCCGAGATCGCCGAGCAGGTGCCCGATGTCGACGTCTTCGTAGCCGGCCTGGGCACCGGCGGCACGCTCACCGGCGTCGGTCGATTCCTGAAGCGGGAGCGACCGGGAGTGCGGATCGTGGCCGCCGAGCCGTTGCCCGGTGAGCTGGTCCAGGGGCTGCGCTCGCTCGAGGAGGGATTCGTGCCGCCCGTGCTCGACGCATCGGTCCTCGACGACAGACACCTGGTCAGCAACCGCGATGCCGTGATCGGCCTGCGGCGGCTCCTGCGCGAGGAGGGCATCTTCGCTGGGCTGTCGTCGGGCGCGGCCGTCGCGGTGGCGGCGCGTGTCGCGCGGGAGATGGAGGCCGGATCGGTCGTGGTCCTCCTGGCCGATGGGGGCTGGAAGTACCTCTCCGCCGATCTGTGGAACCGCGATCTCGACCAGCTGGAGGACGAGCTGGAGGGCTCGCTCCTGTGGTGAGCGGCGAATTGACGCTCTCCTCCGCGATCGCCACGCAGCTCCTGGCGCACGCGCGCGCCGAGCTGCCGAACGAGGCGTGCGGCCTGCTGGCCGGTGACCTGGAGGGCCGACGAGCGACCGCCTTTCATCCGGCGCGCAACTCCGATGCCAGTCCGCTCCGCTACAACGTCCATCCCGACGACCTCGTCCGCATCATCTTCGGCATCGAGGACGGCGGCGAGGACCTGGTCGCCATCTTTCACTCGCACACCCACTCCCCGGCGGTTCCGTCGGCCACCGACCATCGCACGGCGCAGTACCCGGACGTCTTCTACCTGCTGGCCACGCTGGCCGACGCCGATGCGGCCCCGGCCGATGCGCTGCGCGCCTGGCGCATCCGCGCCGGCACGAGCGTCGAGATCCCGCTGCGGATCGAGTAACGCCACGCCTCGAGCCGATGGCATCATGGCTCGGTCGTGATGCCCGAGCCTTCCACCACCGCCATTCGGCTGCGCTTCAGGGACGCGCCCGACGCGCTCGCGCGCATCGTCAGCGCCATCGCGGATGCCGGCGGCACGCTGCGCACTCTCTCCACGCCGCGCGTGAGTGACGGTCTGGCCGAGGCGGAGCTGGAGGTGGCCGGGCTCGACGAGGCTCGGCTCGCATCGGTCCTGGGCGCCGTCGACGTGGTGCAGGCGCAGGAGCCGACTCGCGCGCTGGACCGCGTCTTCGGCAAGCGGATCATCGTGGTCGGCGGGGGCGCGCAGGTGGCACAGGTGGCGCTCGGGGCGGTGAGCGAGGCCGACCGTCACAACCTGCGCGGCGAGCGCATCAGCGTCGACACCATCGCGCTCGTGGGCGAGGAGAACATCGCCGCCGCCGTCCGCGCGGTGGCCGACCTGCCCCGCGCCAGGTGCCTGGTCCTGGCGAGCTCGATCATGGGCGGCCAGATCACCACCGCCGTGCGCGACCTGCGGGCGCACGGCGTTCCGGTCATCGCGCTCAACATGGCGGGCTCGGTCACCGAGGCAGCCGACCTGGTGGTCTCGGATCCCGTTCAGGCCGGCACCATGGCGGTCATGGCCATCGCCGACACGGCCCAGTTCGACCTGGCCCGCCAGCGCGGAAAGCGGTACTGACCCTTTCTTGTCAAGCGTTGCTCGACGACCGCATCTGCGGACCTCCGAAGTTCAGCCGGCGAGGCGCGCGGTGACGCGTCCGTCGGCGGCCACGCTGACCGCGGTCGGCACGATGGCGATGCCGTACTTGCGGGCCAGGTCGGGGCGTTCCCGCACATCGATCGTCATGAACCGACGGCCGCTGGCCTCCAGCTCGTCGACCAGCTCGCGACACTCGGTGCACAGCGCATGGCTGAAGGCGACCACCAGGTCGCCGTGGCCCGGCTCAACCGCCGCCATCTCCGACAGCTCGACGCGGTCGAAGTTGCGTGACCGGATGCCGCGTGCGCGGGCGAGGAGCCGATACAGCTGGCAGCCCACGCAGATGCCGCTGATTGCCGCGAACAGGGCCAGGCCGGCCACCAGCAGCCCGAGCCCCGCGCCGAGCGTCGTCAGACCGACAGCGTGGGCCAGCGTCGCGGCGGTCAGGACGACCACGCCGATCTGGTTGGCGAAGCGCGGCGGGCGGGAGTCCTCGATCGGGCCTTCGCCGATGCGCGGCTGGACGAGCTCGAAGTAGGCGACGCAGGCCAGGCACCAGCGTCGCCCCAGGCGCAGGCCGAGGGCCAGCTGCAGGGCGAGGAGAGCCAGGATCGGCCACCAGCCGGTCAGGACGGCGGCCAGCGACAGGCTGCCGACGACGGCCTGGTTGAAGCGCGGCGCGCGCGCATCGATGACGTCGAGGTCGTGGTACGGACGGGCGGTACGGGCGGCAGGAATGGGCATGAGCATGATCTCGTTGCGGGGCGGGGCGGGGCGCGGGCCTCGAGGCGGGCCGC
Organism: Candidatus Limnocylindria bacterium; assembly: GCA_050695815.1. Lineage (GTDB taxonomy): Bacteria > Chloroflexota > Limnocylindria > QHBO01 > QHBO01 > JACDBZ01. Next base: position 590 of record JBOGSW010000224.1, on the reverse strand, counting down.
CGCGACGCGCCCGGGTGGCGGTTCACGGCGAGGAGGCGGGAGGGGAGCACCACGCGACGGGCGCGACGTGGCTGGCCGGCGGAAAAGCTCCTTCCGCCTAGCGACAGATGCAGCAGGCTCGGATGGCGTCCAAGTGGATCATGTCTCGGTCCCGAGCCTAGTCGCTCACAGGCGGCCGCACAAGCCCCGGTGTGGCGTGCAGCACTCGACGCCGGCGGCGATCTATCGGCCGATTCTGCCACGAGGGTCCTGTCGGGCGTCGTGGCGGCGATCTATCGGTCAGGCGGTGGCGTGGGAGCGCCCGTCAGGCACCTTCACGCCAGCAGGACGCGGATAGATCGCGGATGCGCGACGTGGCGAGGGGCTCCTGCCAATCGGGGTCGATAGACCGGCGACCGGGGCCGCGGTCGGGCGTGGCGAATCCTTTGCCACGTGCGATTGTCAATAGGCCGCTCCCTGATCAGGTGGCCGACACCGGCGCGCTCAGATTTCACTCGGTGGAGCTATCGGCGGGGTTGGGGGATGGATTTGAGCCGGGATGGCCGTTTGCGTCGCCGGGTGCAACCAGCGGCAAGGATGCGGCCGTCTTG